>JAGQWZ010000359.1 GCA_020436835.1 Saprospiraceae bacterium | reverse complement strand
GGCCGTGGCTTTTATCCAAGAAGCGGCGGAGAGAAGATGCGATATCATCGTACTGCCGGAGTGCCTTGATTTTGGTTGGACCAATTCAAGTGCATTGCAAAATGCCCAACCTATTCCGGGTAGGTTTAGTGACATCTTGTGTGATGCCGCTCGCAAAAATGGCATCCATGTCATTGCCGGACTGACTGAGCGATCGTCAAAGGAAATATACAATTCCGCAATTCTCATTTCTCCTGAGGGAGAAATCATGGGCAAACACCGGAAGATAAATATTCTGGATATCGCCAGACACATATATAGCCGCGGTAGTTCCTGTACGGTAATTGATACGGAATTAGGTAGAATCGGCTTAAATATCTGTGCCGACAATGCACCTTCAACCAATGAACTGGGACATGCGCTGGCTCTGATGGGCGCAGATATTATTTTATCACCTTGCAGTTGGGCGGTACCACCTGATTTTGATAATGAAAAGACTCCCTATGGTGCAATCTGGAAGCAATCGTATTGTGAAATTGCCCAAAGGCATCATATTCCTGTTGTGGGTGTCAGTAATACAGGTTTGGTTAAGGATGGAGCCTGGAAAGGCTGGTGGTGTATCGGTGCATCCCTGGTGGTTTCACCCGAAGGCAAAATCCAAAAGCAATTTGACTACACCAGAGAAGGAAGTCAGCTTTATATAATTGAAGTGCAGCTAGCCAGATAGAATTACGACCATTCTCTCTGGCTAGCACACCTTTAATTGACTACAATTTCACCAATTGTCTTGTTCCAATTTTATCCCCACGGCTGACTTTCAGGAGATAGGTTCCTGCCGGAAGCATGTCTCCCACTTCAATAGTCAGCTTTTCATCGGCAAAGCGGCTTTGGGCTACCTGGCGCATTACCTGTTTGCCATACAGATCAAGAATTTCCACATTCCAGTCCTCCTGGTTATCTAATTGATCCGCTTTCAATCCAACTTCAATATAGTCGGTGGTCGGGTTGGGATATACTTCAAATTGAAGCTGATTCGGAGTAAATTCAGCCAGGTCTGTAGTGAACTCCTGTGCAATAAAGACATCATCAGGAATAAAAGTCATTCCGGTATTCCTCCGGATGATGTCTGCCAAACGGGTATTTTTAATTTCCTGAACTTCCGAAGCACTGAATGCCGGATCCCATTCATAATAGAAACTATCACCATCACGTAGCGCGTGGAATTGATGCTCAATAATCGTCATAGCCGTTGGACCGAACAAGGCATTGCTTAATTTGTTTTCGGCGAGCATACCTACCCAGGGATCAATCCGGTTAACGTCTCCGTACACCGTTGCGAATTTCTGATTTAGGATCGGATCAGAAGAAATCTTCGCAAAAGAGGAGACCCGATCCATGCCGAAAGCCTGTCTGATTGAATTGTAATCGGCCAGACCCCGTTCCCTGCCTCTTTGAATATTCAGACTCACCAGGTCCATTCCACCACTACCCGGGGCTCCGAACAAGAAGTTTCTCAACTCATCGATCACATGACAATCAAAGTCCTGCTGTACTACCGTTGACATACCGGCGAAGTAAGGTTCGATGCCTCCAACCTCAGCAATGACAGCCGGATTGAAAAATGCATCCCTCAATTCAATATCCCCCTGTGGCATTGTGATCCCATCATCATCCATTCTGAGCAGGGTACTATTGATGGTAGTATGACCATATCTGAAGGCGGCGCTCGAAAATACATTCATGATTCCCGGGTCGACTGTCTGGTCATATCCCTGAGGGGTCTTTACCTGCATACCCAGTGTAGGTAACCATTCTTCATAGACAACCGCCTCGATTAGGGCGCCAACAATTTTACGGGCACGCTGGTACAGCATTTCATCGGTCCAGTCGGGATGATCTCTTATTAGTTCATCACAGAGACGGTTATGTTCTCTGACAAAAACGGTATGTATGGAGGTTAAAAAAGGATTTTCATTTGCCCTGACATCGCCGGCCACAAAGAAGGTGGTTACTTGAGGAAAAGGCATTTCCATTCGCGGTGCCTCGGGATCAATCGCATCAGATTGTTCGCCGGATACAGTATTATAAGGCAGCAAGTTGCCGCTGGATGTTTTTAATTTACCCAGGGCAAAGGTCCTTAACCAATCTGCCCGCTCCTTATTAGAGCCATAAACGGCTGATCCGTCAATAAAGGCAGTAATCCCGTTGGTATGAATTCTGGGATTCGAAGGATCCGTTCCGGTAGTATGATCGTACGCCGTCCTCTGCATAGGGATTGTCGCCGTACCCGTACCCTGAGGATCAAAATAGGCATCAAAGGCCGGAATGGAAATATCCATATTTTCATCCGCCAGGACCTCAAAGAGCGTGATATCGTGATCAATAAACTGACCCCATCCCCAGGTGTATGCACTCAGACCCCTTGGATCTGCCTGATCAGTTGTCTGAGCAAAGATCTCATTGGAGATCACCCGGGCGTTAGGGCGGTCTTCTCCGGCTGGAGTGGAAATTCCATCGGTATAAGCTAAAGGAGTTCTGACGAGCACCCGGCTATGGGCAGCACCCCAGGAGTTATTGTTGGGATTATTGAATTGGCCATCGATGGTACGGTTGACCAGAATATTAGAAGGCAATGCTTTAAATACCTCATCCGGGATGATTTCCAATCCTGTATTACGCCGGATGACGTCTGCCAGCCTGGTTGATTTTATTTCTTGTCTTTCTGCGGGCGTTAATGCACCATCATTTTCGTAGTAATAGCGATCACCCACTCTTAACTGGTGAAATTGTTCGATCATCATTCGCATCAGGGTGGGACCGAAGATCGACTTGGGCATATGATCTTCAGCCAGTACACCTACCCAAAGGTCAACCTTGTTGATGTCCTGATAGACGTCAGTAAGGTTCTTGCTTAAACGAGAATTGATGGTCATCTGAGTGAAGGCATCCAATGGTGGTAATCCAACCGATTTACGTACGGAATTATAGTCCGCAACTCCTTTATCTCGGCCCCTGTTAATATTGAGAGCAGCCAAATCCAATCCTCCGGCACCGGGAGGGCCGAAAAGGAAATTTCTAAGGTCATCTACGACCTGACAATCTACATTATTTTGAAGCATGGTCGTGGCACCCACCAGAAAGGTCTCAATGCCTTCTACTTCCAAAATGGCACCCGGATTAAAGAATGCATCTCGCAGGTCAATATCTCCCTGTGATATTTCATTCCCACTTTCATCCAGCCGGGTCAACGTGGCATTGACGGTCGAATGACCAAATCGATAAGCCGCCGAAGCAAACTCATTGATAATATTGGGATTGGCAGAAATATCGTATCCATCGTACTCCGGCATATTAACGCCCATTGCCGGCAACCACTCTTCATAAACGATGGCTTCAATGATTCCTCCCACAATTTTTCGAGCTCTTTGATATATCTTCTCGTCATTCCATTCCGGATTTTGTGCAATCAGTTCATCGCAAAGCCGGTTGTGTTCCCGCACAAATATCGTATGAATGGCAGTCAGCATGGGATTTTCATTAGCACGAACGTCACCGGCGATAAACCATTTCGAGATGTTGGGAATGGGCATATCCATTGCCGGAGCATTAGGATCGATCGCACTTTGAAGCTCCCCATCAATAGTATTAAACGGGAGTAGATTGCCCGAAGAAGTCTTTAGTTTGCCTCCTTCAAACGTCCGAAGCCAACTTGCCCTCTCCATATCTGAGCCGTAGACAGAGGATCCATCAATGAAAGCAGTAATCTCATTAAAGAATTTTCGCGGATTACTGATAGATTTTCCTGTAGAATGATCATAATCCGCCCGGTTCATCGGAATGACAGCCTGTCCGCTTCCGGTTGGATCAAACCACGGATCACCCGAAGGAACAGATATGTGCATACCCTCTTCTCCGTTGGGTGTGAAGACAATGTCATGATCGATAAACTGGCCCCAGGCCCAGGTATAGGCGCTCAGCCCCAGGGGATCATTGATTTTCTCTACTTCCTGAAAAATCGTATTGCTTATGTATCTCGGATTGGGACGGTCTTCACCAGCCGGGGCTGAAATGCCATCGGAGTAGGCGGGTGCGGTCTTATTACGCACTTCGGAATAAATGGAGCCCCAAAAGAATAATGGATGATTTAGCGTTCCATCGATCGATCTGTTCTCTTGTGCCTGCATCCTCGGAGTGCCCACAATGAGAAGCAATAACGTAAAAAGGTGAATCGGTTTGTAAAGTGTGGTCATGTTTCTGTGGATTACAACTCAGTTTCGCTAATTTACATTAGCAAGACGAAAATACGGGGTTGACTGTAAATCCTCTATACTGAAGATCATAAATTTATATGTTGTAAAACATACCCTTAAGCTAGCTAAAAAAGAGCAAAACCTGGTTTGATTTATTTCTTTCTGCTAATCAACAACTTAAGTATTAGATCATTTTATCCTCAAAGGAATTTTACTTTATTAAAAAAAAGATATTAACAGATGGTTAAAAAAGATTTACAAAAATACTTATATATGAAAAAATTATTATATAAGATTGCAGAGAATTCGAAATTTTAACTCTTTTCTAATGGACACAAAGACACTTTCAAAGCCAGCCACCAAGTCAAAACCTGTTGATAATCAAACCTATACACATAATGAAGCACTAAATGCAGCCATTCGTTACTTCGATGGCGATGAGCTTGCTGCTTCGGTTTGGTTGAATAAATATGCACTTAAGGACTCAGAAGGCCATATTTATGAATCGACTCCAGCTGATATGCATCGCCGGCTCGCCCGCGAGCTTGCCCGGATCGAAGAAAAATACAGCAATCCCCTGAGTGAGGACCATATTTTTGAATTGTTGGACCGGTTTAAATATTTGGTACCACAAGGAAGTCCCATGTCAGGGATTGGCAACAACTTTCAGATCTCTTCATTGTCGAATTGTTTCGTGATCGGTAATGGCTTTGACTCCTATGCAGGAATAGTGAAAATTGATGAAGAACAAGCTCAATTGATGAAAAGAAGGGGAGGAGTAGGACATGATCTTTCTCATATCCGGCCGAAAGGTAGTCCTGTGATGAATAGTGCGTTGTCATCGACCGGACTGGTTCCCTTTATGGAAAGATATTCAAATTGCACCCGTGAAGTGGCCCAGGATGGCAGGAGAGGAGCTCTGATGCTGACCGTCTCGATCAAACATCCGGACGCTGAAGACTTCATTGATGCCAAGGTGGAGAACAACAAGGTCACCGGCGCCAATGTCTCCGTTCGAATTGATGATAATTTCATGGAAGCTGCCATGGCCAAAAAACCCTACTACCAACAATTTCCCGTCGATGCGTCCAAACCGATAACCCGTAAAAAAATTGATGCTGAGCAGCTTTGGTCCAAGATCACCTATAATGCCTGGAAATCGGCTGAACCCGGTGTATTGTTCTGGGACACAGTGATCCGCGAGTCTGTCCCGGATTGCTATGCAGATTTGGGATACAATACGATCTCCACTAATCCTTGTGGAGAGATCCCATTATGTCCATACGACTCCTGTCGATTGCTGGCGATTAATCTCTATAGTTTTGTTGAGGATCCTTTTACACCCAATGCCACCTTCAACATGGAGAAATTCGCACAGTATGCTCAACACGCACATCGCCTTCTGGATGATATTCTTGACCTGGAACTGGAGAAGATCGACAAAATACTGGCTAAGATCGAAGCTGATCCAGAACCTGCCTTTATGAAAGCCACCGAGCGGGATCTCTGGATAAAGATCCGGAAGACCTGTGAGGAGGGGAGGCGCACGGGCCTGGGCATTACCGCAGAGGGTGACATGCTGGCAGCGCTCGGATTCCGGTATGGCACTCCGGAAGCAACGGCATTCTCAGTCAAAGTACATAAGGCACTGGCAACCAACGTATACCGCAGTTCAGTCAATCTCGCAAAGGAACGAGGTGCTTTCCCGATCTACGACAGCGAAAGAGAAGTTAACAATCCATTCATTGACCGGATAAAAGAGGCTGATCCCCAGCTCTATGACGATATGGTAAAATACGGTCGTCGGAATATTGCGATGCTAACCATCGCTCCTACTGGCACCACCAGTCTTATGACCCAAACAAGTTCCGGTATTGAACCTGTTTTTCTCATCAATTACAAAAGAAGGAGGAAGGTTAATCCTAATGACAATAATGTAAAAGTGAGCTTTACCGATGAGGTCGGTGATTCCTGGGAAGAGTATTATGTTTTCCACCACCGGTTTAAGGAATGGCTTACCGTCAATGGGTATGATTTGGAAAAGGTCATGACACTGGACGAGGAATCCCTCAATGAAATTATTAAGACATCACCATACTATAAGGCAACTGCCAATGATATCGATTGGGTAGAAAAAGTGAAGATGCAGGGTGCCATTCAGAAATGGGTAGACCATTCAATCAGTGTCACCGTAAATGTTCCTAATGATGTATCTGTAGATCTGGTACGAGAGATCTACGAAACTGCCTGGCAAGTCGGCTGTAAAGGCTGTACTATTTACCGGGATGGATCTCGGACGGGTGTTTTAGTGTCAAGTGATAAAGAAAAGAAGAATGAGTTGAGCGGAACGGTGTTTGAGTTAAAAGACTATGTCCCACCAAAGCGACCAAAGAAATTGCCGGCTTCGGTGATCCGCTTCAAAAATAACCATGAAGACTGGATCGCCGTAATTGGTCTTCTTGATGGCGTGCCTTATGAAATTTTCAGTGGCAAAGCAGAGGATACTTTCCGTCTGCCGGAGTATGTTACTCAGGGCTGGGTCATCAAAAGCTATGACGAGGAGTTGCATAGTAATCGATATGATTTTCAATTTGCTGACCGGGATGGTTACCGGATCACCATTGAGGGGTTGTCCCGATCATTTGATAAAGAATACTGGAACTATGCAAAGTTGATATCGGGGGTAATGCGGCATGGCATGCCTCTGAATTATGTGGTCAATCTGATCAATAGCTTAAATACCGAGGAAGAGAATATCAATACCTGGAAGCGGGGTATAGCGCGGGCTCTCAAGAAATTTATTCCGGATGGTACAGAAGTGGTCAAGACCGAATGTCCCAGTTGTAAAGAAACGGATACGATGGTTTATGAGGAGGGTTGCTTACATTGCAGCAGTTGTGGATATTCCGAATGCGGATAGGCAAAGCACCATCTGACTCCTGGTCCGGAGACAGCGTCCTGGCAGCATCTAGCCCATTTGGCTGATTCGGCGGAGAGCCGAAAGATTAAGTATGGAGATCTGCCGTCCATCAACACTGATCAACTGATCCCGGCTAAATTCCGTAAGGGTTCGAATGGCATTGGCGGTTGTCATATTTGATAAGGCGGCTAAATCGCTGCGCTTCAGTTCAACCTGGATCATACGATCATCTTTATCGAACCGGAATTTTTCGTAAGCATAGAGAATGGCATCAGCGAGTCTGGCTCTCATATGTTTTTGGGTAAGATCCGCCATTCGGCCGTTTGTCCGTAGTAGCTCATTTGCAAGATATTCAATGATTTTCAGCGCCAGCGTATGATTGGAATGCAGGACTTTCAGGAAGTTTTCTTTGGGAATATAACACACTCTGCAATCTTCCAGAGCGATGGCTGAAGATGAATGGGTGGCCTGACTGATCAGGCCTGCAAAGCCGATAAATTCGGACTCTTTTTTTAACGCAACAATTTGTGACTCACCACTTAGCTTCTCTTTCTCGATTTTCACTTTACCTTTCGACAGGCATAAGAGCCCGGAAGGTTTTGTTCCTTCCTTGTAGATAGACTCACCCGCCTGATATAGGATGGTCATTCGCTCACTATTCAAGACCTTTAGCTCCCCGGGATTGAGTTCTTTGAAGACAAATAAATTTCTGACCTGACAAGTTTCACAACTATGTTCATCACCTTCTGCACTCCAGTGCTGACAAGAACTCAACATCAATATTTTGTCTGCGTCCATGCTGGCTATACCAATTTGCTTCTCTTATTACATCATGAGCAAAAGTCAGGCTAAATTGCATGAAAACGAGTGTTAATATGTTAAATGAAGTGATGATTCTCGTCATTAGGAGTTCCGATTAGCCGGGATTATCGCGAATTCTGATCGTAATTAGGGTCAGATATAGTAATTTTGCCGCGCCAATTCAAATCTGGTCAAATGGGTAGCGTAAGGAAAATCCGGATATCAAAGCTTTTTACCCTGGAAATGGGACATGCCCTTCTTGGTCATGATGGCCAATGCAGGAATATTCATGGTCATTCCTACAAGCTCTACGTCGTGTTGCGTGGAGTGCCGCTTGATTCGCCCGGTCATCCGAAGGATGGGATGTTGATGGACTTCACTGACTTAAAAGAATTAGTGCGGGAAAAAATCCTGGATCACTTCGACCATGCTTTGGTGCTCAACCAGTCTACCGGTTTCGAAGTACAAAAGGTATTGCAGGATAATTTTGAAAAAGTCGTCTTGCTTCCTTTTCAGCCGACCTGTGAAAATCTGCTTTTACATTTTGTGGATTTGATCATTAAGGATCTTCCTCCCAACCTGGAGCTCTATGGGGTAAGGCTGGATGAAACTGCAACTGCCTATGCTGAGTGGTCCATGGAAGACCTCTAACCGGCAGGAAATCTCCCTTGTCCTGACGGGAATGGATGAACTTATATAGCGGATAGTATTTGTATTTTTATATACAAAGCTAAACGCAATGACCATCACCAATTATAAGAATTTCCGGTTCTACACGATCGTCCTGTTATTCATCGTGCTATTGGCATTTATACTTTATCAGGGAAGGTTTCTATTTATTCCCCTCGGCTTTGCGATGATGATCTGTTTTATGTATTATCCCATTGGCATCTGGATCGAAAATCGACTGGGAAGAAATATGGCGATTGCGGTTGCTTTACTCCTGCAATTAGTGGCCGGTTTTTTATTATACCACCTCATTGCCAGCACCATTACGCTCTTACACCAGAGCATTACCAGTTCAAAAGAAGAGATCTGGGAATTTGGCGTGAGAATTCTGACCTTTTTTGAGAATATGGTGGGAGTGAATGCCGGAGAACAACGGGATATCGCCCAGTATTTTTATCAAAACCTTCTGCAACAGACCGTACCCTTTCTCAGGCAGACGATTTCTATTTCGGCGGGTACCATAGCTATGGTTTTGATCATTCCTGTTTTTGTGTCTCTCATTTTCTACTATCGCGAACTCCTGGTGAAATTTGTATTAATGGTGGTTCCGGAAAGTCAGGTCAGGGGTTTTAAGGATACCATTGACGAAACGACATCTACCTATTTTAAATTCGCGAAGGGAATGGCGTTGGTTTACCTGATCGTCGGCTGTTTAAATTCAATTGGATTTTTGATCATCGGATTGCCAAATGCCATTTATTTCGGAGTCCTGGCTTCTTTACTGACTTTTTTCCCTTATATCGGGATCATGATGGGTGGATTAGCCGCCGTCATTGTTGCCCTGACTGCTTTCAATTCGATATGGTACCCGGTAGGTGTGGTGGTTGTGTTGGGAGTCGTACAGTACCTGGAAGCCAATGTGATATTTCCCTGGGTGGTAGGACACCAATTGAAACTGAATACCCTGGCTACGTTGATAGCAATGTTTATTGGCGGTATTATATGGGGAGGTGCCGGATTAATTTTGTTTGTGCCTTTTGCGGCAATCCTGAAAATCCTTTCGGACCGGGTCCAGGGATTAAAGTCGCTCTCCGTCTTGTTAGGACCATCTCACGAGGAGCAACAGGGAGTCCCTTAGGCAGGCAATTTATCAAACCATGTTTTCTTAAGTATGAAGGTGCAGATTAATGCTACCATGACTGAAATTAAAGTCGGAATTGCCTCCAGCAACACAAGGTAAATTGGAAAGATAACCAATGCTGTCTGCCAGATCGTGCCAATGACCACATTAAACATATCTCTCTTGAAATCCTTGTTCACCTTAAATTGGGGGTCTTCGGAGAGTACTTTGTCTTTAATCGGTCCCCAAAAACCCCAGGGTCTGACATTTTTATAAAATTCTTTGAGAATTCTTTCATCCACCGGTGGTGCACTATAGGTCCCGGCTATGCATCCGATGACCGCCAGCAAAAGCATGAGTGGAAAAGTATAAAGATCCAATACACCACCAAAAATAAACCGGAAAGATAGGGCCGGTACCAGCCCGCCTACCATTCCCCAGAAAAAACCATTGCCATTGAAGCGCCACCAATACCATTTCAGAATATTGGCAGCCACATAACTTCCATAAAGACCGGATACGATCCATTGCAGGACGTCATTGACATCTTTTGCATAAAATCCCAATAAAATACTGATCAGGACCATCGATAGCCCGGCCAGATAGTTCATGGACTTCACCTTGACATTGTCAGCTTCCGGGTTTATATGTTTTAAGTAAATGTCATTGACTATATATGCCTGTACCGCATTTAATGTACCCGCAAAAGTGGACATGAAAGCTGCCATTAATCCTGCCAATAGTAGTCCCAGCAGTCCCATTGGTACAAATTGGTTGATCGCTGAGGGCAGTATCTGTTCAAAGTCGATTTGGCCGGCCACAATCAAATCCAGACGGTCATAATAAATAATGGCCAAAATGCCGAATCCGGCAATCATGAAATAACGAACAGGCATCAAAACGAGACTTACCGAACCGGACATTAATGCTGCCTCCCGGGGAGATCTGGTAGAGAGGATTTTCTGCATATCATAGTTAGGAGCTGGACCGGCGAGACTGACAAGCACGCCTTTAAAAATCATCATCATAAAAAAGATCCCGAAAAGACTATAGCCATCACTGGCTATTTTGTCGTTGACCTCGCCAATTAATCCGGTCCAGTTTAGGTCGAGGTGCATACCGAAAAAAGGAGTCAGCCATCCATCCGGAACCAATAGCTCGTTGCCCGCGACAGCTTGCATGGCAATGATACCGATAACGATCGCAGAAATGGTCATCAATATGTACTGTACCAAATCCGCCCATACGATGCTCAGCATTCCTCCGAGCAGAGAATAAAATACGGCAAAGCAGGTAAAGACGATGCCGTACAGATGCGGTACATATTCGACCGCGACGTCGAAAGGAATGTACGGCGAAACGACCTCCCAGGGAATAAAGATTTCGACAAACTTTCCGATTCCAATAAATCCATAGGCAAGGTATCCCAACCCCATGATAATGGCAAAGATGACAACAATCGTGTGCGACATTTTAGCCCCGCGCTTGTAGCCAAACCGGGTGCCAATCCATTCTGCCCCGGTAGTCACATTAGATCGACGTAACCAAATTGAGAGAAAGATCATCAGAAATATCTGATTGAAAACCGGCCATAACCAGGGGATCCAGGCGCTTTTTAATCCGTAGACAAACAGAAGTGTTACCAACCACATGGTGCCCGAAATATCAAACATGCCCGATGCATTAGACAGCCCAAGCATATACCATGGCATGGTATTACCTCCCAGCAGGTAATCCTTTTTGCTTCGTTGCGCTCTCTTCTTCAAGACCAGGCCAATCACCACGGTCGAACATAAATAGAGGATGATCAGGACAAAATCAAGCGTTGATAATCGCATGGGCAGCAGTTTGAATGCGACAAATTAACACTAATTGGTGGTTTTGTGAAAGTGCGCAAGGAAGCATTGTCATCGATCAGATGATTGTTATGGCTTCCATGCATCATCCATCCAAAAAGTTCAGATTTGATTAGCGATTTGGAGAAAAGAAGAACGCCACATTCTTCCGGCATACCGTTCCTTGTGCTCCCCGAATCGCAGGATCATCAGATTTTGTTGGGGAAACATGTAGATATATTGCCCCAGAAGGCCCGAGGTATAAAAAATCTGTGAATCATTATCAAGGATCCGAAATCCACTGCGATATCTTCTGGATGCACCATTTTTACCCAAAAGACCCCTGATGTATCCCGGGGCCAGAATCTGGCTTTCTCTCCACATACCATCATTCATCCACAGTTTCCCCAATTTGGCGAAGTCCCGGGCTAAAGCTTGCAGACAACAAAAGGTCCTTAAGACGCCTTTCTTCCCCCGGCGGTCCAGCGACCAACTGGCAGACCCTTCCATTTCTAGAGGCTTCCAGATTTTGGTCTCCAGATATTCGGAAACCGGTTTTCCAGTGGCTCTTTCCAGGACCATCGAAAGAAGAATAGTATTAGCACTTTGATAGTCATATTCCTCACCTGGAATGATCTCCGGCTTGCGTTTAGCCATTCGACGTTTCAAATTACGGCCGTAGTAAAATTGAACCTGGTCTGAGGCCGGATTATAAATGGATTTGGAAAAATTCATACCGGAAGTGTGATCCATCAAATGCCTGATCTTTAATTTTTCAAAGCCCTGCTTTTTCCACTCAGGTAAGTATTCCCACACATATTGATCGGTATGTTGAATAAACCCTTCTTTGATAGCACAACCTACCAGGGTGGTTACAATTGCCTTGGATATGGAGAATGAAGAAACCTGACGGGTATGGGTGTTGCTTTCGGGGTATTCTTCAAAGAGGATGGAATCATTTCGGATAATTAAAAAAGCCCTGGTATCAAACTGATTTACAAATTCAGAAAGATCAATGCTTTCACCCGAAGGCAAGTTGATGTTAATTCCTTTTGCAAGCTCCCGTTGATTGACTTCTGGTCGCTCGGAAAATAAAAAAGCATGGTCGGGTGCTCCAATGAGCGCTTGAGGATCATGACGGTAATCATCAAAATTCGGTGCCAGTAAGGTGAGTGAACGCACTATGCCACAAGAGGTGAGTGAGAAAAATATTAGCAACAGCAGGGCAGCCTTAAGGAAATTATCTGACATGATCTTTTATCCTTTTTCAATTTACCGGAATTCTCTGTATTTGTTACTCATTATGCGATTATGGTGCTTTGCTTCATGTTTTTCAAACCGGGGAACGATAATTTTGTTTCAAGGCTGATCAACTATTTTAAAATGATTCTTTTTTCATTTCATCCCGCTTGCAATCTTGAAAAGTGGCAGATAATCAATGACTCGGTGATGGGAGGGCGGTCAGAAAGTCAAATTCATCTGGACCAGGACGGCCATGGGGTATATCATGGCAAGGTCTCACTGGAGAATAACGGAGGTTTTAGTTCTCTACATTACAACGTTGGTAGTGTTAAATTGGATGACTTTGAAAAAATTAGAATAAATATTAAGGGTGATGGAAAAGAATTTCAACTACGTATTAAGTCCCGCGATGATCAACGCGAATCCTATGGGCAAAGTTTTAAAACGACCGGAGACTGGCAGGTTTTGGAATTTGAACTAAAGAATTTCAAAGCGATCTTTCGGGGTCGAAGACTTTCACTTCCAAATTTTCACCAGGTTACACTCTGTAAGCTTTTCTTTCTGATTGCAAATAGAAATCCCGAAGAATTTGAATTGGTTTTGGATCAAATTGAGTTGATTTAACTGGCAGATAATCTGAAAGGTCTTAATCCTGATCCTGCAGTACTTCAAAACCGATTATGGTGAAATCATCCGGATAGGAAGAATTTTCAGATAATCTGAGACCTTCATTATAAACGAGGTCAAACAATTTATGGATGGGAAGATGCTTCTGCAATTTCAGAAAATCCTTAAGACCCATATTTGGTCTTGAGTCATCTTGAGCCATGGCATCCATTATCGCATCGGTATATAATATTAATTTATCTCCCGGATTTAATTCGATCGACTTTTCTGTATAAGACACTTCATTGTGAGAGAAAATTCCTAGAATAGTGTCTCCGGTCTTGAGTGAAATTATTTCTCCAGTTTTTTTCCGGAGCAGATAGGCTTCAGGGTGTCCAGCCTGGGTATAGGTCAGACGCCGGCTCTTTGACTCATAGATCGCATAAAACATTGTAACAAAGGCATCATCCGGCATTTTCCCCTGGAGCTTTCTATTGGTTTCAGCTATTGTTGTAGCTGTTGAGGTAATTCCCTGCACCGAATTTTTAAATGTCGTCGAAGACATAAAGGTCAGAAGCGCTGCAGGTATTCCATGTCCCACCACATCAGCAATAAGGAGTCCGTACACTCCTTCTTCAATGGTTAGAATATCATAAAAATCACCTCCAATCTGCTCCATGGGAACAAATAACGAGGCAAATTCGAGGTCCGGAGTTACCGGATACTCGGCAGGAAGAAGGAATTGCTGAACAATTTTGGCTCGATTTAATTCAGACAGTATTTTTTCACGAAATTGATTTAATTCTTGATTGGCCTGTTCCAGATCTTCCTGCGTGTTTCTCAACTCTGAGATATCGGACTGGACTCCAACGTAATGTGTAACCTTGCCTCCAGAATTTCTTATAGGACTAATCGATAAGCGGTTCCAGAACGGAGAGCCGTCTTTTTTATAATTCAGTAATTCCAGAGTCAACGATTTATTGTCTTGGATTGCCTGACGGATTTTTGCCACGGCATCTTTATCCGTACCTGGACCCTGGAGAAAGCGGCAGTTTCTACCCAGTACTTCTTCTTTCTTATAACCGGTGAGGTGCTCGAATGCGTGATTCACATAGATTAGCGGTTGACCTGGATCGATCATGCTACTTATGGTTATCCCTTCATCAGTAACATCCGCTGCTTTATTTAGTAGTTCTTCTTCAATGGATCTTGAGTCTTGCATATTTCTGGTTAATCTTCTCCGACAGAAGATTGATTTTATAGCTTATTGAAGAGAATCTTAAAATTTTTCTGAATTAATTCGCTGGTTCCCGGCATAGTTTTCGAAACCATGGGCTCATATCCTCCTTCACGGTATGCGGCATCAGTACACAGGTACCCATTATTTCCATCGCAATGAGAAATGACAAAGGTGTTTTTAAATGGACTGATGCCTACCACTGCACCTCCGATTTCTGTCATTAACTCACCGGAAATACCAGCTATGACGATATTTCCCACTTTTAAACTTACCAATCGAAGGGTCTGATCTTCTGCCTGATCAAGAGAGACTCCCGGAAGACGGGAACTACTTCTCTTTTTGCCTTTGGCCTGTACCGAGGCTCTTTCGATCTCTAGCTCCCCGGGTATTTCTGTATCAATCTTTGAAAATATATTTAGAGCTTCCTCTGCTACCAATTGTCCGATGGCTTCGATATCGTTAAATTTCGAATTGGGACCGTAAATTGGGTTGATATCAGCCGAGGCACCGGCAGTGATCATCACCGGAATTTGCACCTCCTCCCTTATATGCCTCGCTACCGACCCGGGCCATTCTCCCGTGATTTGGGTATTGTCCTGACCGCTGACCGTCCCATGACACGGCCAGTCGACGAGGCTCCCAATCGGCTCCATATTGAGATCATCCAAACGAATGATGGTGACCTGGTGATCGCAGGGGCCATCTGGATTGCGACCCAGCCAGATTCCACCCTCGGCATGCCTTGCCCTCCTATTGATGTTCATCTTGCACGTGCCACGCCCTACTCCAATCCTGGCAGGCTCGGTGTTGTTAACCGCCTCTGTGACCGCCTGAATCAGCTTCTCTTGCAAATATTCAAAATATTGTTCCTCTGCTGGAGTTGGATCATCAGAGTAGACCGATGTTACCGGTCCACCATGATTATGGGTAGCGATCACCAGGATGTCGTGGCCAGAGATTCCGGTCTTTTTTTCTATCTTCTCTTTAATCGCATCTACAAAACTGTGAGAAAATCCAACCACATCAGCTGAGACCAGCACAGACCGGGAATCGCCGATTTGCAGAGCCATGGCTGTTGCATAAATGGAATCGTGAACTCCACTAAAAGGGTTGTCGCGATTCCCATATCCACTCATTCGGACTGGAATCTCCGGAGTGACATTTACCCTTGCCATTCCGGCCATAAAGACCTCTTGAGCGTTTAATGTATTGATTATGATAAAAACCAGTGTAGCCAAAAGTGGGAAGTGCCGTTTCATATTCGATTTGTTTTCTCGTGCTTATTGAATCTATCAATGAAGTCTGCTAGTAGATCATGCAATCAACTCATTTATAACGTTGCCTCCAAATTGAGATAATTGTTTATGTCTTCCATTATGGAAATAAGTGAGATTATGATCCTCCAAGCCCAGCAGTCTTAAAATGGTCACGTGAAGGTCGGCAATCGGATGTACGGTTTCAATGGCAGTAGCTCCAAGCTCATCGGTCGCTCCGATCGTATGACCGGATTTGACCCCTCCGCCTGCCATCCACAATGCCATTGCTTCCGGATTATGATCCCGGCCGTAGGCGATGCCTCCTTCTCTGAAGCCATTATCGGGAGTTCGACCAAATTCACCACACCAGACTACGAGCGTTTCATCGAGCAATCCCCTTTGCTTCAGGTCCTGGATCAATCCGGCGATGGGCTTGTCGATGCTTTTAATCAACTGACCATGTGCCCGGGCAAGAAAATCGTGCGAATCCCAACCAGAGGAGTACAGCTGAACGAAACGTACTCCTTTTTCTACCAGTTTCCTCGCCATCAGGCATTTACGTCCGAAAGTCTGGGTTGAAGAATGGTTGAGGCCATATAATGCTTTGATATGGTCCGGCTCCGAATCAATATCGATGACATCCGGTATTTCCATCTGCATCCGAAATGCCAACTCATAGCTATTTATCCGGGCCTGCAACTCAGCGTGTTCCGGGTGTGATTTCTGTTGCGCACTATTTATTCTCTCGAGAAGGGAAAGACTTTCTTTTTGGTGGTACATACTGACACCCGGTGCCGGCTCAAGATTTAGAATAGCTGATCCATGTGGACGGAATGGTGTTCCCTGAAATTCTGCCGGTAAAAAGCCATTGGACCAGTTGGAGGGGCCTCCTTGGGGCCAGGCAATTTCGGGAAGCACGATAAATGATGGGAGGTTTTCATTAAGGGATCCCAACCCATACGTCACCCAGGATCCGATAGAGGGATCTCCCCCGAACTGATTACCGGTGTTCATCTGATATAAAGCAGTAGGATGATTCACCGACTCAGCCTGCAGTCCACGGTAGAAGCAGATATCATCTGCCACCTTTGCCAGATATTGAAACGGTTCACTGAAGTCGGCACCCGATTCACCCACCTTCCGACTCGAAAAGGGACTTTGTACGATGTAGCGGTTTCCCGATGACATGGCACTGAATTTCTCTCCCTGCCTTTCAAATTTCTTTAAATGAAATTTGCGCAGTTCCGGCTTGGGGTCAAAGGTGTCGATGTGAGAAGGCCCCCCTTCCATCGTCAGGAAAATACAGGATTTAGCTTTGGGAATGACCATGGGAGACTGGCCAGGATGATGCTGTTTTAGCCGGTCGATGCTTTTGGGCAGGTTACCCTGGCAGGCTTCAAGACTACTCAACGCAACCGCACCGATTCCGGCTCCGAGACCGTAAATGAATTCTCTTCGGTTCCAGTGTCTGTTTCTTTCAGTACACATACATAAATTCGTTGCTATTGAATAATAGGAGACAATAATCAGCTAAAGCCCTTACCGGTTCTGGTACCTGGTAATATTCGACATCTGATTCGTAATCCTCATAAATATCGAGTCTCTCATCAAATTCAAAAGACTCACCGGTCATTTCTTCAAACATTTCCCGCTTTACCTTGGTAGGTCTGTTGGATGCAGGGATTTCATTGTCATGATGGTAGCCAACCATTTTTTTCAGGTAGTCTTTGGCCTGGGTCATCTCTTCCGGATTCGGATCTCTCAACCAAATCTTACGAGTTGCCTCTCTTATCTGGGTTTCCGGGTCCTGTCCTTCATCATATATTTTGACTGCTGTCGCCAGTGCCCGATTGCGTATCTGAGCATTATTTAACATCGCCAGTGCCTGTGGTGAAATTGTGGATTCGCTTCTGATTCCACAGGATATTTCGGTACGAGGTTGGTTAAAGACACTCAGGAAGGGATTTTCAAGACTGCGGATTCGTAAGGTATAAATTGTTCGGCGGTTTCTCTCAGTACGGTGCCGGTTAGGCTGATAGGCCTGGGCAATAGAACCCATGATATGACGAGGCTGCAGAGCCACCTCCTGATTTATTTCGGGTCGGGCTGGAATGCCTCCCATTTCGAGATTCAATTCTCCTGAAATCAGAAGCATGCCATCACGGATTTCTTCTGCATGCAGTCTTCTGGGATTAAAATGTGCATAGAGGTTATTTTCCGGATCCTTTAGCTTTTGCTGTTCCATATTCAAGGGAATAGTGCTACGTTGATAAGCCTCTGAGGTCATGATCAGTCGATGTAAGGATTTCAATGACCAATCCTGATCTATCAGATAAGTGGCTAAATAGTCGATCAGGGCGGAATGGACCGGAGGTTTATTTGCGGTGCCAAAATTATTAGGATCCGGTGCCAGGCTCTCCCCAAAGTGAAATTGCCAGATACGATTGACAATAGAGCGGCTGGTAAGTGGATGGTCCGGATGAGCTATCCACCTGGCGAGGGCTAACCTTCGTCCTTCCTTTCCCTCCGGCAGAACGGGGTCCAGGCTGGAGGAATCCAGGTCGCTCTCGTATTTTTGCAGGAGAGGAATCGACTGGAGGATACCTGGTTTTACTGCCTGTAAGGGGGCAAAGATGGAACCTCCCTGTAGGAGATGTGTCTCAGCTAGCGGAGTGGTGTCGTTGAGTTGCACCTCCATAATTCGTCCGCTCCAGGCGACTTGATCCGGACCATTATAAACAGAAAAGGCCAATGGTTCAAATTTCCTGAGTTCCGAATTTAAGGTCTGCATTCTTTTTTGCAGCACTTTCCGGTAGCCGAGATCCGTGTTATTTAAGCCCAGGTATCTTGGAGGCTTTTCTGCCTCTGGCAGCTTGCGACGGTCACGTTTTGAGAGATAAGGTTTTCCTCTTTGAGTCAGCCAGGATTTGACAGCTGATTCTTCTTTCGCTTCGATCAATTGCTGTTCGTAACGGGTTTGGTCAATCCACCATTGAATCCTCTTCTTCTCGTGCTCCATCAGTTGCCTGTTTTCCGTGCTGAGAAAAGGAGTGGGTCGGTCCGCAAATTGTGTTGTGGCAAAGCAAGCCTGGATCCGGTAATAGTCTAAACTGCTAATCGGATCAAATTTATGGTCATGACATTTCGCACACATGAGAGGAGTGGATAAAAATGTCTCACCAACGCTGTTTACTACATCATCTAAAAACAGTTGCCTGGTCTCTTTTGCCACACTCATAAATGTGTGTTCCCATGGGCCCATTCGTAGGAATCCGGTGGCGATTTGCATTTCCGGGTTTTCCGGGTCCAGTTCATCCCCGGCTATTTGCTCGATTACAAACTGATCGTATGGTTTGTCTGTATTAAAAGAACGAATTACATAGTCCCGATACCTCCATGCATTGGGGCGAATATAATCGTTGGAAAACCCATCACTATCTGCATATCGCACCACATCCAGCCACAGCTGCGCCATTTGTTCACCATAGTTGGGGCGGGAAAGGAGGCTTTCAATGAGGCTAGAAAACTTGTTACTGTCCGGGTTTTGGCTAAAATCTTTTACTTGAGCATAGTCAGGCGGAAGGCCGGTCAGATCAAGAAATGCCCTTCGGACCAGTTGATCCGGGGAAGCCCTTTGTGCTTTGGATAACGAAGCTTTCTCGAGTTGTTGATCAATCAGGAAGTCGATGGGGTGGTGTCCTGCGGGTATTTCAATATTTTCAAGAGGCTGGTAAGCCCAAAGTGCTTCCAGGCGATATTGGCGGTCTGCCCATGCCTGGCTCAATGCACCTTCAATTGAAAAAGATATTCTTCCCTTTCCCTTCCATCGGGGGTCTTTTGAGATCTGTTCGTTTTCCTCCTCGGTCGGCCAGGGAGCTCCCCCTCTGATCCAATTTTCGAAATAGCTGATCTCTTCCACGGTCAGGCGCTCTTTTGATTTGGGCGGCATGGCGGTCTCCGGATCCAGGCGTTTGATCGCCATGACGAGCTGGCTTTCCTCCACCGATCCGGGGCTCACGGCCGGCTTCCCTGAAAGTCCACCTCTGAGCATACCTTGCCGCGAGGTAAGATCCAGTCCTCCCTCAATTTCGTCGGGATTTTTACCGTGACATGCCAGGCATTTGGTTTCCAACAAGGGTCTGATTTCAAAAACAAAGAGTGCGGCCAGACTTTCAGTGGAATGAGTTGACCTATGGGTGTTGCCCCATGTAATGATTAGAGAAAACAATAAAATGGAAGCCAGTACAAGCCAGGTCCGCTTTGAAGTATTCCTTAACCGATCTACTAGCTTCAAATTCTTCAATTTTATTTTGACAATGGAAAACCAATTTGGAGATTATCTCATTGGCTGTATTTGTCAATTTATGAATTATTACTGTTTCTTGTATGAGTCGAATGTAACAAACGATACACCTTGAATCGCAAGAACCAATATCGTAAGATAACTTTTGTGTTCTGCAAATCCGTGTCAGCGGTTATCCAATTCATGCCTGATTGCAGCTTATCTAAAGATCGAAGCTTAAAACTCTATTTCGAGCTTTAGGATTCTTACTAAAACCGCTATATCCGGATGAAAATGTGCTTCTTATACAACCAATAGCATAGATACCAAAGGATTGCAAGCACAATCATGCTGGTGAAAATATGCAGGGGTAATTCACCTGACCAACCGAGGAAGGTATTGGCGAATGGCGAAACAAAATGCTCTATGAAGTTGGCCCCTCCCAGGTTAGCAAATAGATAAATAAAAAGAGGATTCATTCCCACAATGGTAAAGAATAGAACTCCCCGGTAATTTTTTCTCATGTCAATCAGCCAATATGATAGTGCCAGGGCCAGAAAAGTCCATCCACCACTGGCCAGAATAAAAGAGGAGGTGCAAATCCGTTTGATGATGGGAGTAACCGGACTGAGTGCATAACCGACTACCACGCCGATAAGGCCGGCAATAAGTAAAGTTTTCAATTTTTCATTTTGACTTTTATTACTCATGAGCAGCTGTCCGGCAAGTACTCCCCAGATCGTATGAGCGGTAGTAGGTATCGCATTAAAAGAAACCCAGTGACCGCGCAGATCCGCCCCCCCGTATTGCAAGTCAAGCCAGGTTCCGAAATTTTCGTTCGGAGTGAATGGATGATTGAAGCCTTCCACCCAGAAAACCCGGTATATAATTTCTGTGAGTATGATCAGAAGAAATGAGAACCCGATCTGTACACTCTTTGGTTTATCCATAACCAAATAGGCAAGCAGATATGTCACTGACAACTGGGCCAGTACATTCTGGAATTTGAAAACAATATACTCGTTACCCACGCAGTACAGACCCCAACCCAACAGCAGCAAAGTCAGCGCTCGCTGATAAACGTGACGGCGGATCTGCCGGTCCGTTTCACCTTTCTTTTTCCGGTTGGCCACTGAAAATGGTATGGCAACTCCCACGATGAACATGAAAAAAGGCTGAATCAGGTCCCAGAAACGCAAACCAGCCCAGGGAACATGATGGAACTGTTGGGCAAAAGCGTGGAAAAAAGTTCCCTCATCAAATAATTTACCCAGAAGACTTAACAATTCTGTGGATTCGGAAATCAACAGAAACATGGTCAGTCCCCGGAAAAAATCAAGAGAAATTAGTCTTCCTGGAAGGGGTGGAGAAGTCTCATTTGTAGTCATTTTTGGTTCTTGTCTTGCTCTATCTCCAAGATACCTTTTGAAGTGGAGAACGAAAAGGATCAGGCCGTTTTCTTTACTCTTTTTGAAAGCTGGTTTTTAAACCAGTCGTGTGTCGCCTGGATTATCATGAAATCTATATTGCCGGGTTTCAATACGCCAACTCATTCGATACAGAAGGGCCTATTCCTCCCCGTAACGGGATTCGGGAGTGCATCATTTGGCGGATGATGCATCACAGCCTAACCTGATTTAATCGAAATTTTAGATACACTTATCGGAAATCCGTAAACACATTTGCGGTCAGAACGTTTGTCGATTGTAATATAAGTCGAACCTATGGAGTTGGTGATAAAATGGATCACGGGACTTTCACTTTTTATAATGATCGGGGAACCACAGAGTTTGCAGGAAAAGGATAGCTGGAATTTGGTCCGTGAAAATGAAAGTATCCATGTCTTTAAGCGGAGTAATACTGACGGTTATAAGGACATCCGTATAGAGGCCACTTTCCAGGCGGAAATGGATGATTTAATTGAATTACTAAATGATGTTGATAGCTATCCTGATTGGGTTTATAAGTGTGATGGTGCGGAAGAAATAGGATCCACGAATTCTGGTTTTCTCCGCTACTGGATGATAACAGATTTTCCATTTCCATTCAAAGACCGGGAGTTGGTCATTTTGTCCCGTTCCTATATCGATGACCACGGAGTGTACCACTCTTCTTCGCACGCGGAGATCGGCAAGCGTAGGAACGATGACAATATTCTGGTGGATAAATTTGATTCTCAGTGGATTGTGAGAAATGCAGGAGAAGGTACGATCAGGATCGAGTACGAAGTGAGCACTAGACCAGGGGGTATAATCCCAGCCTGGCTCTATAATATGGCGGTGGATCATGGTCCTTTCAAGACCATGGAAGCTCTACAGGAAAAGCTGGCGAAGGCCATTGAGTAACTCTGTGTATTTCGGGTCGATTTGGAGCCTGCCAACTTATTATGGGTCGCATGAAGGATGGTCTTTCCGGTACAGGCTATGACCATGTAAAGCTTTTGTCAGGTTGTGGAAGTAAGTTATTCCGGAGCTCTTTTTGCCTCACTTTTCCGGCGTCTTTCCTCCAGTTGTTTGCTCAGGTGCATCGTGATCTCGCTGTACCGTGGATCTTCAGCGACATTATAATTTTCCAGCGAATCCGTTCTATGGTCATACAGCATTCTGGCGACAATTTCCGACTGCTTCGGATCAATCCATTCCGTGTAGACATAATCTTTGGTCTTAATACTTTCACCCCGGTGAAATCGACTGTAGATGGCATCCTTGAAGGGCTCTTGCGGATTTGTGATTAGAGGTAACAGGCTGGTCCCGTCGAGATGATCCGGTTTCTCCAGACCTGCAAGCTCACACAGGGTTGGATAGATATCGATAAATTCGGTCAGGGCATTGGTCATCTGACCATGGGTTAGTCCCGGAGCACTGATAATGAGGGGAGCCCGCATAGAGGTTTCAAAATTGGCGTGCTTACACCACAAGGTGTGATCTTCCAGATTCCAGCCGTGATCACCCCACAATACGACGATCGTGTTTTCTCTCAGCTTTAAACTGTCGAGCATATCGAGGAGTTTACCTATCTGTGCATCCGTGTAACTAATGCAGGCATAGTACCCCTGCGTAAGCAGCCTTGCTGTATCTCGAGAAACGGGTCCGGACTTTGGAATTAGCCCATAGTTTCGCAATTCTCCTGAATTATGTATGGCCTGTTTAGGTGCATTTTCCGGAATGTAGGGATTAGGTGACATTTCTAGATGATCTCCGGAATACATGTCCCAATATTTTCTGGGGGCATTGAACGGTAAATGTGGTTTCCAGAAACCGATGGCGAGGAAGAAAGGATTGTTTTGTTTGGCAAGTCTTTCCAGGTCTTCCATACCTTTTTGAGCTAATTTACCATCCTTATATACCGTATCAGCTACATCCGGAAATTCGAATGCTGGCCCGCGTATCGCTGTGTTTTTAGCATCCGGATTTGCTGACTGGATCTGCCTGATGATTGCCAGTGAATTAGAGTCTGCATAGTCAAACCATCCATACTCAGGATTGACTGGAGCGGGCGACCAGGGTGGTTCGCTCCAGGCATCCGGTTGATCATTCGCATGATGAAAAACTTTACCCCGGGAAACCGTGGTATATCCATGACTTTTAAAGTATTCAGGCAAACTTACTACCCCGGGAAAATCTTCTTCCAGCCGTGTGGAGTAATCGACAAACCGGCTTGAGGTAGGTCGAACTCCTGAGAGAAGGCTGGCCCGGGAAGCTCCACAGACAGGTACCTGACAATAATTTCGATTAAATAAAATGCCACGTGCTGCCAAATGATCAATGTTAGGTGAATGTATATGCGATTTTCCATAGCAATTCAATTCCGGCCGGAGATCATCAACGGCGATGAATAAAATATTGGGTCGGTCCTGCTGATCCTGACCGGTTGGGTTGCAGGAAAGAATCGCAAGGACGAAGAGAGGAATTAACCATAGTAGTCGCAACGGCATAGAATGATTTTGTACTCAATATCCGGAAATTCTATGGAATAGGGACTGGATCTAATAGTGACTTTAAACTAGCAGAATATCATTAGCGGTCAAAATTTAAATGATAAATTCAGGGATAAATCCTAATTTTTACCCTATGCGCCTGGTACAATTAATTCATCCCCATTTCGGAAGGAAAGTGGCTGTAGTGGAAGAGCCTTTTCTGGGCATTTTAAAGTCCTTCAGCACCATACTCGAAATTATTCACAGCACATTCCGGGTGAAGGGGAAGCTGGTTGACATTGTAACGATGGCGGACAAAACCGAAGCACTGAATTATGATGCGATCTACTCTGGCAGGTCCGACTGGCAATTAGTACCTCCGATAGATGACCCCGGTGATTTCCAGCATTTGTTGTTGTCCGGCACGGGCTTAACGCACCGGTCGAGTGCGCTCAACCGGAATGCCATGCACGATGAGTCAGGGAATATGCAAATGACCGATAGTATGAAAATGTATCAGTGGGGAGAGCAGGGTGGCCGACCCAGACCGGGTGAAGTTGGTGTGCAGCCCGAATGGTTTTACAAAGGCAACGGTAGCCAGCTGGCAACTCATGGGGATATGCTGCAGATCCCTTCTTTTGCTCTTGATGGAGGTGAAGAACCGGAAATTGCGGGTATCTATGTGGTGGATGAGGATGGTAAGCCCTGGAGGATTGGGTGGGTTACGGCTAACGAATTTTCTGATCATGTGATGGAGAAGCAAAATTATTTGTACCTCGCTCCATCCAAAATCAGAAATTGTTCGATTGGACCTGAGTTAGTTCTGGACATAGATTTTCAGGATATCAGTGGGAAGGTATCGGTGATTCGTCAGGGGGCACCATGTTGGTCCGCAGATATCAGGACCGGAGAAAAAAATATGTGCCATTCTTTATCCAATCTCGAATATCATCATTTTAAGTATCCCAGCCACCGGATTCCCGGCCAGATTCATGTGCATTTTTTTGGTGCGGATGCATTCAGTTTCGGAAAAGGCATTATCCTGGAAGAGGGGGATGAAATGGAAATTGCCTGGGATGGGATGGGAAGGCCTTTGCGTAATACCGTGACTTTTGAAAATACAGACCAAAAATATTTGGAAATCAACCGCCTTTAAGTCTTTCCATCCGAACCGGATTCACCTGGCTGGACCAGAGTCGCTGGAAGCCGGTATAATCCCTATCTTCACTTATCCAATAAGTATTGATATGCGATTTTTATTTCTGGTTTCTCCTTTGCTGTTTTTTGTTCTGGCTTGTGAACAAAAGAATGAACCTGCCCGGTTGGCTCCGCCGGTAGTAGCCCAATTTACCGAAGTGGACTCGTTGGCAACCAATGATTGGTGGAATCGCCCTCCGAATGAAATCATCGACCTGCAGGTAGATCGTGATAGTGTCGTGGCATTTGGAATTTACACGGTTGCAAATAACATCTTAAAATTAACTGCCCAACTTTATCCGCTCTATCCGGAAGAGAGCAGGGAAGTGACATTATCGATTCTGGAGAATGGGGAATGGAAGGAAATTCAAAAGCAAGATGTTAATGATCTGGGGTGGTCTGCCTTGTTCCGGGTCGGGAATTGGGATATGTCGCGGGATATGCCTTACCGGATCACTCACGGTAAAAATGCATTTTTTGAGGGGTTGATCAGAAAAGATCCGGTGGACAAGGAAGAGATCGTTTTAGCGGCCTTTTCCTGCAATAGTAATAAGGATCGGGGTGATCGTCATAATTACATCCGCAATGTAAGATATCAGGATCCGGACCTGTTATTTTTTGCCGGAGACCAATCATACGACCATAAAGAACACACGGCAGCCTGGCTTAAATTCGGTCAGCAGTTTCGGGATCTTTTTCGTGACCGTCCCTGTATCACTATTCCTGACGATCATGACATCGGTCAGGGAAATGTATGGGGTGAAAATGGTAAGAAAGCCTCCACGCCGGATGGCAATGACGGGGGTTATTACTATCATCCGGAGTACGTTAAGATGGTAGAACGCTGCCAGACGGCACATCTGCCCGATGCCTTCGATCCCACGCCAATAGAACAGGGTATTGGCGTGTACTACACGAGTTTTCTATTGGGGGGAGTGGATTTTGCCGTGATTGAGGACAGGAAATTTAAATCGGGTCCAAAAGGTAAAATACCTCAGCAAGGTCCCCGGCCAGATCACATTAATAATCCGGACTATGATCCCCGGTCTATCGATTTACCGGGATTGGAATTGCTGGGTGCGAGACAGGAGCAATTCCTTAACCAATGGGCAGATGAGCATCCTGAAGTCAAATTCAAAGTAGTTCTGTCTCAAACCGGTTTCTGTGGGGGTGCCCATTTACACGGAAACAAAGACAACCGCTTACATGCAGATCTTGATTCCAATGGATGGCCTCAAAGCGGACGGAAGCGGGCACTATCTGCCATCAACAAGGCAAACGCGATACATGTGGCAGGTGATCAACATCTGGCCACGGTGATTCATCACGGCATCGAGGAATTTGATGACGGACCCTGGGCTTTCGTAGTACCCGCCATTGTAAACAACTACTACAGCCGTTGGTGGTGGCCGGAGGATGAAATGCCTGGCAAGGGTAGCAATGACCTCTTGCCCTGGACCGGCCAGTATCTGGATGGATTTGACAATAAGATCACGATGCATGCCTATGCAAATCCGGATGGCCCTTCAAATGGTGCCGGATATGGTTTAGTTCGCATGAATAAAGCCAATAAAGAAATCACCTTTGAATGCTGGCCCAGGTTTGAAGACGTGACGAAGGAGACGGCAAAACAATTCACCGGTTGGCCATTTACTATTAGACTTTAGTTGATACGCTTTTAAAAAATAATAGACCAATATTTGGTTTCATCCTAAATCAATATGAAAAAAATCATTGTTGCCGCCGTAATTATATTTCTTGCCTTTAATCTTTATTCCCAGGCAGATCTGGACAATTACATTCAATTGCGAAGAGGGCATGCTGCTTCGGAAAATAATCGTCTGGAACTTCGATCTGACATCGATGCGCAATGGGATAAATGGCAGAACCGGGGATATGCTTTTGGATTTAATACTGAATTAACTCCTATGTACACTACAGTTGATGGCATTATCTCTACACCCTACATGATTCAGGTGAGGGGAAATGAAAATGAGAAAAACAGAAAGCGCTGGGGTTATCATGTCTTCGAAGGATTTGCCAGCGACGATAAGTCCAGAATTACCATGTTGGTCAATAAACATATTGAGCTGGAAAAACCGGTAGCAGAGCTTTATTATTATGGTACCGTTTATAATCATTCGGCACCTGCTTACAACTGGTTTAGAATTGGTTCGGATGTTCGTGAACATTCCTATTTATTTAGCCGGGATGAAGCTGTATTTTATGGTTCTCTAAGGATGAATAATGCCCTTACTCTCGGTAATATTGGGGAGGAAGATCTTCTGAGAGAGAAGCCGCAAGGGGATGACGAGACAAATCATGCGGATGACGCAAAATATGTCAATTTTATTTCCTTGAAAAATGGAGGAGATGGTACTTTGTTTTATGATAAGGATCATCATCTTCTTGTGATCAAGATTAATGGTGAATGGATGAAGGTAAATGTCGAAGCCCTTCCGGCAGGAGTGGAGTATGATTTTTGAAAGAACGAACCTGGTAAAAGAGATCCCCCTTGGCATTATTTTTGAAATTGGATTGTTTTATCATTAAAAGTTAACCGATGAACGGAATTGAACATTTTAAGCTGGCTATAAGTAAATACGCCGATTTTTCCGGAAGATCCCGTCGTAGTGAGTACTGGTATTTCGTCTTGTTTTATTTTTCGATTTTGATGGCTGTAACCTTTGCTGAAGGATTGCTTTTCAACACTGCATTTACCTACGTCGTGGGCTTTTTATTTTTTATTATTCCATACTTTGCTGTTGCGGTTCGCCGCCTGCATGATATTGGAAAAAGTGGTTGGTATTATTTCCTGATAGTCATTCCACTGGTGGGCCCTATTTTGATGCTTATCTGGTTGTGTACTGATAGTCAATACGGTCTAAATAAATGGGGGCCAAACCCTAAAGGAGAAGGAAATGGTCAGCCGGGATCTTCAGACTTGCCTGGAGACTTAAGCCGGCATTTGATCGCAGATGATCTCGCTGAAAAATCTTTCTGACCGGGATCAGTTGGCGATGTTTGATAATTCTGCCATCAACCACAGTGTATATGAGACCATGGGTGTCCAATATTCAGAGATTTGCCAGTTTCCGTCTCCGATGATGGGTTGATCCTTCTCGTTGCCACCCAGGCCATTCATGACCGCCCCGTAGATAACCGGAGTCCGTGGCAGAAAGGTACTGCCGGGAAAGTGTCGGGGGTGATGGTGGCCAATACCAATTAAAGTGGAGCTTTGGTGTGGGTTACTTCCCAGGATCCAGTCAAGTTGATGTTGAGCCATGGCTTGAAGTTCCGGATCATTCAACAATTTCGAGGCCATGGATAAAGCCACTCCCGAAGAAGCGAGGTTTGCATTTATTCCTACCCACCATTCCGGATTTGGAACCATAAAATACCGGTACCAGTATGATCCGACCTTCCGGTTCCCACCGGGATCACTTTCCCCATATAGACCAAGCGGCACGATATTAAAATTATTCCTGGTGGTAATTCGCTTGAGATATCCGTTACAATAGTTTTTGATCATTTTGCTCCAGATGGCCTGATCGGCATGATTGGGAAATGTCTCTGTAAGTTCGCATAGCGAAATTAACTCCAGACATCCATTCCAGATATTTTGGTAGGGAACTCCTGAATCGGATTCAAAGTAGAAACCATAAATCGAGTCGCCTGCAGGTTTAGCCTGTAATTTTTCAAGATTCCGGGCCAGAGTTACTGCCTGGTCTCGATAGGTTTTATTTTTTGTACTCCGGTACAGTTCAATAGCGGCCTGAAGCGAGAATGCAATAATCCCCACTCTCTCCGGCTTATCTTGCTGCCTGCACCAGTTGAAGCATTTTTCAGCGGCATCGAGACATCTTTTGGCATAAGCCCGGTCTATTCTTTTCATCAGTCGTCCCATCCTTGCCTGGGCGATAATAAAATTATACTGGCCCGTGAAATCGAGTGGATCTGTGCGAATGATCCGATCGTCCTGACTCCCCCAAATGAGCATATCTGCCTGTGAAATTCCGGCATTTGGTTTCACCATCTCGAGCGCACCATCATCCGTCCCAATCCTGTTGTCGGTCCATCGATTACTGTCTGAATGTTTTTGCACATCCCCTCCGATATAACTCATCACAAAACCTTCCGGCTCCTGCATATGGAGAAAGTATTGATTTCCCCACTGCAATTCTTTGGCAATTCTTTCCCTCATGGTCCGGTCCCTCATATTAAACTCAAGGCATCTGCTCAGTCCAATCATCCCATATATAGTGGCACCTACCCACTTCCTCAGGTCACTGGCATCATGCCATCCACCAGTCACATTCTGGTGTTTTCCATTATCCATCCGGATGCCATCATCGGTGTGGCAGGGGGTGAGATAACCGGTACTACTGGCACCGCAACGTTGCCTGGAAAAATAATCGAGAATGAGATGCTGAGCATGACTATACACTTGAGGCGAAATTTCGAAAGGGTAGGAGCGGAAGGTATCAGCTTCGATATAGTAATTACCGGGAGTCGATAGTGCAGAGAAATCTCCTCTGGCATAAGCACCGAAGTCACCACTATTTTGGGTCATTTTTCCTTGAAATCGAATTTCTCCGGTTTCCGTATCGATCACCTGAAATGTATACTCGTTTAAACCCTTTAATAGACATATTTTTTCCGCTTGGGGCAGATACCCTGCCTGGTTAATCAGGACTTCGACATTCAGATCCCGGGAAAGCCTTTGGGCATCCACTGTCGCCACAGTAAGTGATAAAAAGAGGGCTACGACAAATAATATAGGTATCATGCCTGTATGGTTAGATTGGATCATTGTGATATAAAACTGGGTTCTTTCTAATCGAATTCTTCGATCAGAGGGAAATATATAAATTATACTTTGGCTAATAAATGATTTAAATCAACAAGTCAGGCTAACTTATTTTTCGATTTTATGGCTGCCCTTCTAAGCTTGTCGTTAATTGCTCTTCCCAGGCCTTTATCCGGTACCAGTTCGGCCACAATGATATCCAGGTCCATTTTATCCAGCTCGCGTAAATGATGAAAAAAATTCTGTGCTGCTTCCGTTAGATGCCCCTGTACACTTAACACTAGTTGATTTTCCTGCTTTATTTCCGGATGACCTTTTTCGAAGGCCAGAAGTCCTATCTTCTCCGGTGAATATTGGGAAAGTATCTGCTGCAGAGGCTGCAGGGTCAAGGTGATACTGGGAGCATAATGCTGATCTAACATTCCCGGGGCGGAAGGACGGCTGGTTGACCGTTCCATCACTTGCACCGGACCGGTTATTTTTTCGATCTCTTCCACCGTAATACCGCCTTTTCTCAAAACCTGGATTTGTCCCTGATCAAAGTCGATGATAGTGCTCTCCAATCCGACAGAACAGGGACCCCCTTCCAGAATATAGGGGATATTGTCCTTCAGTTGATCATAAACATGTTGGGCGCTGGTCGGGCTAACATAACCGAATGGATTAGCGCTGGGGGCGGCCAGGGGGAAGTCCAACTGCCTGAGGAGTTCAAAGGTTATTGGATGATCCGGTATTCGTATCGCCACTTTCGAAGACCCGGCAGTTATTAGATCTGGCATCAAGGCTGTCTTATGGACCAGGATGGTGAGAGGCCCCGGCATAAACCGTGAAGCCAGCTCTTCCAATGGACCGGGAATTTCCAGTATGTAGTCCCGGATTTTTTCCAGTCTATCAGTATGGATGATCAGTGGATCAAAGAAGGGACGATCCTTTACCCGGAATATTTCAGTCACGGCTCTTGTATTGATCGCATTACCTGCTAAGCCATACACCGTTTCCGTTGGTATGGCTACCAGTTTTCCTGCTTGCAGGAGTCCTCTTGCCCTTAAGATGTCGCTACCGATTAGAGTCATGATGCAAAAATAGACACTGGTACGGAAAAGTAATACGATTAAGACTTCAACTTATGGTATCTACATTGAGGGATATTTGTTCGGGTGAATTTCATTAAGGAAGTTTTAACGCTTTTGGCCAAAATCTCACCCGAAAAGGGTGAGTCCCATCCGGATCTTTGTCTCCATATTTGTATCGACAATTATTTAAATTATTATCACTTTTAAAACCATTAAAAAATGTCAAATCTTCAAAAAACCATTTTACAAAGACTTTTCATATTGGCTGTAGCCCTGTCTGCCTTTACGGCCTCTATAACTGCGGCAGCAGTTCCGCATGTGCCATCTCCTGCTCTTCATTTGGGAGCGGATTTTGGGATCCGGATCAAAATTGTCATCATTATTATCATTAAGAAAAATAATGTGGTTGAATTGGCCGGCACCCGTCTGGCCGGTGCAGGTGAAAAATTAGGAGCCAATGAGTTTTCTGCCGAAGTGGAAAGAAACGGAGGCCAACTGAGCCTGAAAATCGATGATCCCCGATTTAAAGCCGCCGATATTGTGGTTAAAGATGGCTTCCGGGTTTCTTCCGACGTTTCCCGGCAGATCGGATCCAATTCGCTAAAATTAAAAGCAGGAAAGGTGGCCTTATCTCCAAATAAGATGGGCAACTTTGAAATACAGGATTAAATAGGATTTTCCAATAAAAAAGCGGTGCTGGTATTTTCCGGCACCATTTTTTTTGGGACTATATATTGCAAGGAATTTATCTTTTGCCACCTTTGTCAAAAGATAATTCGTTCAAGCTTACTTCATGAAATAACTTTTGATTAAGAGTTTCTAGGGATACTTCCTTACAATCTTCCTGATTTCATCAGCACTCATGCTGGACAGTTGCCGGATTATCTTTGGATGATATGAACCTTCAGAATCAATGTAAATAAAACTGGGGTAGCCGCTTAATTGGAAGAATTCCATGATTTGGGTCGATAGCTTATTATCCAAATAGAGGTGATCACCCTTTGTTTCGGTTTCTGCAACCTTTCGTTGCCATTTTTCGGAAGTACTGCCCTCACTGCTACAGAGGTAAACGATCGACAAAGGTAGATCCTCAATCTCTGTTTTTAGTGATTTACTTTTCTTCATATCCTCAATGCAGGGACTGCACCAGGTTGCCCATAGATCTAGTATAATCGCCTTGCCCGAATGGTGCTTTCGCACTGAATTTATAAATTCGGAAACCGGCTTATTAGATACCTCATATAAATTTATGTTATTCGTGATGCTCAATATGTGCCTTCCAATGTTAAGATCCTTGTCCAATTTATACGCCTGATCCAAAAGACGACTAGTGTGCTGAACACTATTCAAAACATCTTTTGACTTGAACTCTGCAATTTCTCTCAGCCATGTGGTTCGTATCGTAGGTATCATGACATCGAGATACCTTGCTCTACTATCCGCGTCTTCGGGGGGTTCCATATATTTTAATTAAGTCCAACTTAACAGGTTCCAGGTATTTAAATTCTTCTATTCCTGCCATCCATTTCTTCTCCAGGACATCTTCCTGATGATTTGTCCAGATATCTTTTTGGATATTCTTTATGGTATCTAATAAATACTCTTCACCATTGAGATACCGTTTATATTGACCCAGCATGATTGAAAACTGATTATTATCATGGCTTAATTCTTCTAAAACTTCAATGATTGCTTCTTTATGTTTACGCGGAGATCCCATTAAAACCACAAAAGATAAATACCTATAATAAGCGCTGCTGCTATTACTGACGGCAATGGGATGATGTTTCAGGGCTTTTTCGAGAAGAGAGTGATCTATTTCTTGATTGGAATGAGCCATAAACTGGTAACCATAATAGTCTGATAACCTCTCGTTGATGAGAAATTCTGAGTAATCCGAAGTATTACTTAATATAAATTCATTTTCGATGTTATATAAAGCAATGTTTAGTGAATCGAGTGCCTCAAGTTTTTTCAAAAGACTTAGATCGAAGCTTCTAATAGTTTTTATCACCTCCCCCAAAATGTCATTTTTCTCGTTAGGCTTAAACTTAATATAGCTGTTTAAATATTGATTCATTTCGGCATCAGATCCCGTGAATTTTACTGCAGGATTAATGTAATAGTCACTATTCTCTCTAAGTTTGGTTATATCTAACTCGATATGGAGAGAATCATGCACAATCAATTGGCAATAAAACAATTCATCGAATCTGAACCAAATCTGTTGGTAGGGAAAGGCTTCTTGCAATTTAAATAAGAATGTTCCATCCGGTTTAATTTCAAGTGCATGAGTCCTCTGAGAGGGGGATCCGATCTGAACCAGATGTACCTTGAGGTCTAAACTGTCGAAGTTCGTCTCTTCACCACCCACGATCAATCCCGTCAGGCTTGGGAGATACTCCTCATTTTTCAAATATTCTTTTAAGTCCGGATCTTCAAGATTCGGCAGCGTTTCGTTTGAACATTGAAGGTGGCTGAGTAAGATCAAAAGATAAAAGATGGTGGAGGTTTTCATGTGCTTGAATTAAATCATCAAGAGCTTCTAGATTAAACTACATTTTAACGGAAAGTATTTTGTTTGGACAATATAATTCATGTTTTCATGCTGATAGCAGTACAAATTCGAGCTAGATATCAGCACTTCTTAAACGCAACGCATTAGTAATCACTGAAACCGAACTAAAACTCATTGCCAATGCAGCAATCATTGGTGATAAGAGAATGCCAAAAAAGGGAAATAAAACTCCGGCCGCTACCGGCACTCCAATCGTATTGTAGATCAGAGCAAAAAAGAGATTTTGCTTGATGTTTCGCATCACCTTGTGACTTAAGTTGCGGGCTTTTACAATATCCTTGAGGTCTCCTTTGACCAACGTAATTCCGGCACTTTCTATCGCTACATCTGTCCCGGTACCCATAGCAATTCCCACAT
>JAGQWZ010000003.1 GCA_020436835.1 Saprospiraceae bacterium | reverse complement strand
TTTTTGGTATGCAATCAATTGGTGGAGCCCTCTTTATTATTGTGGTACTCTGGGTCCTTATTCTCGTTTCGATCAGGAGATTCTTTCCGCTTAATAAGTTAGCGGCTATACTTATGATTCCATACATGCTTTGGGTCTCCTTTGCTCTCGTTCTGAATGCAAGCATTTATCTTCTGAATAAATAGGTGAAATTCTTGCCCCTTATTTATTTTCTTAAACTGAAGTCGGGGCCTGCCTAAGGTCATGAGTTCCTCTAATTCCAATCATTTATTTTCTTGATTCTTCCTGTTAATTTGAGTTAACATTCGAGGATTTATACCATGAGTGAATTAGTAATGCAGATCCGGGAATTTCTTATCCCTTATCTGATATCTCAAATAGTGAGTTTGTGCTTTCTTTGGGCCGCTATTAAAAACTCGAGCATTGCGAGGGTGGGATTTTTCCTGATGTTTCTTTGGGCAGCAATGATAAATTTGTATACTGTACTTAATACTCCGGATGTATATCTTGAGTATGCCTACTTTGCGGTCGCACCTTACCGGGAATTTATCAACGGATGGTTTAGTCGCTATCATACAATAATTGTTCCGCTGATTGCAGTGGGGCAGTTTGTCATAGCGCTGGCTATGTTATTGAGAAATCCCTGGTTTAAATTTGCCTGCATTGGCGCGATAGTTTTCCTGATCAGCATTGCACCGCTTCTGGTCGGGGCAGCTTTTCCATTTTCGATTACGGTTTCGATAGCAGCCTGGCTGACTTTCAGAAAAGATTCAGGTGATTTTCTGTGGAGATGGAACCGTAAAAAAATAGGTCATGCTTTTGATCCCGAAAACCATTGAATATTCCCGGTAAATTGCCCCGTAATCTCAAATGGGTGAAGAACCACGGCATGAGTGTTTGTATGTCATCAAAGTTTTCGATCCGGTTATGCCTCGTTTGTCTGCCAGGAGCGAAAAGGTAGGAGCTCCTGATTACATTCAGTTCCTGATTAAAAATGTTCAGCTATAATTTCTCTATTTTACCTGAAATTTAGAGAGCCGGATGATCAGATCAATCTTCAATTTGCTCCTTATTAGCATATTATTTTTCTGTTGTAAGAGAGAACAACCGAATGTAGATTGGTATATGTATAGTGCCGCTCCCTCAGGAAATAAATATTCGGTGCTCGATCAGATTGATACGGGTAATGCCGCAAGCTTGGCATTAGCCTGGACTTACTCCTGTGGAGATCACACCTCCAGAAGTACCATTGAATGTAATCCAATAATAATCGATGGCACGATCTATCTGACTACTCCGGCCCTCAAATTGGTTGCCTTAGATGCAGAAACCGGACGGGAAAAATGGGTATTTGATGACGGGATTGAGGGAGGTGGGGTTAACCGTGGTGTGACGTACTGGACCGATGGTCAAGATGAACGGATCCTATTCGTCAAGGGAGCTTTCCTCTATTCGATCGTGGCTGCTTCCGGTTTGCCGGATCAGACATTTGGAGCAAACGGAAAGGTGGATCTGTACATCGGATTAGAACGAAACGTTCAGCATACCTGGGTTACGGCAGCTACTCCCGGAATTCTCTTTGAAGACAAATATATTCTTGGCTCTACCCTGGGAGAAGGTCCTGCTCCTGCTGCTCCCGGTTACATTAGGGCTTACGATGTAAGAACTGGTGAGCTCGAATGGACTTTTCACACTATTCCCCATCCCGGAGAAGAGGGCTATGAGACCTGGCCACCGGAAGCCTGGACCTGGGCTGGTGGGGTAAATGCCTGGGGAGGTTTCACGTTAGACGAAGCAAGAGGCATCGTATATTGCGGGACCGGGTCTTCTACGTATGATCATTATGGTGGTAACCGCAAAGGAGCTAATCTATTTGCCAATTGTATTCTGGCCATTGACGCCATGACCGGTGAGAAGATCTGGCATTACCAGGTCGTACATCATGATATCTGGGATTATGATCTACCCTGTCCTCCGAATTTGGTAGAGGTACGCCGGGGAGATCAATTAATCGACGCGATAGCTCAGCCAACCAAGATGGGGCATCTATTTGTATTGGATCGTCAAACCGGTGAGCCACTTTACCCCATTGAAGAGGTTCCCGTTTCCCAAAGTACGTTACCGGGAGAAGCTACCTGGCCTACTCAACCCTTTCCCGGTGAAGGTCTTAGATATGCCGGGCAGCATTTCGATCAATATAATGTAACCAACATTAGCCGGGCCTCGGCAGATAGTGTGAGTAAGAGACTGGAAGGCATGGTTACCGGCAGTATTTTTACTCCTCCTGGTCTTAAACCTTCGGTAGTACTTCCACAGTTTAACGGGGGAACCGATTGGGGAGGGGCGGCTTATGATGCGGAAAATCGTAGGCTGATCGTAAACTGTAGTAATGAAGCTGAGTGGATTTCAATGGTTCCAAATGTAATGCCTGAGGTAACCTCAAGGTTTGCTTACGGACAAAGTCTATTTCGAAAAATGTGTACTCAATGCCATTCCATGTCCATTTCCACCAATCCCGAGTTAGTCGCTTTGAAAGCACTTCGGGAGACAGTTACACAAAGGACTGATGAGGAGATAAAGCAGGTTTTGGCAACCGGGAAAGGACAAATGCCTCAACACGCGGCATTGACTGAAGATGAAAAAGCATCGCTCATTTCATTTCTGAGAGATCAGGGGCACGATGAGAAAATCGAAGTAAAGAAACTAGCTAGCAGTTTACCTTTGGATATACCGTATATAGCCACGGGTCATAATGAGTTTAAGGACCCGGAGAATTTTCCTGTTAATGCACCCCCCTGGGGCATGCTCACTTCAATCAACCTGGACAGAGGTGAAATTGACTGGCAGATACCATTGGGGACTTACCCCGAATTAGAAAAAAGGGGAATGGATCCGACAGGTACATTTAATATGGGTGGTCCGATAGTGACAAAAGGAGGATTGATATTTATCGGTGCCAGTATGGATGAAAGATTTCACGTCTATAATAAGAAGAATGGAGCACTTCTCTGGGAATTTCAATTAGAGGCAGGGGGATATGCCACTCCATCCACATATATGGTTAATGGTAAACAATATGTCGTCATAGCTGCCGGAGGAGGAGGGAAGCCGGGAACTCGCGCCGGAGACAAATACTATTGTTTCAGCTTACGCGATTAGAGGGTTGGAAGGGCTAAATAATTCTTTCCAGAAATTTCAAATTTATCCGGTTTCGGGCAATGTCAACATCAAGGATCTTTACGAGAATCTGGTCGTCAAGATATAAGGTTTCACCTCCCGTCTGGGAGATGTGAATCAAGCCATCTTGCTTAACCCCGATATTTACAAAAGAACCGAATTTTGTGTTGTTGGTGACAAGACCGGGAACCTGCATTCCGATTTCCAAATCATCGATCGATTTTATGCCCTGATGAAACTCAAAAACTTTTGCTTTACCCCGGGGATCAAGACCGGGCTTATCCAGTTCTGAAATGATATCTTTTAAAGTGGGTAATCCTGTCTTCTCCGTTATATAATTCTTTAAATCAATTTTTTTCCGGTAGTCCGAATTTTCGATTAAATCTGTCACACGGGTATTGAGATCCCTTGCCATTTGATCGACAAGCGGGTATGACTCGGGATGTACTCCGGTGTTGTCGAGTGGATTTTTTCCGTTGCGAATACGTAAGAAACCTGCACATTGTTCATAAACCTTGGCCCCCAGGCGAGGAACATTTAATAGTTCCTTTCTCTCCCTGAAGGGTCCATTATCTTTCCGGTAGTCGACAATATTCTGAGCCAGAGTAATACCTAATCCTGATATATGTTGCAAGAGATGCTTCGACGCGGTATTTAGATTTACCCCAACAAGATTTACACAACTACTCACGGTATTCTCCAGGCTTTCCTGTAAGGATCGTTGATTGACATCATGTTGATATTGTCCGACTCCAATGGACTTGGGATCAATTTTAACCAGTTCAGCGAGAGGATCCATCAGCCGTCTCCCGATTGAAACTGCGCCCCTGACCGTCACATCGTAATCGGGAAATTCTTCTCTGGCGACATCAGAAGCAGAATAAATAGAAGCTCCGCTCTCGTTGACCAGGAATATCTCAGGATTGCTGGTCAACGAATTCTGTTTGATCAGATCCATAGTTTCCCTACCTGCAGTCCCATTTCCAATGGCAATGGCTTCGATCTCAAATTTTCCACACAACTCATTTATTATTTCTACTGACTTCCGCACTTCATTTTGCGGGGGATTAGGAAAAATCGTCGAATTAAAAAGGAGATCACCCTGCCGATTAAGTACCACAAGTTTGCATCCGGTACGAAATCCGGGATCAATAGCTAAAATATTTTTTTCGCCGACAGGTGGCGCTAATAATAATTGTCTGAGATTTTGGGCAAAAATATCGATCGCTACTTTGTCGGCTTTTTCTTTGAAGAAATTTTTTGTCTCATTTTCGAGAGAAGGAGCGATGAGTCTTTTAAAACTCTCTTCAATTACATTTTCTAAAAAAGAATGATATCGATTGTTTTGCCGAATTATTTTTCTTTTAATGTGATAGAGACTTCTCTCTTCATCTACGGCGATTTGAGTCCTTAGGATTCCCTCATTTTCTCCCCGCAGGATCGCAAGTAATCGATGGGATGGACAACGAGCAATTTTCTCTTCCGTAGAAAAATAATCTGAATACTTGATCCCCTCTTTTTCTTTGGATTTTATTACCGTGCTCTTTAATGTGCCATGTCGTTGATAATCATTCCTAAGAGACTGTCTTACCCAGGGAAGCTCAGCTATGTGCTCTGCCAAAATATCACTGGCGCCGGATAGCGCTTCATCTACACTTTTTATTTCTGCGGTTATGAAACTTTTCGCAATGATTTTTGGGTCGCTATTGTCTTGTTTCCATAGTTGATCTGCCAGAGGTTCCAGCCCCATTTCTCTCGCAACTGTGGCTCTGGTCTTTCGCTTTTTCTTATACGGCAGGTAGAGATCTTCCAAAGTGGTCAGATCAGCCGCCCGGTCAAGAGCTTGCTCCAACTGATCGGTGAGTCGGTTCTGCTCCCTGATCGTGCTTTTGATGAAATCTCGTCGCTTTTCCAGTTCATTGATTTCCGCAAACGTGCTTTCAATCCGTTGTAGTATAACTTCATCAAGTCCACCCGTGACTTCCTTTCGATAGCGGGCGATAAATGGTATCGTTGCTCCGTCACTAAAGAGTTTATGAACGGAATTTATTGTCTTGATGGGTATGCCCAATTTTCCCGCTGCACTCTGAATTAATGTCTCGCTCATGGGTGCAAATATACATTTCTCAACCTGCCATCAAGGCTGTTTAATCCGCAAGAAGGATTTTAGAAAGAATGGGTAAGACCTATGTTCAATACTTCCCTAAACTGAGTCCGGGGCCCTTTATGAAAGCTGTCCGGTTGTTCTCCTCCCTGAGTCTGTATATCGAAAAGGATATCTTCATCATAGATCAATTGAGTGAGTAGATTGACACTAAATAGTTTATTGATCTTAAAATTTAGTTTGTTCTCAATATTTACATCAAAAACTCCAAAATCATCAAGATGATTGGTGAAGAAAGAACCGATAGTATGAACAAAAATATTGGTCATAATTTCTTTTTTCAATTCGATGCGCAGAAGAGATCCCAATTCGTAGCGGGTATTTCTGCCATCTTCGATGCCAGGCAAGTACTGGCCTACCAGCGAACGGTCGGCTACTACCGTGAGCTTACTGTTTACGGGTGAATAGTAGATGCTCAACCACTTATCTTTAGTGAAGTAATCGATCCCGCTTCCCAGGTGGAAATAAGCAGGTGCCATAAAATTTCCAATTCTCTTACCCCTTTCGCCAGTTTTCTTAATCTCGTACATATCATGACTGCGGGTTTGGAAATTGAAGAGACCCGTCACCTTCAGATGCGGAGTAAACTGATATCCGTATTTCGAATCCAACTCAATATGATCATCATTTTTTTGCACCGGTAGTTCAGCCATCTTGATCACCCCGTATCGTATTTGGAATCGATTGTCCCAGGATCTTTTAGCTTTTCTGTAATCTGCTTTAAAATCAAAGGTACTGCCAAGAGCAATCGAACTTACTCCCTGTCCCTTGAAATAGGCACTATAGCTTTGTTGTGAAAAGAAGAGACCGGTACTTCTATTGGTGACCCAGTAGGAGGTGTCTTTCTCGGTAGGTGATCCATTGACCGGGTCAGCAAGAGCAATGGTGACCAGGCCATATGTCACCAGAAAAAATAAGCTAATTCGTTTGATCAGTGTGTTCTGCATTGGTTGTAAGTTTTGTCTGCCGAGGGGGGCGACAAGAACTTGACTATTATACGTTGCCTGATTATGAATATTTTATCACAGCACTGGAAATTTAGTTTCCGGTATGTATTTAGACCAAATTTCATTTGACTTTTTCGTTACTTGCAGATAAATATGTCGCATGATCGGCAAAGTGGGCAATTCTCTTTGCAATAGAGATAGCCTGCCCAAATTCTGATTAGATTTCGCTTAATTTACTTTTTAACACATAATTTTTTATCACTATATGAAATCCTTGATTTTAGCCACCTTTACCCTTATTGCACCTATCTTGTTAGGAATCTTCCTGTCCAGTGGACCTTCTGCAGAGCAGGAAGTTCTGAGACATGTTGTTTTATTCAAATTTAAGGATGATGCCACCACGGATCAGGTGAAGATGATCTGTGAGGCCTTTGCGAACCTGCCGAATGAGATATCCCAGATAAAGGGCTTTGAATGGGGGGAGAACAACAGTCCTGAAGGATTGAATCAAGGACTCACCCATGCATTTGTCCTGACTTTCCACAGCGACGAGGATAGAGATGACTATCTCGTCCACCCTGCACATAAGGCTTTTGGAAAGAAATTGGGACCCATTCTGGATAAGGTGACAGTGGTCGACTATTGGGCGAAATAAGAGAAATGACTTTCCGCTCCCTCTTCCAGGTTTGAAATACCAGAAGTAAAGTGGATTGAGTTGATCGCAGGTAGCCAGGTGAGGATTTCAGAGCTTAGTTACGGTTCCTCAATCCTGTTTCCTTTTTCATCCTTTATGAACTCTTCGATGACAGAGGTCAATACATATAGTGGTATGGATCCGTTTTCCAGGACTTTATCATGAAATTTGCGTAGGTCAAACTTGTCACCAAGTTCTTGTTCGCATCGCTTGCGCAGGTCCCGGATGGTCAGCTCTCCAATCTTATAGGAAACAGCCTGTCCAGGCCATCCGATATAGCGATTGATTTCCGTATTGCATTCATGCAGGGAAAGAGCGGTGTTGGAGGAAAGGAATTCGAAAGCCTGCTCCTTGCTCCAGCCTTTATAATGCATACCTACGTCTACCACCAGTCGACAAGCTCGCCACATTTCGTAGGTCAACCGGCCAAAGTCCTCATAAGGAGTCTCATATATTCCCATTTCTTTTCCCAGGTACTCGCTATACAGACCCCAACCTTCACCAAATGCGCTGATATAGGTATGGGTGCGAAACCTCGGCAGACCTTCCATTTCCTGGGATAGGGAAATCTGTAAATGATGTCCGGGTACAGCTTCATGGAGAGTTAGGGCAGGCAATACATAGAGTGGACGACTTTCCAGCTTGTAGGTATTTACCCAATAATTTCCTGCCCGGTGGCTGTCCCATGAGCCTCCGGAGTAGCGTCCTCCCGTATAGTTGGGAGCAATTGCCTCCGGCACCGGTTGAACACCATATGATAACCGGGGTAGGGTATTAAAATATTGAGGTAACAGACCGTCGATCCTCTTGGCAATGTAGGATGCATGCATCAACAGGTCTTTTGGTTCAGTCACGTAAAACTGCGGGTCGGTTCTCAGAAAATCAAGAAACTGAGAAAAGTCACCCTTAAATCCCACTTCTTTCAGTATGGCTTCCATTTCAGACCGGATCCTTTTGACTTCCTCCTGGCCTCGATTGAAGACATCATCGGGACTCATATCCAGGCTGGTGAAATAAGCGATTCGTTGTTTATAGATCTCCCGGCCACCTGGAATTTCAGAGATACCTACCTTATCCCGGCAATTTGGTAAGTATGAAGATGTCATGAATTCATCGAAGGAATGATATAAGGGTAGAATGCTATCCCGGATGATCTCCTGGATGTCCGCCCTCAGTATTTCAAAAGAATCGGATTGAATTTTGTCCGGTCTTTTCAGGTAGGGTTTGTAGAATAGATTTTGTTCGATTTCCGGGATCATAAAAGGTTCTATCAAAACCCGGTAATTCTCCGCGGTGATCCTCGGAGCCACTACTCCGGTCTGCAGGCCCTTTTCCATGAGCTTAATGTTGGAACGGAAAAAGGCGGGATAGGCTCTGAGTCTATCGTTATATCTTTGATATCCTCTCAGATCAGGATACTGGTCTCTGATCGCATAAGATAGCTGATTATAAAATCCTCCTTCTGCATTAAAGGGAATCAGATACAGTTTTTGCCGGATGACATCATAATCATTTTCAAGCTCATATTTAAACACCTCAAAATTGATCCGGTCACTATTTTCTAACTTTGATACATCTATTTGCTTCAATTCATTTAATAGTCCGAGTAGATAGTCCGCCTCTGCACTTTGTGCTTCTTCGGAGACATCACGAAATTGTTGGTCTCCATAATCCCGGTGGTGTTCGGAAAGCTTTTCAAAAATTTCATATAGAACTTGCTTCACCGAAGTAGAATCCTGACTCCAGGCACTTTGAAAAACAAGAAAACAAACAATAATTAAAAGTGGACTGCCTTTTATATTCATTCTTAAAACGGATTAGATGGCTGCAATATATTCGAGTGCCTCAGAATCAGCCTTTGACCAGATTTCCCTGAGTTCTCTTCGGGCTTCCTCTGATTCTTTTAGGTTGTCCATTGATTTCAGAGCCTGGATTTTTCCCCGCATGGCCATGACTCTTCTCGGCGCTCTCTCCAGACTCAGCTTAAAATGTTTTAAAGCTTCCTGATTCCTGCCATGCTCCAGTAGCCAGTAGCCATAATGCTCGAAAGAAGGCAGGGCAATATCAGGTGGTCCAAAGGAATATTCACAGCTGTTCTCCAACTCAGTGGCCTGAGTCATTTTTTCTTCATATCTGGCCGGATCATCCTCCAGGAGGGCCAAAAAGGCTTCTTCCTGCAATTGCAATACAAGTGCAAGATTAATTGCATTTGCATTGGGTGCATAGCGAGTGCTGCCGGCACTACACATAGCTATTCCGTCATCACCCACCAAAGTTTTGGCCGAACTGATCTTTTGCCTGAGATCCCTAATCTCCGTTCTGATTGTTTCGGGATCATTCTCCTGATAAGCCCAATGGGCCCGAAAGAAAGAGTGACTGGCCTGAGCAATGATACCCAGATCGTCAGTGTTGATTTCAAAATTGGGCACCAGACCGGCATCCCAGTCGGGAGCCTCGGCCAGTTGGGCATTCTGCATTGTGATCAGATAGCTTCTGGCGCTCTGGTTGGAGGCACGCTTTTCAAAATCGTACATGTCACTGAGTAACTTTGCAGCATCCTGGTATCTTCCCTGTTGGAGGTAGCCGTAATGGAGCCAGGCGTAAGAGTGAAATCCCCTTGCACCATCCCCTAGATTCTTCCTTTCTATTCGAGCAACACTGGCTGCGTACGATGATTCATTGGATGAAACGACATCATTCCATCTTCCGAGGGCCAAATAGATGTGCGAAGGCATGTGCAAAGCATGGGTGGCGTCCGGAGCAACACCGGCATATATATCGGCAGCTGCCTGGGCCTGGTCTGCAAATTCCGGATGATCAAAGGCATGGATCTTATAGTGAAGAGCTCCCGGATGATTCGGATTCTCCTTTAGAATGCCGTCTGCAATCCGGGCCGAAAGAAGTGATTTCTCTTTGTCAAAACCAGTTCCACCAGACCAGAGGAGACTTATGGAGTAGAAGGCAGCGACCTCTTCGTTATCGGGATACTTTTCGTACAGGGAAGCCATATGCTGATTGAACCGGTTATTCCGTTCCTTCAGCTCTCCCTCTCCAAAGAGAATTTCAAGACCACTCCAGAAATCCTCTTCCAGAGCATCATCAGCATATTCTAATCGTTCTTCTGCTGTAGGAGCCAATTGCTCCATCAACGTTCTTCCCGCCTCAAGATCCTGCAGCCCCCATAAAGCCTTGTACTTGGTCATCACCGCTCCCCAATAGGCCATCAATTCACTCGAATCGGCTTGGATCGCCTGTTCAAAAGCTTCTCCCGCATCGTCGTATTCGAAACTGTGTAAAAGCAATAGACCTTTCTCAAAGGAGCCTCTGGCCGCTTCACTGATCGAAAATTGATGATGTAACACCCCAAGATGTGTCTCGGATAGGCTTGATTCTTTCCGGTTACAACTGAAAAGGAGGATTGCAACAAGAAAGCTTAGCTGATATCTCATATTGATAGAGTCTTGATCTTCCCTCAAGATACGAAAACAGCGAATAGCGAACACCGGATTGTTGCCTAGGCAAGCGTATACCGGAGCTGAGGATGACCTAAATCACTGCATGGGAGAGCGTCATTTTGTAACTTGAAATGCAGATTTTAGATTCTAAATTCTTTCAAAATGTCTCTTCGATCCCTTACGGGTTACCTGGTGTTTTCCTTCGCATTATGTTTCGTAATCGACAGTGCCGGACAGGTTTTTCAATCATCCAAAGTATTCGTAATTCATCGCGGTGGCAACATCAGTCATTGGCTTTCGCAGAGTACGGTCAGAGGTGAAAAGAGAAGCGCGTATTTCACCGAGAAAGATGTTATCGCTGCGGCAGATGCCGGATTTGATCATATCCGCATTCCGATAGATGAGGAGCAGATGTGGGATGAAGCAGGAAATAAAGAAACCGAAGCTTTTAAATTGCTGCACAATGCCCTGGGATGGATGCAGAAACACGGGCTGAAGGCCATTGTCGATCTGCACATCATTCGTTCACATTACTTTTTGGATGCGGATCCTCCTTTATTTACGGAGGTAAAGGAACAAAAGAAGTTTGCAGATCTCTGGCGTCAATTGTCTGAGGAATTAGGGGAATATCCGGTAGACATGGTAGCCTATGAACTTCTGAATGAATCGGTCGCACATGATGACGAAGACTGGAATAGGGTTTATAAGCTGGCCTATGATGTGGTGCGCGAGAAAGAGCCGGATCGGGTCATCTTCATCGGGCCTAATCATTTTCAGAATGTAGACTATTTTCCATCATTGAAAATACCTGAGGGAGATCCCAATATCGTGTTGAGTTTTCATTTCTACATTCCCCATGTTATCACCCACTACAAAGCACCCTGGACCAACATTAAGGATTACACCGGACCAGTGCAGTATCCCGGTATTCCTATTGATCCGCAGGATACCGTCGGATATGACGAACATCTACGTGCTATTTTAGGCCGTTATACCACCGAGAGGATCGATCGCGATTATTTAGAACGAAGAATTCAGCCGGCTATCGACAAAGCCCGGGAATTAAAACTGCAACTCTATTGTGGAGAATTCGGGTGCCTTCCAAATGTCTCCACAGAAAGCAGAAATCAGTGGTACCGCGATATTATCAGTATTTTGGAGAAATACAATATAGCCTGGTCTGCATGGGATTTTAAAAGCAGCGGATTTGGTGTTTTTAATCCCGATGATCTTAAGTTGGCTATTCCGGAAGATATCCTGTTTATGAAAATGTAATCCCATTTCCTCACTGGGAATCGGCTAATTAATTGATGCTGCGATGGCAATAAGCTGCATACATTTCCTGATTGCCATAAATTGATTTTTTTCTCCCTATTTCTTCCGGTAAGGTCATGCCTGTCTGACTGGCTAAGCGATCAAAATATGCGAGAGGTAAAGGGTATGGTACCCATGGATCTGCATCAAATCGGTCATATTCAACTACCAGCAGGGTGCCGCCTGGCTTCAGGTGGTTGTCCAGGAGATATTTCAAAAGTGCCTCCTGATCTTTGACGTAATGCAGTGCATTGGCCAGAAGTATGCCGTCCAGAGAGGGTAGGAAGGGCATTGGAAGGGTAAAGTTCTCTTCGTAGAGGTGCACTTTGGATCGGACGTATTGAGTTTTTAGTACATCTCTGAGTATATCCAGTTTTTGATCTACTGCAAAAATGACTCCATTGAAACCCAGGATCTCATTTAGAGCCTGAGTAAATATGCCAGATCCTGCGCCCAAATCGGCCCAAATCGAAGACTGTTTGTCCACTCCTTTTTCAATCAGTCGCATCGCTTCCTGCACCTCCATCTTATCGTTTCAGTTTACGGATGAGAAATTCGGCTGCAGCCATATTCACTTTCTTCTGATTCTCGAAAAGCATAAAATGGTGGGTGTCATCTACAATGACCAGAGTCTCCATCTCAACTTCCTGACGTCGTAACCTCTGTACCAGGTCAGTACTTTGACTGAAGGCTACATTTCGATCATCATCCGCATGAATAATTAGAACAGGGGATGTCCAGCTATCCACACTGCTGACCGGTGATGACTTCCAGGCAACTTCTCTGAATAATTCGACATCAGGAGCTTGTTCGTAACGGTCAGGATAGAGGTATCCGGATGTGCGATTAATCGTGCGATCATGCACTCCGTGTATGTCAACTCCTGCCGCAAAAAGTTCAGAATCTCTCCCGAGCGCCATTGCGGTAAGATATCCTCCATAGGAACCACCATAAACGCCAATATGATCGGGCTGAATGAATTCCTGAGATTTTAGCCATTCTCCGGCCGCTTTAATATCCTGATATTCCGAAGCCCCACGCACGCCGCCATCTGGTGGCCGGTGAAAGTCATATCCATATCCAATACCTAATCGGTAGTTGACGGATAGCACTGCAAAACCCTGGCTGGCAAGATACTGATTCAAGGCATAAGCATTGCTGTAGTAGCTGGAATAATGCCAACCCAGGAGCATCTGTCTCGGCGGTCCTCCATGAATGTAGATAATTGCGGGCTTAGGATTGGGACTCTCAACGTTAAAGAGCGTCGCATGCACCGGAATACCATCTGCGGAAGGGAAGATAACTTGACGGGGTGTCACCAGATCCTCCTCTGGAAATTCATTTGGGATCAGGGAACGTGTGACTATTAATGGAGGACCAGATCGATCGCTTACCGTGATCAGGGGAGGTTGCTTCGGCCCTGCACTTATGTATGCAATGGTACCATTATCCGCCATCATCCGGGGAGCCCACTCATTGCCAGGGCCAGGGGTAAGGACTTCGAAATTCTGCCGCTCTAAGTCAATTAGAATAATGTGCCGCCGGTCAATATCAAGCAAATCGGCACCGGTGTTCGCCGCGGCAAGAATTTTGGTTCCGTCCGGATTCATCGATATGTATTCCGTCATAAAATTTCCGGGCGTCAGGCATTTTAATCCCTGCCCATCCGGTGAGATGCTATACAAATGTGGCCATCCATCCTGGTAGGATAGAAATACAATATGATTTTTACCCCAATGCAAATTTACCCCACCATGCGTAGTAGGGAGGGAACCTCGCATGGTATGAGGGGATTTCCATATCTGCCTGGTATCCCCGGAACCGATGTCAGAAACGAGAATCGAATATGGCTGGGGAATACTGGCCAGAATCGAATCAGGCGCACCACCCGATCCATTATGGCGTACAAAGGTGATTGCCGAATCATCCGGTGACCAGCGTGGGGAGAAGTCGTAATCGAATGAAGGATCGATCCATTGGATAGCCTGAAGGGAATCCCGATAGATACCGGTGAAAGAATGATCATTGCGATAGGAAACAAAGGCCAGCATCTGTCCGTTATTGGACCATTGAAGATCAAGTTGTCTTCCTTTAGCCTCAACAATAGCCCGGGGTTTAACGGAGCCGTCAATGGACGCAAGATAAATTTGACCATTTTTGAGGTAGGCCAATTCCCTGCCATTGGGATGAATGGCAGGTGCAACTCCTTCATCAATTTTGATCGGATCGCCTCCTTCGAATGGTACACTCCAAATGGCCAGCTTTTCCGGTACGGGATCATGGGCAGGATTAACTACTTTTTCATCATCCCAATTCGAACCGAAGTCTCCTCCCCGTACGTAAACAATCCATTCACCATCTGCTGAAATGCTAACCTGACTAATTTCCTGGCCCGAATCATTGTCGTAAGATGTCAATTTACGAAGGCCAAATTCCGGACTTTCCGACACATAAATGTTTCGTCGACCTTGTTCATTGATGCTGAAGGCAATTCTTGACTTCGTTTTTGCCGCCACCAATTCATCAGGAAAAGGATAAGTCATGATCGCTTCCAATGGAAACATTTGTTGCGCATTTAAGTACGCATTACTCACCACGATAAAGAGGGGGCAAAGTATCTTTAAAGTTCTCATCAGAATAGGCATTAAAGTCCTTTTTGTGACTGCTGAAATTACGAATAGTTTACCGATAAGCTCATAGGGCTCATAAATGTCGACACCATAGGTAATAGCGTTAAATTTCTCATTGAAATGCATCAAAATCAATAAAAGCCAGGTTTCCCATCTACCGGCTATCCGGTCGCAAAAGGTGGATGTCGATTTATATTCATTGTTTGGATCAGCGTCTCAAGTGCCTTCCTCTAAACTTGACACGTCCGATATTATCTGATCCGGTAAGTGGAGAACCCGGGAATTTATTTAATTTCAGTCAAGCTCTAGCTAGATGAAAATGAAAGCCATATGAAGAATAGTGCCTTAGGTCGAGCCACCGGTTTTTTCTATTTATTTCTCATACTCCTTTTGCCAGGTTGTCAGGATCAACCGGTGGATCTGTCGGGATTTGTCTTGCACCCGGATTTTGAAATGACCCTTGTTGCCGCCGAACCCCTGGTCACTGATCCGGTCGATCTTGAATTTGATGCTAACGGAGATGCTTATGTTTTACAGATGCCCGGATATCCCAAAGGTGAAGACCAGAGTTCGATAGTTAAACTGATAGACACCGACAAGGATGGTATATATGATGAAAAAGTGTTATATGCAGAAAATCTTAATCAGGCGTCTTCACTATTGGCTTATAAGCAAGGCCTGTTAGTTGCTGCTCCACCGGACCTGCTTTTTCTGAAAGACGAGAATGGTGATGGAGTCGCAGAGGTTCGATCGGTGATTATGACTGGATTTAGCAACGGTAATCTGCAGCATAACTTTAACGGACTGACCTATGGCCTGGACAACTGGATTCACCTGGCCAATGGAGGAAATGGTGGAGGAACAAGATGGGTAGATTCAGACAGTGTGATGCCGATTGACGGTTATGATTTTCAAATAAGACCAGAGGATAAACTCTTTCAATGGAGTGGACGAACCAGTGGCGGATATGAATTAGCCATGGATAAATGGGGTAATTTCTATGGAACCCATAATTTACATCACATTAATATGCTTGTTTTTCCCCACCGGTACATCGAGGGCCTTACCCTGAATCCCAGGAATACACTCCGCAATATATCCGACCATGAGGAGAACGGTCTGGCCAGGGTCTATCCAATCGGCGAACAGGAAACCCGGGTTAATCATCCTGAACAATCGGGATACTTTTCCGGCGCCTGCGGAATTACCTATTATGGAGGAGGCTCTTTTAGCCCGGCGTTTCAGGACAATATTTTTGTAAACGATGTGGTATTGAATCTCGTGCATCGCAATATTGTTGAAGAGAAATCAAGCTATTATTCAGCAGCCAGGGGAAGGGCCGGTGAGGATTTTCTGACTTCCCGAGACAGGAGTTTTAGACCGGTTAATTCAGTCGTTGGCCCGGATGGAGCCCTATACATCATCGATATGTATCGACAGGTGATCGAACACCCGGAATGGATACCCGATGAATTGGAAGTCAATATGGATCTTGATGCCGGTAAAGGTCAGGGAAGAATTTATCGTATTAACCAGAAAGACAGAGAGTTATTTGAGTGGAAAAAACCGGGGGGAGAAGTGAGGGAGTGGATTGCACTGCTTGAACATCCAAATCTTTGGACGAGGATGGTTGCCCAACGGACCATTCTCGAAAACAAGTGGAATTGTGCTGCGGAACTTACGGCTCTTTTCAGTAAAACCAAGATTCCGGAAACAAAAATCCATATCCTTTATATTTTGAAGGATATGGGTACGGATCTTACGACGCTCCTTATTGCTGCCTTGAATGACAAGGTGGTGGAGTTGAAGAGACATGCAATAATCTGTTCAGAGCCCTATTTTAAGCAGAATGATCTGATCTGTGAAAATGTAATGGACTGTGCCAGATCGGATGATGCACGATTGCAATTGCAGACAGTATTGAGCATAGGTCAATTTCCAGATAAGTATGCAGATGAAGCCTTCTCGATAATAACGGATGTTTTAACCCGGAATCTAGATGATCCCTACATTCGCATTGCCTGTCTGGCATCTCTCAGGCACCGGACACTTCATTTGGCCGGCTACCTAAAAAAACATCCCGAAATGCTGGCAGAAGAGGGAGGAGAAATCATGATGGAAATGATTGCATACCGGTTGTCTCAAGCCGGTACTTCGACCGAGATGTTAGATTTGCTTGAATTATTTCCTGCGAGGACACCAGAGGAAGAGAAAGCATTGGTTATGGTACTGGAAGTCTTCGCAAGATCCGGTATTAAATTACCGCAGGCTGACGTATCAGAATGGACAAGAAAGTTGAATGAACTGGAGAAAGAACGCTCCCTGGCCTTGCTTTCCTCCCTGTGGAAACTGCGCAATTCGCTGGGGGTGCCTTTGAAGAAAAATATCGATGCTGAATTAACCAGGGCAGTGGAACTAATTCATTCAAATCAAAGTGACGAAAGAGAAAAAATTGAAGCCATTCAGATATTTGACTTTGCAGATCTGGACCGAGTACGTGCAGAGCTCCTTCCGATGGTTGATGCTAGAAATCCGATCCAGGTGCAGGAAGCGGCTCTAGAGGTACTCATCTCCCAAGATGCTTCCGATGTGGTTCAGGACCTGGTCGATCGTTGGAAAATGTTGAGCCCTACGGTGAGAAAACGGATTACAGACCTGCTGATCTATAATCCTGAAAATCATGAGATTCTTTTTTCAAGTCTTGAATCGGGAACTCTCAATTTGAGTGAGTTCAATTTTGATCTGGAACGCAGGAGAAGGCTTCTGAAGAGCAAAGACGACGATACCCGAAAAAGGGCACAGGCTCTGTTTTCTGATGCGGGTGTTACTCAGAGGAGGGAAGCAATCGAACAGATGAGGCCGGCACTGGATTTGGCAGGAAATGAAAAAGCCGGTGAGGATATCTTCAACGTTCAATGCGCTACCTGCCATCGTTTTGGATCCATTGGCAATGAAGTAGGTCCTGATCTGACCGAAATCAGCCGCAAAAGCAGGGAGACCCTCATGCATGATATACTTGATCCCAATGCCGGTGCAGACCCCGAGTATATCAATCACATTATTGAGACGGAAGACGGACAGATAATAAGTGGAATCATTGATGAAGAAACCGATGACGCACTTTTTGTAAAAATGATGGGTGGCATGGAAAGGAGTATTCCAAAAAGTAACATTAAATCACTCTCTTCTACCGGATTATCTTTGATGCCGGAGGGGCTGGAAGGAGTCCTTTCACAGAAGGATCTGGCCGATTTGCTGGCATTCCTGCAACATCCCGTCATGTAATTCAGACCGGAAAGCTTCCTTCTTTTTTGATCCGGCAATAATTCCAGCAACAAGGATGACGCGAATGGTCACCCTGTTGTCACCCAGATTCGCCTGAAATCTAGATATCAGAAAAGTCAGCAGGGATCAGAAAAGATATGTCAATGTGCGACACCGTGTTTTTATATTCATCTTTTGCGGAGAGTACTTTCCAGGCCGGAGCATTACGAAAGGCGTCCCAATGTTTGTTCCGGTCATCCATATTCTCGTAAGTTGTCAGATACACCAGGTTTGGTGTATGGGCACCTACCAGCGTTTCGGAATAGAAAACTGCGTTAAAATTAAGGTCATTGAAAATGTCAATCTCTCCACCCTCGTTAAACATTTCGACTTTTTTACGATAGAGTTTTTCGGAAGCTCCTTCATAGCTTCTCAGTTCATATATTCTATCTTTCATTGGAGCCTCAAGGTTGGGCTTTTTGAATGTCTTATGCAAATGAAATGCTTTTAGTAAGCTTGACTCGATTCGATCGTAGGCCGGTTGGTCATGAGCTGTTGCCCAATAATCCGCTCCACTTTTGAGATGCATGTCATGATTTGCCAATTCATCTTCTGTCTCCAATAATTTTCCCAGATCCTTTCCGGGTATCAGAACAAATACCTTTTTCATCTCTGCCGTGTCATTTCCCAGCAAGCTGAAGACCCCCACCGTCTCATTACCGATACTGTGCATAGCCGGTACATAGGCGTTTTCCAGGTAATCCATAATTTTTGCTTCCTGCTCATTCTTTGAAAAATGGTAGGTCTTGAGGAGATAGTAATCAGGCTGCTGTGCCACTAGTGAAAGGGATGAGACCATCGCTGCTACGAATAATATTTTTTTGATCATTGTTCTGATTTTTTAATAAATGGTTACACATTCAACCAATAATTCATTTTAAGGACCAGAGCTCTGTTTTTTGGCCCCCAGAGTTCCACTGCATAATTGTCCGTGTAAACTAAAAATATTTCGGATAATGGTTGGAACCTCCACTGAAAACGACTATTGATATTAAAGTTATCATCTTGGGTATTATACTGAATAAAGGTGGTCCAGGAAAGGTCTGTCGAAAAATTCAATTCAACCTTGGGCCCCAGTAAGGTAAGGCTCTCGTGACCGAAAGGTTCCGGAAGTCTCAGTTCATTCTGGACAAAGGTAAGACCGAAGTTTCCCCACGGCTGAATTCGCAATTTCAACGTACTGGAGAACTGAGTGCGCTTCCCATTGTAGAACTCTCCCGCTTCTACTCCCAACAGGTAACTCAACATACTTCTCTGATCTGATTGAAATTCAAAGCCACCAAAGGTATAGCTGTAATCGTCGATCGGCAGGGGGATTTCCGTAAAGGCAAATGGGTAAAACAAATGGCTTTTCTGGTTGGTTAACATGACCATCAGGGTGCTCGTGTTCTGCCAACGGATGCTGTAATTCAATTCGAACTGGTTATTGATTAATTGAACCCCTTTGGTCATATCAAGGATATTTCGAAATCCAATTTCATGGGTATTAACCTTAGGATGCTTTGCTGGATAAAAAGTATAGGCAAGTCTGGTAAACCAATGATGAAATCCAATTCTGTAGGAGGTGTCTCTTACCGCATCATAATGATAGGACCTGGGAATAAAACCCATATCGGCAATGTAATTATTACCCACACCGGCAAGGTTGCTGTAGGCTGAAATGTGTCGACCGTCGTATCCACTCGCCACATTATAAAAGTAGTTATCCCCCTCAACGTCATTGGTAAACGATTTTCCATAGCCGGCAAAAGTGCGCCATTTGCCGTCGATCGACCGGTAATCAAATTCAAGGGCAGTAACCCGGTTGTAATCATCTGCAACAAATTCTCCATCATGAAATTGCTGTCGGTTATGAAAGAAACCTTTTACGACACTACGCCCGAATATTCGCTGTTGAAAAGTAAGGGAACTGTAGTTTTCACCAGGCAGTTCCGGCTGATCTTTAGTCTGCATAGTCATGGCGCCAATCCGAAGGTCCTTGTTTAAATTGCCACTGAGTCGAGCTCCCATGAGAATGGGAATGGTATTTCCGTCTTCATCCAAACCGATCCTACGGGAGAAAAAAGGCCGCATCGGAGGAATTCCAAAGTCCTCGAAGACATCGTTGTTCTCAAGAAAGAAAAGGCGTTTTTCCGGAAAACGGATATTAACGGTAGTTAAGTTAGTGACCTGTTCATCAACTTCGACCTGGGAAAAATCAGGATTGATGGTCAAGTCCAGATTTAGTGAAGATGTCACGGCAATCTTGGCATCGGCACCCACTCTAACTTCATTTTCGCCTGGCAGTTCCAATTCATGATCCTTGAATGTCGAGGCGAGAGCATACGGAATTACTGCTACGTTTCCTTTGGCAATGGCTGGTGCTTGATCCCATTTTAGTGCTCCGGTATACCCCAGGTCAACTCCGCGAAATTGCACTGGTACGGGAGACCAGGTATGATACGAATTAGTCCGCGTGTCGGACCGTACGAAATTGATACCCCAACGATCTTTTTCTCCATACCGGAGTGTTTTGAAAGGAATCGCCATTTCCACCGTCCAGTGGTCTGTGTAGGATTTCGATTTGCAGTACCACTTGTTGTCCCAGGCGTTGTTGATCCCGCTGCTGCCACTTGTATTGCCCCGCCGTCCGGTTTGACCGCTTACCAGGGCATCGGTCTGAACACTGGCAGGATTTGTTCCAAAATAGACTCCAGAGGTCTTCTCATTGACGGGATCAAACACAACAGCAAATGCATCACCGTTCCAAAACTCCATATTGTCTCTTTTCAGTGACTGTATGATGTATGGACCTCCACCGTAGCACTTGGCCGCCACATAGATGTTATTTTCATCATACGTCATCCGGACTTCTGTTTGGATCTCTTTGGCTACCCTTCGGTCGTCTACCGGAAAACTCATCCAAAAATCAGTAGCAACTTCAGCTGTCTCCCATACGGATTCATCCAGTTCACCATCGATGGTAATTGGCAGGGTCGTAGATTGGATGGAGAGCTGATAGGATGCCTGGAGATTTCGGGTTTCTTGAGCTTCAGCTGTTGACAAGAGGAATAGTAGAAGGCCAGTCAACAATATTCGTTTTGTGCAATACATTGGTACAGAAAGAGACTCCCTTTTGCTTGGCGGTAAAGTTAGAAGTTCCCCTTAAAATGCATCAAGATTTGAGCAAAATATCAGAATATTTTCCGCTTCGTCACTCAGCGAATGAGCGAAAATGATCCCGCCAGTTCCCGGTAAAATACTGCACCTAATTCCTGAACTTTATATCTAAGCAAATAAACATACGTATCACTTAAGTCGGTGTCACCCTGGGCCGTGCCGTTCCAGCAGTTATTCTGATCCTCTGAGAAATGGATCATACCTCCCCAACGGTTGTAGATCGAAAAGGAAAAATCACTAAGCTCACAGTCAGAGAAAACCCGGAGTACATCATTTACCCCATCACCGTTCGGAGTAAATGCATTGGGAACATAGATCGCACAGGAGTCGCAGTTGGCAAATTCCACCCGAATCTCACTCTCCACCGCTCCACATGCGTTTTCGATGGCTACCGTATAAATGCCGGCTTGATCAATGTCAATCGCTGGCAACATGCTACCATCGGACCACTGATAAGTGATCGCTTTGGGATGGGTGACATCCAAATGAAGCATAGCTCCCTCGCAAAGCAGGGTATCGCCTGGGATGGGAGGGGGAGAAAGCGGTGTTTCACTTATCGTGAACTCAATTTCATTGGCACTCTGGAGCGGATTTCCACATAAGTCAAGAATGTCCGATTTTCCATCGATAAGCATTTCAAGATTGTAAGTGCCTGGTTCGCTGATAGCAGGTATGAAGTGTAAATCGAAAACCTTCGAGTATTCTCCTTTAATAGAATGTGCGAAAGAATTGACCGTCACTTGATGATCCTGAAGGGGTCCGTGCAGAACAAAGTTGTCATTCCTGATGCTCGTCAACTGAATATTTTCTGAGAATTCAAGCTTAAAGGTTCCGACCTCGCAGTCTTGCGGTGTAGTAATTTCTGCAACCAGTGGAGGATCATTATCAAAAATTCCCAGGTCTTCAGACGGACTAAAGTCAATGACATAGCCATTCGTTGATCCGGTCCAATTACTCACCACCAGTACATAGGTGTTTCCTTTCTGTACCGGTATCAGATCATTATGTGCCGAGAAGCCACTAAGCACATCAGGAGGATAAAACGAACACCCTCCTCCCTGGTTGGCAAAAGAAGTCTGACCATCCGCACCCGTCAATCCATTGCATGAATCTCCGCCGGCAGCGTTACAGCTTACCTGGAGGGAAATATCCCGTCTTATGTCGGAGCACGAGGCATGCGTAATGTCGAACAGTGCCCAATCGTAATCATCGTTGGGATCATTTGGTGTGAGGAGAAATCCGAATTTACCATCCTTGTTTACGGTAAAGGTGTACCAGATACTGTTCCGTTCGTCATCCATACAGCACAAACCACCATCATTACTGCCAAAGATCTCATTGGTGTAGTTTCCGGATCCTTCCGGTGCATTCTTCTCTTCGTATATTTCTGTACAAATTGGGATAGCACCAAGACAATCCTGAATGGTAGGTTGTTGAGCCTTCAGGGTCAGCCCAACACAAAGAGATACAAGTATGCAAGATGCTTTTTTCATCTGTAGATCCAAGACACTAAAGATATAACGGATGAAAACACTAGGTGTGTCTTTGAGTTAATCTATTTCAATACGTCTATGAGGTATGAATACTTTACCGTAAAGCTCCTACTTAAAATATCACTGGAATTTCTTAACTCATTGTAAACCAAAAATAATCCTGAATTGGCTTGCTGTAACCATCCGAATCGAATATTTGCCGACCATAAATCACTCACGCTGTTAAATTGAATAAGACTCTGCAGATAGATCCTTGGCGTAAAAGAATAAGCGAGCCGGGTTCCAAAGAGTTTGGCAATAAAATCTCCTTCTGGAAGGCGGATATCGTTATGGTTCATGATGAACTCTGAATTGAACCGGTCCCCAAAACGCAGTTTTAAAGTGGCGCTGTTGGCATAACGTTCACCACCAAAAAATCCTCCTAAAACATGCCTGGTGCTGATCGAAATATTCTTACTCTCATTGGTCATAAATACCAACTGTGCCTCGCTGTGTTCATAGGTTCCCGGTGCAACGATAATCCCTGGTGAGATTTCAAAAGGAGCAAGAACTCCCTCCGTTGTAAGATTCAGACCGGTATGTATTTCGAGTCCATTTACCCATTCCCAATGATTGTCGATATGAAGGAATTTCGTTTCCTGAAAGCCATCAAAAGTCCAATAACTTCGATAGGAGACATGAGGACGTAATTCAAGTAGCCCCAGGCGGCCATTCATTCGCCATTGATACAGCGCTCTGAATTCAGGTTTTCGAAAAGCAGATCTAAGTAAAAATCCTACCTCAGGATTAAAACCTTCACCTACCTCCGTATATCCAGCCATAAGACTCCATCCGTTCCAATCATAGTTAGCCTGCAATTTCAAGGAATGATCATTCTCAGATATATCAGGAGTATTGGTTTTTGCAACATATCCGGATATTCTTGCTTTCTGACCTAATCCCAGTTTGCCATCCAGGGCGAAAGTCCGGTTAAAGTCATTTTCCAGATTTCCCAGTCCTTCCCGGTTTACGAATATGCCACCGATTGCTGAACGTTTTGCTGCAAATTCGTGATTGATCCTCGCCACGGTAAAATTGTTCGGCTCTATCTCGAAGTCTTTAACCGATGGAGTAAACATTGATAAAAAGCCGAGGTTGGTGTTGTTTACCTTGCCGGAAAGTCTGGCTCCTCCGGTGATCGGAACCACCTGACCTCCTTCTCCAATTCCGATTCGCCGGCTAAAAAACAAGTCGACTTCACCCGGACTTCCTACGCTGAACTGTCCCGCATTTTCCAGGAAAAAGGGCCTTTTTTCAGGAAAGAACAGATTGAAACGATCAAGGTTTACCTGCTGATCATCCACTTCCACCTGGGCAAAATCGGTGTTATAAGTTAAGTCGAGCGTAAGGCTTGGGGTAACACTGTATTTCAGATCGAGCCCGGCATCAGCACTCAGGTTTGTCTTGTTTTCATCAGCAGCGTAATCTCTAACTGCACGGCCCAAAGCATAAGGAATCACCTTAAGATTTCCTGGGCTCCTGAGGTTTAAACCGGTCAAGGTACCAGCGAGTGACAAGCGGTTAAGATCAAAATTGATGGGGATCGGTGACCAATAAACAATCTCATTGGTTTTGCGAATATTGCGTCTGAAGTTTAATCCCCAAATTTGATCTTCTCCGCTTTGATATCGTATAGTTCGTAAAGGGATCGCAAATTCAGCACTCCATCCAAAATCACCGGTTTTTGCTTTGACCGTCCAGGATGCATCCCAATTAAGGTTGAAACCTCCGATAATACCCCCTTGCTGCCGGTTTGAATTAAAGTTTCCGATCCCTTCATTATCGACCTGTGCATCGTATTCCACCCCCAGGGTGTTGGTGCCGAATACAAATCCGTTCTGACCATCATGGTAGGTGTCCAGGATCATAAGAAAGGCATCCGTATTATCCAGCGAGGCATCCCGGCGGGCATCGGTCACAACCAGTTTTTCCGGTTTGCTGTCATGACATATCACGGCTACGTAGAAAGACTCCTGATCATAGGCTATCCTGATTTCAGTCTTCTCAGAAGCAGTTGCCCCGGCTTGAGGACGTGTCTGAATCAAATTGCCGAAGGATGGGATGCCTCTCCAGACCACATCAGCCAGGACTTCTCCATCAATCACCGGTTTGTCCTGAAGCATTACTGCTTTTGTGCTCGGCCTTTCACTGGTACTGAGGTTATTACGCAGTTCCGCCTGACTATATGTTGGCAACCAACCCAGGGAAGTCAAAAGAAGAGTTGAGAGAAAGAGATTAAATTTCATTTTTCAATGAGAGAAGAATCGCATTCACAAGGATCGTATAAATATAGCTATTCCCCCTAACAATCTAAAGATTCCGTGAGTCGCAAAGAATTATTCCTCTTACAATGTTCTAAAGAGTCGGAGCTGATTTATTCTCGGTGATCAAACAGGTACTACCGGTATCGATGATGATCGGACAACTCGGTAGAAATTGAAATCGGTATCCATCAATTTCCTTTCATGCAAAGAGCAAGATCTCTGCGAAGTTGGGTAAAGGCGACTTTATGCTTCCTGTAGACGCCAATACCGTCATCACTTTTCCAGTAAATGGCATGATAAATGCGGAGATCTCAACATCAGACCATACCCTCCTCTGAAGCATATCATAGGCAATCCCGAATAAGGTTTAATTGTATCAAAACACATTTGAAAATATTCATGTGCATAAATGAATACCTATGAGGCATTTAGTGACTTTAGTTTTACTGATGGTGATCTACCATGCTTATCCCCAGGCATGCAAAATGCCTGGCAATCTGGATGAAATGCGCCCGGAGAAGTGCGGCATCCGTTATGTCAAATCCGATGGGGACAAGATCAATGTAATCCTTGAATTTGAAAAAAAGACCAGAATCATTACCCCGGATAACCCGAATGACGTGCGGGGAAAATTGGTGAACCTGATAGGACTTTATTACCTGACCTACGATGCGACCGGAGAAATCCTGGAGGAAGAAAAGAAGTTCGTACAAACCGGAGAAGTGCCGGAAAGAGGATTGGTATTTGGTTTGAATGGTCAAAAAGGTTTATTGCTGGATGCAGAATTGAAATTGATTTCATTGGATGATTATGCTCAGGTGCCGTGGGGAGGAAATATGAACAAACGGCAGACGGCTGAAGTCAGCAATGAATCATCTGAATTCCGTTTCGAGACGGCACTGAATGTTGACAAAAACCTAAAACTAACCGATCTGCAGATTGTCAAATGGCGATATGCTCCGGATGGAACGGATACGACCGCCATATTGCGGAAGAAAGCTTCCCTAATCGAATATGACAGTGCATCTAAAAAGCAATATTGGGTTAACCAGTATCTACCGGTCACGGATCCCAAAGATGGTTACACCCTTGCCCTGCTAAACCGGGTGGACAAGGAGATTGATAAAGAGATTTCCGATAAGCAACTAAGGTTGGTTGCATTTGATACGAACGGGCAGGTCGCCGGACTCCATGACTTTGAATTCCCTAATGCAATGCAGATCGTTTATCGCGACGAGATCTTTACTTTCCAACCGGATAGTGGCCGGACCCTTGATAAGGAGATCCTGGTAATGCAGGCAACGGACAATACAAGTGATGCATATAAACTAGGTCAGTATTACTTCTATCGATTTGACAAAATGGCCCAGTTGCAGAGCTCTTCAATGATTGTCTCTAAACATGAGGTTTTTGATCCTGTCAACGTACTTTGGCAGGGTGATGATGTCTTTTATATGTCCAGTACCGAAAGTGAGGTGGTCAGTTGTTTCATTCAAAGTGATGGCAAGTACAATATTAGCAGTACCGGGCATCGACTCAATAGTCTGAAGACATTTCTGAATAGTGGGAATCACAACAGTAAAGCGATAAATTTCCGGCTTATTGGTGAACCCACCATTTTTGAAGATGGCGAGATTCTGATGATATATCGGGTGGAAGAAAATGTAGGCGTTATGGCTGGAGTGGAGATGTCGGAAGAGATGGCTGCGGCTACCCGGGTCAATCACGGACTGGTCCCTGTACTAATGAAGAAAGACGGTCAGATCGTAGCGTCAGACTTTTATCAGCGCCCCAATGATGCCGATCCAAGGGCTTTGATTACGATCGGACAGATCGAAAAAAATAACGATGGCATCATTTCTTTTTATGCTACTGACCAGACCTCCGAGGGTACCTATCCCATCCTCTGTACTATCCAGACAAATAAAGTATCTTTTGTGAGGAGCGATGAAGGAGCTATTGCTTCAAGGTTGATCTATTATGATCCAAATGAAGGTGTGGTCAGTTACTTTAGCCGAAAGAAAGATCCCAATGATCCGCGAATATCAATTCGAACCCTGGAAGTACTTCGGGTTGACGATTGAATAACAAAAGGACTAGTCCTTACATCAAAAGAACATGGTGCGGGGTTTGCCTCATTTGGCAGGCCCTTTTTTATTTGGATAGGTTATCTAGGTTAAACTTATTATTTTGCTGCCAAATTGAGCACTATGCATTATAAGCTATTATTTATCGTCTGCATTGTACTGATGCAGTTATCATTATCCGCCCAGGAGTCTCTATTTAACGGATCAGATTTAGAGGGTTGGAAGAAGCATGGAACGGAGTTATGGTATGTTGAAGACGGCCTATTAATATGTGAAAGTGGTCCGGATGCCGAGTATGGATATCTTAGCACCGTGGAGGAGTATGACAATTTTGAACTTACGCTGGAATTCAAGCAGGGAGCAGATGGAAATAGTGGCGTTTTCTTTCGTTCTACTCTGGACGGAACGAAGATTTCCGGCTGGCAGGTAGAAGTCGCTCCACCCGGGCACAATACGGGAGGCGTCTATGAATCCTATGGCAGGGGGTGGCTGATACAACCAGATCCTGAGCTGGATGAGAATTTACATTTTGGCGAATGGAACAAGATGAAGATAAGAGTGGTGGATGACGAGGTCACAACCTGGCTAAATGGCGTTCAGATGATTCATCTCAAGGATGAAAAAATAGGGGAGGGGCAAGGCCACATTGCCCTCCAGATTCACAGTGGTGGAGGGATTAAAGTCTCATGGAGAAATCTGGAGCTGAAGAAACTCTGAGTCGCCGGCTGGAACTTTTTATCTCTTATATTTCCCAACCTTTTCTGTATTCTCTGGATACAAACTGATTTGCCTCTTCAAAGTTGGTGATCTTCATAGCATTTCCATCCCAAATCAACCTCTTTCTACCGGGGAAATTAAGGTTGCCCCGGGAACTGTTGCCTTTTTTTCCTAGCATATAGCTTCGTATAGCGAGATTTCCCATCAATACGGTTTCGGTCAGCGGACCGGCATAATCAAAGGAGGAAGTCAGCGCCTTGTGTTCATCACTACCAAAGCCGGCTTTGCATGCTTCGGTCCAGGAAAGCTGATGACCATATTCATTCTCCCCGGCGTTTGGATTGGCTGACTCGAAATCTTCTGCCATACCGATTTTATCACCATTGTTAAAATATATTTGAGGATTCCTTCCATAGGTGCCGCAGGTCATTATTCCTTTCTCTCCAATCATCAAAACACCGTTAGCACTACCTTCCTCACCAAGAAAATCATTGGCCGGTATAAGATCAGGGTGGAAGGGTCTTAAGCCCCCATCGTGCCAGGTCATTTTCATTTCAACCGGATTGTTGGCGGTGGCTGGAAATTTTATCTCAGTGCGGGACGATGGAGGACATCCTTCCGGAATGTATTCCGGTACCCAATCCTGTGTAAACACTTGCCCAACACTGCACTCAACTTCGGTAGGATACCCCAGTTGGAGAACGCGAAACGGCGGATCGATCAGATGACATCCCATATCACCCAGTGCGCCGGTACCAAAGTTCCACCATCCTCTCCATTTAAACGGATGATATAACGGATGATAGTCAACCATTTTTGCTGGCCCGATGAAAAGGTCCCAGTTTGCTTCCGAGATCGTATCTGGTAACGGAACTTTCCCGGTGGGAACCGGAATACCCTGAGGCCATACCGGCCGGTTGGTCCAGACCTGTACTGATCTGACCGGACCGATAAGGTCATCATCAAACCATTTAACCATCTGTTCCTGACCAGGGTTGGATGCACCCTGATTTCCCATTTGGCTCACTACTTTGTGCTTTCTTGCCGCTTCAGTCAGACTGCGTGCTTCAGCAATGTTGTGAGTCAATGGTTTTTGCACATAAACATGCTTACCCATCGACATAGCTGTCAGAGCTGCGATTGCATGAGTATGGTCGGGAGTGGAAATCGTCACAGCATCAATTTCGCCATCCAGCTCATCTAACATCTTACGAAAGTCGGCATAGAATTTAGCGTCAGAGAACTTCTTCCTGGTATCCTTGCATTGACTCGTATCGATATCACAAAGGGCTACTACTTTGTTTTTCCCTTCATGCCAGGCATTTATAATGTCCGACCTGCCTTTACCACCCGCACCAATCGCAGCTATTCCCAGCTGATCACTGGGCGGTGTATATCCTTTACCCAAGACATGTCTTGGCACGATCATGAATCCTGCTGCACCGGTAACACCTTTGCGTATCATATCCCTGCGGCTAAGTGATGATTTTCTCTTCATTGGAATTTTTTTAGCATTCGAAAAAGGCAGTAAGTGGTGATTTCAAATTTAGTGAGAATTTGTAGGGATTGGAGGATGATTCTCGATAAATGTGACAATTTCCTCCGGCTGATCGGTGAGAGCGAGCAAATTTGCATAGGGATGGTGGCGTGCCAGGCGGCGAACCAGTGGAAATATCATGGTATCATATTCAAAGTGCTCCTGGCCTAAAAATATCATCGGACTTAAGTAGTTGTAAGTCCCATAGTGATTCTGAGCTGCATCCATGAAAATTTCCTGCACGGTTCCGGCGCTACCGGGTGCGAAGATCACACCATGAATACAGATTGCCAGCAAGGTATCTTCCCGGATACTGTTACTGAAATACTTAGCGATGGCGGAGGAAAACACATTACTGGGTTCATGGCCGTAAAACCTTGTCGGAATTGCGAGCGATTTGTTTTGTTCACCATATGAGCGATTCACTTCTATGGCAAGTCTGGTAAAGTTTTGATCCCGGTAAACCGGAGCTTCTGCCATGTGTTCAATGGCATCAGACAGGGAATTATCGGATCTATTAGCCAGGAAGGCTCCCAGATTTGCTGCTTCCATAATTCCGGGACCACCTCCGGAGGCAACCAAATAGCCTGCTTCAGTCAACCATTTTGCGGTAAGTGCAACCTTTTTATAGTTCTTATCCAATCGCGAAGTCTGATGCCCTCCCATGATTCCAACGCATTTGGCTTTGGGTAATCCATTATCACCCATTTCGATGAATTCTCTGAGCGCATCATCGATCGCGTGGTCGTGTATCCTCTGCCAGAGGGCTTCGTTCACCGGTGGATTGTACCTGGATTGGTGAAAATGGTCATAAATTTTATAATCCTGAGTCGTTTTGTCACCGCTCTCCAGTTCTTGCCAATGGTATAGATCTTTCCGGAATGGATTATAAGGCAATCCCTCCGGTTTCTCCAGCACAATCGCACCCTGATTGATTAAATATAATTTGTCTTCGGCGGTAAAACGGCAGCCTAAAAATGTCGTGCGGTTAATCTTTAGGGCATGCCAATTAATGGACATGGACGAAAAATCTACATCCTGTATCGTTACATTTTCAAAAGAAATTCCATTTCTCAGGAACGCCTCTAAAGACTCGATTTCCTTTATCATGCTCTAAGCCTGCCTGCTCACAGAGAGGTGTCTCGCTTTGTGGTCGGAATAGTGAAGTTTCTCATTTATCTTTTCTTTCAACCAATTTGCACTGGCGATTTCTTGTCCGGAGGACTCTGTTTTTTGCATGAGACTGGTAATCTTCTGGACTTCATGCACATTGAGCTTATGGAGCTTCAATGTCAATTTTATCAGATTTAAGTAAGAATTTCTTCGGCCTTCCGGTATAATGTTCTTCCTACGATGAATAAAGACTTTAAAACTCTCTCCTAGTGAATGGAGGGCTTCCCATTCCTGCATTTCATAATAAGTGGCGAAAAGCATCGACTTAGCACCAAGATTATAAGTGGCATCTTCATATTCTACGGTCTGAAGCAGCTCCAGTACTTTTTTATACTTTCTCTGATAAAAATACAACTGGGCCAGGTTGTAGGATACGGCGTTCAGTCGGAACTGCTGGGGTATTTTATCCTTATATTCATGGATAAAATTTTCAGCCCAATGATATTCGCCCAATCGCAGTGCCAACACCACTAAATTCTTAAAGGTCCAGTGTGATAGCTGATCCCGGTCATAAAGAAGTTCCTTCACCAGCAATTGTTTGTAGGTTTCAAAAGCTTCCAGTATAAACTCGTCCTTGCCCTGATTGATCTTCCTGGTGCAGTAATTCAAAGCAGAGGTATAGATTTCCTTCATCTGATCTCCGGGTAGAATGCTGTTGTGCGCTTTTAACTGTGATTTGAGTTCATAGTAGAAGCTCTCATCCTCCGGATACAGATGTGTTAGGACAATCTGATAGTAGATACGAATGAGAGGTACATGATCGAACTCTCCGTTCTGTATTAAGGACAGAATTTCATCAATGAGCCGATTGCGATATTCATGTTTTAAAAAGGTACGCCGACTAAGCACCTCACAGTAATACTTAAGCTTTTCAATTATATAGAAAGTATCCAGATTATCGAGGATCGCATCTATGTTGGCAATCTTAAACCTTTGCAATACAGACTGGCGGAAAGTAAATGCATTTTTCTCCACCTGATAGCGAAAATGATAATAGTCGGATCCCCTTTCCGGAAATCGGGAGATTAGTGTGTTAACCCGGTTCAGCTGCGTATTATAGAGAGGAGCTAATTCCTTCCGGCTAAGCGCCTTCAGTCTCGTGGCCGACTCAAGGAGCATATCATTGAAGTAAGCTTCGGAACTGAGAAAGCGTTCAACTACTTGCAATGCATCTGAACAGAGTTTGCGGAATCGAACGTCGTCGTACGGATCCTCATCGTTATGCAGTACATTCCAAACTTCCTCTTTCTCTACTTTTTCTGCTGCATTCTCCCTAATTAATCCAATAGCGATTCCGATCAGTCTTTTAATCTTGTTCTGTTCATGCCACTGACCATCATCAATGAAGCGTAGTAACCGGTTTAATTCGATTAAACTGAAAGAGAGCAATACCCGGAATAGTTTGGTCTTTTGCATCAAGAAGATAAAGTTAGTATGTTCGATGTCATATATGAAAGTATAACATATATAAAAAATGTTAAAGTTTCGTTGTCGTATTGTGAACGCATATGAAAATCGTTAAGATGTTCTTATATTGCAATGACTTATAATATAAGCGCATGACCATGTCCCCGATTAGACTTGTATTATTGCTGGCTGTCAGTCTTTTATGGCATGTCAGTTACAGTCAGCAATTAAGGGCATATAAGTCATTGAAGGTCCTGGCTGGGCAGTCGATTGATGTTCCGGCTGAAAGCAGGTCTTATCCTGATTTCATAGTCACCCCCCAGCATGGTACGGTATCCAAATTTAAGTACGGTTATGAAGACGTCTACCGGGTGAGGTACTCGGCTCCGGCATCTTTTGTAGGGGTGGATACAGTGGTATACAAGACACAGCGAGTGGTGGGTGGCGTGATCAAACCTTTTTTTGAAGGATTCGTAGTTGCAGTTAGTCGGGTGATTGCGGTCCCGGACTATTATGCTGTGAACACAAATGAAAGTAATCTATCCCTCGATGTCCTGGCGAATGATGAGTTTGGAGCTGGCGATCTCCATATCTCTAAACTTTCCTACATCAGCAATGGATCTGCCTCGATTTCTGCAGATGGCAAAAGGATTGTTTTCACTGCGCTTGAAAAGGGATATGCAAAGATCGGATATACGGCTTGCGCAGGGGGAGACTGTTCTGCCGCCCTGGTAATTCTCCGGGTGGACGATTCTCACGATTTGCCTGCTGCCGATACCAGCCGCTATGAGATAATGCGGGATGAAAAAACGACTCTTCTCGTTGCTCCTGGCTTTAATGCACCCAGTAATGCATATTTCACCGGTGATCTGATTCGCATCAGCGACCAAATCTATGAGTACGTCCCTCAATTAGGATATTCCGGTACGGAAATTTTGAAATTCAGCCAGATTGCGGACGGATCCCAGATTTTTCATGTGATTTCCATTGTAGTAAAGGATCCCTTTCTGGATAATGGCTGGAATGTAGATGACCGGTTTTACACCGAGGTAGGAAATGAATTGATCATTGACCTGTCGGCAAACGACCTGGGTGGATCCATTCAAGATGTTAGTAAAGAGGGACTAATAGGCAACTTGTACCCGATTACGGACCATACGTACCGCTACATACCTGCGGAGAATTTTGCTGGACAGACAACATTTACCTACAGGGCTTGTGCAGAGAATCGATGCGATGAAGCCTCAGTACACCTTACCGTTCATAATTATGAACCGCTTTATGATTTTCAGCATCTCTATACAACCCGAAATAGTCCGCTTGAATTGAAATACGCAGTACCTATTGACGACTTTCAATTCAGCTTGGTTCAACCACCTGCTTATGGAACGGTAGAAATTGCCGGGCAGGGCCACTCCTTTAATTATTCACCGGATCCTCAGTTTGAAGGAACAGATGGATTTGTTGTCAGGTATTGTGCTGGTCAACCAGAGAAATGTAAAAATATTTCTTTGGCTGTATCGGTACAACCATTGGAGTCTGCAGGTTGTCAGGATTGTGTTTGGCCCGGCGATCATAATAACGACGGACAGGTAGATATTCAGGATGCGGTAGTGCTGGCGACAAATATCGGGTACTCTGGACCAGTAAGAACCGGTACTTCATCGGACTATTGGTATGGACAGGAAATGGAAGACTGGCCTGCCACTCTAAGCTATGGAACCCGTAACCTCAAGTATGTGGACGGGAACGGTGATGGCATATTGTCCACTACTGATTTGCAGATTTTGAGTCATCATTACATGAAGGCGCATAACCTGGTACCAAAGCCACCTCCTGGATTACATGCAATACCTCTCAATCTTGAAATATTGACTCCTGAGGTAGAATCCGGGGATTGGGCTGTCATTGAAGTGTCGTTAGGTTCAGCTTCACTTCCTGCTTCGGATATGCTCGGTGTCAATTTTTCGTTGGAAGTGGGAGGCCGGTTTGTAGACTCCAGTTCTGTCCAGTTTATTTTGTCTGATCAGGGCATATTTAATCCGGTAAACAGTGTAATAGCCTTTGCCCAAAGTCCCAAAGACGGAACCATTGATGTGGGAATAGGTAAGATTGATAAGAATCCCATTCAGGGGCACGGAGTCCTGGGGCAAATTCGCTTTATTGTTGAGGAAGACCTCAATGGTTTCCGCTCACTGGAGGATCTGGTGAAGGTCAGGATTTTGGCAAAGAGGATTGCTTTATTATCTACAGAAGGTCAGATTTCACTGGAGGACAGAGAAGAGATACTATTTATCGGTAAGGCTTCTGAACGTAATGTAATGATTTATCCCAATCCGGCTGAATCCTGGTTTGCAGTCTCCGGAAAGATACAATCGATGCGCTTACTGAATCTACAGGGACAATTGATTAAAATCTGGATGCCGGATTCAGATGATCGGCAATCTTACGACCTCAACCAATTACCAGCGGGATCTTATTTTGTTGAAATAGTGGACGAGGGGGGTAAAACTACCATTCATCGTCTGGAAGTTGCCAGATAGATTATTGATCAACTAGTATTCCGCCGTTTAAGTAATACACTGATTTTCTTATCCTTTTACAGCACGACTGCATTACAAAAATCTCGACAGAGGACCGAGTATGCCTGCATTCTGCGCTTTGTCCGGGTGATAAAATCCGGCCCTACTCCGTTTACAAATGCAACAAAACAACCAGGATTTAAAAATAGCTGGAGCTTAAAGTTTATTGCGTTGAACCATATCCAGCAAGTCATCACGGTAATTTTTACCTACTGGCAAGTGCTTTGATTTACCATTTTCAAGTACATCAACCATATTACCCACAATCGCATTGATTTTGTCAAGATTAACAATGTAGGACCGATGTATCCGTTTAAAACTTTTCGAGGGTAGTTTATCCTCCAGACTTTTCATGGTTTGGAGGGTAATGACCCGTCCTGTCAATAGTTTGATGATCACGTAATCCTTCAATCCCTCAATGTAGATGATCTCATCATACCGGACCTTGACATATTTTTTATCTGCTTTGACAAAAATGAATTCAGATTCGTCGGGGCCTATTTCAGCTCCTTGTTTAGCCTGTCTTAGCTTGATCTGTTCAATAGCTTTGTTTGCTGCTTTCATGAACCGGTCTGCTGAAATCGGTTTCAGTAGATAATCGACAGCATCCAGCTCAAAACCTTCGATTGCATAGTTGGGAAAGGCAGTGGTAAAGATCACCAATGGTGGATTCTTCAAAGTTTTAATGAAATCAATACCGGTCAGTTGCGGCATTTGAATATCAAGAAACATTAGATCGATAGAATTGGAAGTCAATGCTTCGTTGGCCTGAAATGCATTTGCACATCGGGTGATCAACTTCAATTCCGGCATCCTCTGGATATAGGTTTCCAGCACATCTAATGCAAGAGGTTCATCATCGACTATCAGCGTGTTAATTTCCATGGCTATGATATTTATAGGTTTAAGTCTAAAGTTACCCGGTAAGCATTGGGTTCGTTCGAAATTTTCAAATGGTAATGATCATTATAGATCAGATTGAGGCGGCGTCTTACATTGACCAGGCCGATGCCACCGGCTTTTCGATGCACTTGTTTGGGTTGGGCTGGTCCTTTACTGTTTTCGATCGTAAACCTCAACTTTGCACCTTCTACATGCATATCGATATTTACCCAACCGTGGTTGATCTGACTGCTGAGTCCATGTTTAAAACTGTTTTCAATAAACGGGATCAAAAGCAGCGGAGCGATGGTCTGGTCGCTGACTTCTCCCGTCAAGTTGAAGTGGATATCGATCGATTCATGTTGTCTCAATCTTTCCAGGTCCAGATAATTTTTCATGTATGCGACCTCTTTCTGTAGGGGCACCCTACGCTCATTACATTCATAAAGCATATATCGCATCATTTCCGAAAGCTTAAGCACGATTTCCGGTGCATCATCCGATTTCTTCAGAGTCAGGGCATACAGGTTATTTAAGGTATTGAACAGAAAGTGGGGATTTATCTGTGACCGGAGAAACTTCAGTTCGGATTGCATCGTCTGCGTCTGAAGTTCCATTTTTTCAGATTGATGGATGAACCAATCTGAAAGGATTCCATAAATTGTGGATGAGCTACCCACTAAAAACATAGACATAAAGAAGTAGGACTGATTGTCAATAAAGTAATGCTGAAAGGAGGGTGCATCGGTAAACAAAAAGACCTGTATGGCAATCTTGATTGGGGTAAGCACCAGTACAGCAAGGAGCAGCAATGCAACGTATGTCCAGAATTTCTTATGTGACAAAAAATTAGGTATCAGGTAAAGCAGGTTGATGTAAATTATTACGGCATAGAAGATTATATCAACCACCTTTTGGTAAAGTACCAGGGGCCAGCCAACCTGGCTAAAATCAGAAGCAATCAGGATGACCAAGAGGACAAGCCAGAAAACCACATGGCCTATCCATCCCCGGTTCCTCCTTTTAGAGGATCGATCAAAGATTTTCCGGAGAGCTAGTACCTTCATAGATAGATCAACATCAAGTCAATTCGCTTCGTTTGCAAGATAAGGAGTTAATAGATGAACTTAGGTATCACTAAGACAAACTTATCATAGCAAACCGATAAGCACTCGTTGGGAATGCTTTGGTTAAGCTATTCTACTGGAAGTATTCTAAGACATTATTGTTTACTTTTGCAGCGGTCATGGTCCCTTCTATAAAACTTTTTCCGGATTATAGAATTATGTAGAAGTGACATTTTTGATTTAGGACCAATACCAAGTTAGAAAGATGAACTACTTGAAAGAAGAGACTTTTAATGAAGAAATGACTGCTTCGATGACCGCACATTATGAACAGCTTTTGCTCGCGGTCGGCGAAGATGCCCACAGGGAGGGTTTACTGAAGACCCCGGAGCGGGCAGCCAAAGCACTGCAGTTTTTAACCTCCGGCTATGAGGCCGATCCCGAGACTGTGCTCAGAAGTGCTTTATTCAAAGAGGAGTACAGTGAAATGGTACTAGTGAAGGATATCGAGATATACAGCATGTGTGAACATCATATCCTTCCTTTTTTTGGGAAGGCACATGTTGCTTATATTCCTAATGGCTACATCGTTGGATTAAGTAAAATACCGAGGGTAGTCGATATTTTTGCCCGGCGTCTTCAGGTACAGGAGCGGCTCACTCATGAAATTTTAAATTGCATTCAGGATGTTTTACAGCCACTGGGAGCCGCCATTGTCATTGAAGCCAGACATATGTGCATGATGATGCGGGGAGTGCAAAAACAAAACTCGGTAACTACAACTTCGGCTTTTACCGGTGAATTTCGGAAAGAAGAAACCCGGTCCGAATTTCTGGACCTGATAAGTTCTAAACTACACTAAATGAAAATTGCTTACATCTTTCCGGGCCAGGCTTCCCAGTTCGTGGGCATGGGTAAAGATCTATACGAAAATTCAGATGTTGCCCGGCAACGGTTCGCTCAGGCTGACGGTATACTGGGATTCAAGATATCCCAGGTGATGTTTGAAGGGACTGCTGATGATTTGAAGCAGACCCGGGTTACTCAGCCGGCGGTATTTCTTCATTCCGTCATCAAAGCAGAAATCTTCGGTGAATCGGGAATAACTGCGGTTGCGGGACATTCCCTGGGAGAGTTCTCCGCTTTGGTAAGTAATCAAGCCCTGTGCTTCGAAGATGGTTTGAATTTGGTGCGAATCAGAGCAGAATCTATGCAGAAGGCTTGTGAGAAGACTCCTGGCACAATGGCTGCAATTGTAGGGCTCGATGACCAGATTGTCGAAAATATATGTGAGGAAGTCGACGGAGTGGTCATTTCCGCCAACTACAATTGTCCCGGCCAGCTGGTAATCTCGGGAGAAAAAGCAGCAGTGCAGACAGCTTGTCAAAAGCTTTCTGAAGCTGGTGCCCGGCGGGCAATCGAGCTGGCCGTCGGAGGTGCATTTCATTCGCCGTTGATGGAACCTGCCGCTGAGGAATTGGCAAAAGCAGTAGAGGCCACCCGGTTTTCTATTCCTTCCTGTCCAATCTATCAAAATGTGGATGGCATGCCACAACAGGATCCTGAAATAATCAAAAACAATCTTGTCCGGCAATTGACCTCGCCCGTCCGTTGGACCGGTACGATTCAGAACATGGCAAAAGATGGGATCAATGTATTTGTAGAGGTGGGAGGCACGGGAAAGGTTCTCCAGGGCATGGTTAAGCGAATCCTTAGCGATGCCGAAACCAGGGCCTTATGAAAATGAATTTGAAATGAAAAACATGAGCACCCAAACAGTCGAAAAAGGGACGGTTTTACTTGCCGAACCCTTTAGCTTAGACACTAATTTTCGTCGTACCGCGGTCGTCCTCACCGAACACCAGGATGAAGGTACCGTTGGTTTTATCATGAACCGGAAAATGGATGTCGAACTAACGGATTTGCTCAGTGATTTTCCCGAACTAAATGCGGATGTCTTTTTTGGTGGGCCCGTGGCCACGGATAGTCTACACTACCTGCACAACGTCGGAGATCTATTGGAAGGTAGTATTAAGATTAAGAATGGTGTTTACTGGGGAGGGGATTTTGATAAATTGAAATTCCTAATAGATGCCAAATTGATAACCCCACAGAATATTCGATTCTATATCGGTTATTCCGGTTGGTCATCCGGACAGTTGGAAGAGGAACTAAAGTATGGTTCCTGGGTGCTTGCAGACATGCACGCCAATTACCTCTTCAAATCGAGACCGGAATTACTATGGGAGCAGATCATGACCAATAAAGGCAATGTATTCTCCGTGATCGCCAAAATGCCAGATACGGTAAACTGGAACTAATATGATTCAATTACAGGATATCCGTTTGCAATACGGAGAAAGAGTTCTGTTCAAAGATGTATCCTTCCAAATTAATCCGCAAGATAAGATAGCGCTGATCGGCCGGAATGGATATGGTAAGTCGACATTGTTCAGTATCCTTTCGGATGATCTCAGACCAGATGACGGTCAGATCAGCCTGCAGAAAGGCATCAAATTAGGTCTCCTGCCTCAGACACTTACTGTAGATCCTCAGAAAACAACAAGACAAGCGGCACAAGAAGCATTTTCTGAAGTGATGGCATTGGAACAAGAGAATCATAGACTGCAAAAGGCATTGGAAGAAGCGACCGATTTTGAGAGTGACAGCTACCTGAAATTACTGGAGGAGTTTAATCTCAACCTGGAGAGGCTGAATCACTTCGAAGTTGGGAGTATGGATAAGAAGATCGAGATCGTGTTAAAAGGTCTTGGTTTTGATCAGGAAAGCTTTGATAAACCGATTACACAGCTAAGTGGGGGGTGGCAAATGCGGGTCGAACTGGCCAGATTACTCTTACAACAGCCAGATTTGCTGCTTTTGGACGAACCCACCAATCACCTGGATATAGAAGCCATCATCTGGCTTGAAGAATACATTTCCAACTATCCCAATGCTGTAATTGTCATATCTCACGACCGGGCATTCCTCAGAAATACAGCTGATCGAGTTCTTGAAATTGAGAATGGAAGGATTTATGACTATGCGATGCCTTATGATCGATTTCTGCTCCATAAGGAAGAAGTGAGACAGCAACAAGAAGCGGCATACAAGAACCAACAAAAAGAGATCGCGGAGAAAGAAAGGACGATAAAGCGGTTTATGGCTAAAGCCACTAAGACATCAATGGCTCAGTCTATGCAGAAGCAGTTGGACAAAATGGAGAGAATCGAACTGGATGCCTTAGACCAGCGCGAAATGAAAATCCGTTTTCTTCCCATTCCACGCAGTTCGCGTACCGTCATTAAAGCTAATAATCTTCATAAAAGTTTTGGAAGTAAGCAGGTGCTGAGCGGTTTGAATATGGAGCTGGAAAGGGGAGATCGCATGGCAATCGTAGGTCAAAACGGACAGGGGAAAACCACTCTTTCCAGGATTCTGTTGAAAAAACTTGAACCCACCAAAGGGGAAGTGGAGTATGGTACTCAATTGTCAATCGGCTACTATGCTCAGAATCAATCTGATCTTCTGGACGATCAAGCCACCATCCTGGAATTCATGGAAATGCGGGCTCCTGAAGGAATGAGATCCCGGGTTCGTAGTCTCCTGGGCGCATTCATGTTTTCGGGAGAAGATGTAGATAAAAAGATAAAAGTATTATCGGGCGGAGAAAGAGCCAGACTGGCTTTCGCCCATCTGCTTATGCAACCGATTAACTTGCTGGTCCTTGACGAACCGACCAATCACCTGGATCTGGCTTCCAAAGAGGTCCTGAAAGAAGCACTACTGGACTATGAAGGAACGCTCGTGGTGATTTCTCATGATCGGGATTTCCTGTCCAGTCTGACCAGTAAGACCATTGAGCTGCGAGACCAAAAGATGTACACATATCTTGGGGATGTTAATTATTTTCTTGAAAAACGTTCCATGGATGACTTACGGCAAGTGGCGATGTACAAGTCAGAAGACGATAATCTGAAAGAATCGAGCTCAAATAACAGTATATCTCAGGAAGAGAGAAGGTCGTTACAGAAACAGGTCAAAACCATTGAAAGAAAAATTATGACCCTGGAGCAGGAGGTCGCTGACTTCGAAAAGAAAATGGCTGATCCGGACTTCTTTCAGTCTCCCGAGTTTCCGGAATTCTCTAAACGCTATCAGGAATTGAAGAAAGAATTGAAGACGGCGGAAGAGGATTGGGAAAAGATGGTGGATGCCCTGGAATTGACCTGACAATGCAGGCCTTTTTCACCATTTAATACCTATCGAATCACCATCGTGAATCTTATCGATGGTGTTACCCTAGAGCCAATCTGAAAGGCTTCACTGAATGGTCATTCAGTATCTGATTGGACCGGTGCAGACCGTTAAAGTTCTAATTTTAACATTTAGAACATGTAATGAATTTGTTTGAAGGAATCATCACATAAATGATTCGTTCTTATTACTTTTTGGATTAACAATTATTCTAAGATATTGACCTCACAGTTTCACCACGGGTACTTATGCCAAGTAT
>JAGQWZ010000358.1 GCA_020436835.1 Saprospiraceae bacterium | reverse complement strand
TGGTGTGTTTTTTAATCGCCCACTCAGTGAAGGCCCAATCTCCTCATGAACTATGGTATTCCCAACCAGCCGAATACTTTGAGGAGACGCTGATTCTGGGTAACGGAAAAATGGGAGCCACTGTTTTCGGAGGTATAGACGTGGATTCTATTTATCTCAACGATATTACCCTGTGGACGGGTGAGCCGGTAAATCCGGCTATGAATCCTGATGCTCATTCATTTATCCCGCGTATCCGGGAAGCACTGGCTAATGAAGACTATGCACTTGCTGACTCATTGCAGCATTTTGTTCAGGGTTCATTCTCCCAGTCCTATGCACCGTTGGGCACTGCCTATATCAAATTCTATCACCAGGATTCAGTCACTGGATACCGGCGATCATTGGATTTGGCTGATGCAGTTTCTACGGTATCATATGCAGAGGGTGATTGCGGGATAAAGAGGGAGTACTTTATTTCCAAACCGGATCAGGTCATGGTCATCCGTTTGACCGCCTCCCAGCCTGGTGCACTCAATTTTGATCTGAGTTTTGGCAGCCAGTTGAGACATTCTGCAATTAAGAATTATCACCGGATAGAAGTCAGTGGTTATGCCCCGGTACATGCCGAACCCAGTTATCGTGGCGAGATGGAAAATGCCATAGTCTTTGAGGAGGGGAGCGGTACCAGGTTTTGTACATATCTAAAAATTCTAAAAGATGACGGAGTTATTGTCAATAGTGACCAAGCTGTCGGTCTGAGGAATGCAACCAGTGCTACCATATTCATATCTGTGGCGACCAGTTTCTCTCAGTTTGATGAAAATCCGGCAAAATCCGGGATAGATGAAAAAGCCGTCGCTAAATCACTATTTCAGGAAGCAGAAAAGACGCCATTCTATGACCTTAGACAGCGGCACATTCATGATTATCAGGCCTTATTTAACCGGGTAAAGTTTTCGTTGGGAAGTAACCTTGTTCCGGATCTCCCCACTGATGAAAGACTTCGGCGCTACGCCAAAGGAAACGATGACAAAAACCTGGAGACCCTCTACTTCCAGTTCGGTCGATATCTGTTGATCAGCAGTTCGCGCACAGAAGGAGTACCCGCCAATCTTCAGGGCATTTGGAATCCTTATATGCGACCGCCCTGGAGTAGTAATTATACGATCAATATTAATCTGGAAGAGAATTACTGGCCGGCTGAGGTCACTAATTTGTCCCAGCTGCATATTCCATTACTTACCTTCATTGGAAATCTCGCTAAAACCGGTGAAGTAACGGCCCGTGACTTCTATGGAGCGGGTGGTTGGTGTGCCGGGCACAACTCGGATATCTGGGCAATGAGCAATCCGGTGGGCGATTTTGGCGAAGGTCATCCTGTGTGGGCGAATTGGAATATGGGTGGTACCTGGCTCAGTACCCATCTGTGGGAACACTATCTATTTTCGCAAGACACCGCATTTCTGAGGGACTATGCCTATGATCTGATGATGGGTGCGGCGAAATTCTGCCTGGATTGGATGGTGGAAGATCAAGATGGCTATTTTATTACTTCGCCGTCCACCTCTCCTGAAAATCTGTATAAGACACCTCAGGGATATGTGGGGGCCACTTTGGCCGGAGCTACCGCTGACCTGGCCATGGTCAGGCAGTGTTTTTCCAATTGCATCCGTGCTTCAGAAATTCTGGATAAAGATCATGCCTTTCGCAATGGACTCATCTATGCCCTCGAAAAACTGCGTCCATACCAGATCGGTTCCCAGGGGCAATTACAGGAATGGTACGAGGACTGGCAGGATCAGGATCCTCAACACCGTCATCAAAGTCATCTTTTTGGACTATATCCAGGACATCATATTAGTCCCTCCAAGACCCCGGAACTGGCCCAGGCAGCAAGAAGAACCCTGGAGATAAAGGGCGATGAATCAACGGGATGGTCGAAGGGCTGGCGCATTAATTTATGGGCTCGTCTACTCGATGGCGACCATGCATATAAAATGTACCGGACGTTGCTAAAATACGTGGAACCTGACAAAAAGGTCACGGAATCTCAAGGTGGAGGAACCTATCCGAATCTCTGGGATGCACATCCTCCCTTTCAGATTGATGGAAATTTTGGAGGTACTGCCGGAGTTGCAGAAATGTTAATTCAGTCATCGGAAGGAGAGATCCATTTGCTGCCGGCTTTACCGTCAGCCTGGCCGGAAGGAGAGATCAAGGGATTGTGTACACGGGGAGGTTTTGAAATCAACCTCCGGTGGAAAGAAAACAAACCTGAAGAAGTTGACGTGTTTTCCCTCCATGGTGGTGAAACGAAATTGATATTTGAGGGTAAGAGCATTCCGGTTGATCTGAATCCTGGTGAGTCGACCAGGATAGCGTGGTAATTATGTTTTAGTGCCTACCTTGTACTTTAGTACTTTGAAGTATTAATTCTTTTTGATTCTGTGAAGGCAAACAATCCTCCGGAATTTCTGTTAACGGGAATATGAAAAAGTATCTCGTTATTGGAGCATCTTCCGGGATCGGAGAACAGCTTGCACAGCTCTTATCAGTCGAGGACCAGGTTTACGGAACCTATCATTCGCAGTCACCAAAGAATGGAAATGAAAGGCTGAAATACCATCAATTAAATGTGCTGGACCATGAACCAAACCTTGAATTCCTTCCGGAATCTTTGGATGGACTTGCATATTGTCCCGGTACGATCAATTTAAAACCTTTCAGTCGAATCAAGCCTGAAGATTTCGTCCAGGATTTCGAATTGCAAGTGGTGGGTGCGGTCAAAATTATTCAACAGGTTATTCCCCGACTTAAAAGATCATCCCAGGGATCCATCGTTTTGTTTTCGACGGTGGCGGTCGGCAATGGCTATGCTTATCACACCTTGGTTTCTACTTCGAAAGGAGGGATTGAAGGTCTGACCCGCGCTCTGGCTGCAGAATTTGCTCCTGGTATCCGGGTTAACTGTATTGCCCCATCTCTGACAGATACTCCACTAGCCTCGAGGCTTCTAAACACAGAGGATAAAAAGAAAGCAAATGCAGACCGGCATCCACTCAAACGGATTGGTAAACCGGCAGATATTGCTCAAATGGCTGCCTTTCTCCTCTCTGATAAATCCAGTTGGATTTCCGGACATATCTTACCGGTGGATGGAGGAATATCGACGCTAAAAGTCTAGGGTTGCCGCATGAGACGTCCCTGGAACATTATCGATACACCGGTATACAGTTTGGCGACCTACGATAAGGATGTGATCAACATGAACATCTGCACGTATGTAACAGCAGTGAGCCGTCAACCAAAAATTTATTCCATTGCCATCGAGCACGGTTCAAAAACGCACAATAATCTGGAGGGGACTGGAAATATTGTTCTGCAATTACTCACCAAAAGTCAGATAGGACTTGTCAGTGTATTCGGCAAAAAGTCGGGAAAAACTTTTAATAAGGAGCATTATTTGAAAAATAATTCGGAATTGGAGGAGTGGCAGGGCACTCAGGTGCTGGGTGGTTGTGCGGCATATTTACTGCTTAAAAAAATGCACCGGAACCGGGTTGGGGATCATCACCTATACACCTTTGAGGTAAAGAAATACCGGACTAAAAGTGAAGGGAATATTCTGATGTTTCAGGATCTTATCAGGGAAAATATCATCCTATCATGACATTTGAAACCAGCTATCCTGGAATTCTGGAAAAATTAGATCAGATTGATCCGGTGAAGTATGGTTGGGATCGCAATTTTGGGCATGGAAGTGTGACCCGACTTTCTCCTTATATTTCAAGAGGCGTTCTATCTACGAAACAGGTATTTCATTTCTTGCTCGATAAGAAATATGAAGTCGGGAAAATTCAAAAATTTATTCAGGAATTAGCCTGGAGGGATTACTGGCAACAAATCTGGGTAGCAAAGGGAGATCTTATCAACGATGATCTGAAATCGACTCAGGAAAAAGTGGCTCATCGTCAAATGCCGGCTGCTCTTCTGCAGGCAAATACCGGAATCTCGGTCGTCGACCAGAAAATCAGGGAATTTTACCAAACGGGATATATGCACAATCACATGCGGATGTATGTTGCAGCGATCGCATGCAATATCGGGAGAAGTCACTGGAAAGCTCCTGCCCAGTGGATGTACTACCATTTGCTTGATGCGGACTGGGCCAGCAATGCTCTAAGTTGGCAATGGGTAGCTGGAAGTAACAGTCATAAAAAATATATTGCCAACCAGGAAAATATCAATAAATATTTTGATTCCGATCAGAGAGATACTTTTCTCGATGTTTCGTATGCACAACTGGCCAGCATGTCAATTCCTGGAATTCTTTCGGAAACGATCGTTCCTGAGCTGAATGTCTTCCTTCCCGCAGAAAGGGAGATTTTTCTCGATAGGGAATTACCCACATTAATTTATAATTTTTACAACCTTGATCCCCTCTGGAGATCAGACATGAAGGCGAATCGGATTTTACTTATCGAGCCATCTCATTTTAAGCAATATCCGGTGTCTGAACAGAGTATGGATTTTATGCTCAGTCTGTCCGAAAATATACGGGATGTCCAGGTTTTTGTAGGTGAGTTTTCACAACTTCAACAATGGCCGGGTGCGTCTACTTTTATTTTTAAGGAACATCCGTTGTCTGGTCACTATCAAGGAGTGATGGATCACCGGGACTGGATGTTTGATGTACGGGGATACTTTAAGTCCTTTTTTGCCTTTTGGAAGCAATGTGTAAAGTCACTGGCATGAGTACTGCAAATATTTTATTTCCGCATCAGTTATTCCGGCAGGTTGACACCCTCCACAGGGAGGGGGACGTATTTATCGTTGAAGAATTTCTTTTTTTTTCTCAATATAGTTTTCACAAACAAAAGCTAGCCTTTCACCGGGCTTCCATGCGCTGCTATGCGGATTTTCTCAGGGAAAATGGATTTTCGGTTCAATATATCGATGCTGACGATGAAAGATCAGATGTAAGGAATTTAATTAAGTCGCTGAAGGGGGTTGTGGATTTGGTCCATTTCATTGATCCCACCGATGACTGGCTGGAAAGCCGTATTCAACATTGTCTGCAGGAAATGGGCATTAAAGGGGTCAAGCATCCATCACAATTATTTCTTAATTCACGGGAGGATTTAAATTCATTTTTTAATCCGGAGCGTAGTGGATTTTTTCAAACCGAATTCTATATTGAACAACGAAAACGAAGGAAAATTCTACTCGATGGAAAGGAGAAGCCAGAAGGAGGAAAGTGGAGTTACGACACAGAAAACCGCAAAAAGTACCCCGCCGGTAAAAATCCACCTGCTGTTGGCTTTCCCAAAGTAAACGACTACTGGAGAGAGGCTTGTACGTATGTATCCAATCACTTTCCGAAAAATCCGGGAAAGCTGGATGGCTTTTTTTATCCGGTAGACTTCAACGGTGCGGAGGAATGGTTTTCGGACTTTTTAAATCGTCGTTTAAGGGATTTTGGCCCCTATGAAGATGCCATAGTGGAAGGTCAGATGCTGCTGCACCATAGCTTATTGACCCCTCTTCTTAATACAGGTTTACTTACACCCGGATGGATCATTAACCGGGCATTGAAAAAGTATGAAGAAGAAGATCTCCCGATCAATTCTATTGAAGGATTTATCCGTCAAATAATGGGATGGAGAGAATTTATTCGGGGAGTCTATGAGGCGGTAGGCCGTAAAGAACGGACAATGAATTTCTGGAATTTTAAGAGGAAAATGCCCAGGTCATTTTATTCGGGTTCTACCGGAATTATTCCTTTTGACAGCACCATAAAAAAAGTACTCGAAACCGGTTACTGTCATCATATTGAACGGTTAATGATTCTGGGTAATTTTATGCTTCTATGTGAAATCGATCCGGATGAAGTATACCGGTGGTTTATGGAATTGTTCATTGATTCCTATGACTGGGTGATGGTGCCAAATGTTTATGGCATGAGTCAGTTTGCCGATGGTGGGATTATGGCAACCAAACCTTATATCAGTGGCAGTAATTACATCAGGAAGATGAGTGACTATCCTAAGGGTGAATGGCAGGAAACCTGGGATGCACTTTTCTGGCGATTTATGCATGTGCATCGTGATTTCTTTTCGCAAAATCCGCGGCTAGGTATGTTGGTCCGGAATTTTGACAAAATGGAACAATCGAAAAGAGACAAATTACTCAAACGGGCGGATAAGTATTTGAATGCACTGGACGAGTAGATGAATCCGTTGACTCTGATCACAAATTCTGACGACTTTTTGCTATTCTTCGTTGTAAGTACTCACCGTAGCTGTGGGCAGTAAGAATACCTAAATCCTTATACCCGGGAAGTCGGGTTAGTATCCAACCATTGGCAATTTCGATGGATCAATCAGGACGGCGAGCTAATCCATACCGATGCAGAAGATTGTGACCCGAATATCGATCTGAAACTGAGCCGGGCTGAATAGGAGAACGCCGGTCAGTAAGAGACTCCAGTTGTGATGGATATTTGTTTCAATTTGTATCTTGGATGTGCTTTTTAAGCGCGGTCACCAATCAGATTTTATCTGCCAAACAACTAACCAATGACTTCGATTTCCATAAGCTCTCAAAAACCAAAACTTTCTTTCTGGCAACTTTGGAATATGAGTTTTGGCTTTTTGGGTATTCAATTTGGATTTGCCCTGCAAAATGCCAACGTAAGTCGCATCTTCGAGACCCTGGGTGCGGCACAGGATGAACTTCCCATATTGTGGTTGGCTGCGCCGGTGACCGGTCTCCTTGTACAACCGATCATTGGATATTACAGTGACCGGACCTGGCACAAACGGTGGGGGAGGAGGAGGCCCTTTTTTGCCCTGGGAGCGATTCTGGCCACCATTGCCTTGTTCATGATGCCAAATTCCACTGCTCTCTGGATGGCAGTGATTATGCTCTGGTTGATGGATGCCTCTATAAATATCAGCATGGAGCCCTTTAGGGCGTTTGTAGGGGATATGTTACCAGATGAACAGCGTACCAGTGGATTTGCGATGCAAAGCTTTTTCATTGGCCTGGGTGCAGTCATCGCCTCTGCCTTGCCCTATGTTCTCACTAATTGGTTTGGTATTAGCAATGTGGCACCCGAAGGTGGTATTCCGCAGTCCGTCCGCTGGTCATTTTATCTTGGTGGACTTGCCTATTTTTCCTCCGTCATGTGGACGGTCCTGAGAAGTCATGAATATCCCCCCGATGACCTGCAAAAACTAAAAGAGGAGAATGCTAATCGAAGTGTGCTTTCCGGTCTGGTCGAATCCTTTAAGGGGATAGCGGAAATGCCCAAGACCATGGTGCAGTTGGCCTTCGTTCAATTTTTCTCGTGGTTTGCTTTGTTCTCCCTCTGGATCTACACTACTTCTGCGGTGACCAGCCATATTTATCATACGACGGATACAACCTCCACTGCTTATAATGAAGGGGCAGATTGGGTGGGAGTGTGTTTCGCCATTTATAACGGTATTGCCGCTGTCATTGCCTTTATCCTTCCGGTTATCGCTTCTCGCACCAGTCGCAAAATAACTCATATGCTGGCCTTATTTTGCGGAAGTCTTGGTCTGCTCTCGATCTACTTCATTCAGGATCCAAATCTATTGTTGGTCTCCATGATCGGAGTAGGCATAGCCTGGGCCAGTATTGTGGCGATGCCATACGCCATGTTGTCCAGCAGCCTGCCACCAGCTCGTATGGGGTATTTTATGGGAGTATTCAACTTTTTTATTGTAATTCCTCAAATTGTGGCAGCCGGCATACTGGGATTCTTATTGAAATCATTTTTTGACAATACGACGATTTATGCATTGATCATCGGTGGTGTATCAATGTTTATCGCCGCACTACTTTGTACCATTGTCGATGACCGGGAAGTCAAATAATTTTCTTTCAGATTTTGGAATTTAACTACCGGCTGATTTCTCTCCGGCTGAGGTTTCCAGCCATTTTTGCATAGCTTCCCGGGCTGTGCCAATCACTTCTTCCCCAAGCCGATACGCCAGTTTCCATTGTTTGGACTGTGATTCATATGCTGGATGGACAAATTTCATTTTACCATTTTCCTCGAATAAAGCAGCATTAAAGTCTATGCTTTCCGTTATCGAAAGAAAGTCACGAAATTTCAATGCAATAAAATCCTGCACCTCTTCCGGATATTCCCGATTCCATTGTTCAATTTGATTTTTCCATGCTTCTTCCTGCATTTCTTTCATTAGAACATAATTATCCCCATAAAGCCTGTTTTGTTCACTCTTAGGGTCCCGGGCATTCTGTAATTGAATTTTAGTTTCCCGGATGAGATCCTGAAGGATCGGTTTTAAGTCATCGCTTGCTCTGGCATATTGTTCCTGGAGTTCTCCAAGATTTTTTTCCAGGCTAAGGCTGATTTCCTTCTGCCACTGATCCGGTGTTTGCAAGAGTGTTAATGCTGGTTTCTTCTCGGTTCGAAATGCTTCATAGGTCTTTCTGAATTGACTGCCCATCAGATACCGGATAGTAAATTCGAAAATTTGCCTTGTAACTGTGATGCGACCGGTTGGAACAATATCTTGTGCTTTTTTCAGTAATCTCGTATTAATGCTTCCATATAATGTGCCATGATTGATGAGATCTTCTGCAGTTGTTTCACTTATTTCCAATAGTTCTGTTAGAGGGTCACTTATTTTGGCTGAAGTGAAAAATATCAGAGTGACAATGGTGATCATTGAGAAGCAGATTAGTTTTAAAATAAATTTTATAGACATTTTACTGGAATTTATATTCTTGAATCGGGATTTTAATTTTGGGAGACGTTGTAGTTGAGGCCGGCCCGGAAGGATATCGATTTATCTAAATATGGGGATGCAGCGACCCAGCCATCGCTCTTGGCTTCGAGGTCAAGATAGTACTGCAGTCGGTTGCTGATTTTACCTGTTGCTTTTAATCCCAACAATCCACCCACTTGACTTTTATCGGTAAGGAATAGTTGATTTTGTGGTTGCAGCCAGAGCATCGTACGCAAGTCGATGGAAAGGTTTTCCTTTTTCAGTTTCGGAAAAAGATCCTTTCGCCAGATTTCCAGTCCGGGAAAGTTTGTGGAAAAATTCTTATAGTTATGCAGACTGAATAACCACTGATTACCTCTATGGTCAAGAAAGAGATCGAGCGAGAGATCGTATCCAAAGGAGGTCAAAATGTGCCTCATTGAAACATTGAAAGCCCATTGATCATTTAGCCGAATTCGATCAATGCCGATCATTGCCGGAGAAATGTAATTCAAATATTGCATTCTGCTCATTTTTACCAGATAATCATATTCGGTATCGCTGAGTTGAGATCTTTTTATAATCCGGTTGATGCCATTACCCAGAGGATGTGTGCCTCTTTCCGTATAAGGTTGATCAGCTCTAAACAAATCATAGACCCATGCAGTAAAATCCCAACCTACATAATCCCGGTCGGATGGATTGGTGCCTCTGACATTCATGCTATCAATAATGCTATCATAGTCATCCCGCTTAAATTGATTTACATAATTTACCGCAGCATTGGTTAGAAGAATATTCATAGCTACTATCGGATACTGCTTAGCCTCAAAGAAATTTCCCATTTGCAGTTTTCGCAATAAATAATATTGGGATTCGATGCCGGAGGAATGGGTCCTGACAAATCCTGTTGGGTCATTAGCTTTAAACCTGATTAAATCCTCATCCCTGATCTTACTGACGGAGCCACCCGCATCTGTGCTCCTGGTGCCAAATCGATAGTAGGTATCATTGTGGCTTCCTATGCCCTGAAGAGTCAGGCCGGATCGGTGAAATTCTTCATGCAGCCAAACCGGAGAAAAAATCATTATTTGGTAAGCCAGTAAGTAGTCGATAATTCCGCTTGATACATTAGCACCAATGCGATTGAAGATTTTTTTATTGGGTTGGGATACCGGAAGTATTCTATTCCACAATTTGTTTTGCAGGTAGTAATTTGTGGAATGAAGGTCTTCGGTAATGGCAAGCGCCTGTTGCATTGAGAGATTTTCATAGCTCAGGAAATAGTCTTTGACTTTTTTATTCACGGCAAGATCAGACGTTTGATCCAGCGTTCGCCGTATTCCCGATTCAGTCGAATATCGAATAGAGGGAAAATCAAATAGAGGTAGGTCTAAATTCAGAATTTCAGGAATTGGCTGGATTGAGTCATTAAATGCATTTACCCTAGCTATTCCCGGAATTAGTAGGCAAAAGATTAAAAGTTTTATTGATTTCATGTCCGATTTTTTTTGATGGTGCAAAATTGAATGATCAACCGTTGATCAAAAAGGACTTAGTCCATGAATTGAGGAAATTTTGGGATGGATTGTAGTTCGTTCATTCTGACCTATACCGGTTACTAAGAAAATTTCAATCAGACCCTTTACAGTTCATCCCTCATTTTTGACAATTGATTAAAGTTGAGCTGGCTTATCCGGAATAGTGCAATGAATTTCGCATCGGAATTTTATTTGAAACATGCATTTTTTTAACCTTAAAAGACTTTCGTATGCGAACATTTTATTTCCTGTGTAGTAGTCTGATTTTGTTGGTGGGCTACTATTCATGCAGCTCTGGCAACGCTCAGATTCAAGCATTAAGTAGCTCAGGCAATGTTGACTCCTTGCAGATGATTGAACGGGGAGAATATCTGGTTGCAACAATTGGTTGTGATGACTGTCATTCTCCCAAGCGCATGGGACCGGCGGGTCCGGAGATTATTCCCGAGTTGAGACTATCCGGATTTCAGGATCAGACAAAACTACCTCCCATTGATATTTCTGAAGTGGAAAAAGGTTGGGTTTTATTTGCTCCTGATTTGACCGGAGCGGTTGGTCCCTGGGGGATTTCTCATGCCGCAAACCTGACCAGTGATGACACAGGCATAGGACTTTGGCGAGAAGAGAATTTCATTAAAGCTATCCGGGAAGGCAAGTATAAAGGCCTGGATGGAAGTCGTGCAATTCTTCCTCCTATGCCCTGGCAGGTTTATCGTAATCTGGATGACACAGATCTGCAGGCCATCTTTGCGTATTTGAAGACAGTACCTGCAGTGCGTAATGTGGTGCCTGCACCGAAGCTACTCAGCGAGTTACCTTAAGGGTGGTAGCTTAATGCCCCGATTGCTGAACGGTACTTATGAGACGCGAGCAGATCACGGTACTTCCTGTATTTATGAGATAGCTCCACCGTCTATTTTTCTGAATGTTTGTTAGTTAACCGGAGATGGAGAGGGTCCGGTGTAGGCCTGGCTTTCCTCTCCTTTCCCGGTATTGCCGGTCCACTTTGCGAGAATAAAATACATTTCATACGGACAAATCATCAACTCGATCACCGATTAAGCTGATTGTGAAGAAACTCCATGCATTGACTGTGAAAACGACTAATTTTATTCGATGATGAAGGGACTACCTGTGAGCTACAGCAGTAAAGACTATTACGTGATGGCGGTGCTGGTATTGCCTTTTTCTTTTGTACTTAATTTGATCTACCTCCGTGGTTCGTATTTTCATACTGAGGGCGTTTTCGTGACTGCGACGCTACTGTCTCTGATTGTAATTTCAATTTATTTCATGATCTGCGGATGGTGGGCGGTGGAGATACGAAATCGCTTTCCCGGGGAGGAAGACGTCGGTAAAAAACTCTTATTCATGATTGGGAGTTTTCTTCTTGCATCCAGCCTAGTCCTGAGGTTACTCTTTACGCTTTATGAAAAAATACCTTTTGTCAATTTTAGATTTGATGATGACCGGTTTATTTGGTCGTATGTCTGTCTTGGGTTTGTAAATATTTTCCTAAGCTTCCTTTTTGAAGGCATTTCGAGGTATGAGGAGTGGAAAGTCAATCTGGAACAGACACAACAACTCAAGCGTTCCTTTGAGCATAGTCAGTTGTTGGGGTTAAAACGCCGGGTCAATCCTCATTTTCTCTTCAATAGTCTTACTTCCCTCTCTACTCTGATCGAAGAGGACGATAAGGAAGCCGAAATTTTTTTAGATCAGTTGAGTAAAGTATACCGGTATATGCTACGCAACGATGTGGATGAGTTCGTTACGCTGCAAACTGAAATACAATTTCTCAAGGCATTACTTCACCTTTTAAACGTCCGGTTTGGTGAAGGGATGAAGGTCTCGATAAATGTAGATCCTGAGTCTTTGGAGAAGCAGATTCCTCCTTTATCCCTTCAGCTACTTCTAGACAATGCATTCAGCCAGAATATTGTGCGCAAAAACAATCCTTTGCAGATAGAAATATGGAGTGAAGGAGCTGATTTTCTTTTTTTTAAGAACAGTGTTAACCGAAGATTGACGGACGAAGAGGCCGAACACGATTTTGATCTTGACCATCTTGTCAATAAATATCGATTAATTGGGCGGGGTGAAATAGAGATTTTAGAAACACCCAGTCAACGTGTCGTACGGATTCCTTTGTTTAACGTTGTCGAACACTCATCCCAATGAAGCGTTTACTGAAACCTTCAAAATTACAATGGTATGCCTTTCTGGCTACGATGCCTTTGTCAGCGGCCATTATCAACTATATTTTATTCGAGCGTGCTATTTACCATGAATTCATTTACTGGACCTTTTCTTTTCCCCTGATATTTTTACTTGGATATTTGGCCTGGTATTTCCATTTGTCAGTAGGAGACTGGTTAAAGCGAAAGTATCAGGAGCCCGGGCAATTCCGTACCAGGTTAATCATCGAAATCATATTGATTTTTGCATTAACCTCATTCTGTACGTACATTTTGATCTGGATCTTTGCTTATTTCCGTATCCTGGGATATAGCTGGGATCCTGCAGATTTTCAGCAAGGACTACTTGTCTGTTGCAGTTTCACCCTTTTGATCCATACCTTGTATGAGGCGGACTACACTTTTCTCCGGTACCGGGAAAGTGCGGAAGAACGGCAGCGTTTTTTACAAATGTCCCAGTATCAGGAGTTTGACAGTATGAAAAACCTGGTTAATCCTCACTTTTTATTTAACTGTCTGAATACCTTGTCTTCACTGATTTCGGAAGACCGGGATAAAGCAGGAAAATTTCTGGAAGAACTTAGTAAAGTGTACCGGTACCTCCTACGCAACAACAGGGAGACATTAAGCAGTATTCAAGACGAATTGAGATTTATCCGGTCATACTATGAATTGCTTAAAACAAGGCATGAAAATGCACTGGAATTAAATATAGACATAGACGACCGGCATCTCAACTATATGATTCCCTCTTTGTCGCTGCAACTCCTGGTAGAAAATGCAGTGAAACATAATATCATCCTAACGGATCGTCCTTTGATCATCGATATATTTGTGACGGATGGAGACCGCCTGATTGTGAACAACAATCTGCAAAGAAAGATTGTCAATGTGAAAAGCAATCGTGTAGGTTTGGAAAATATTCGCAGTAAATACCGGCTCTTGAACCAGGAAGGATTTCAGGTCATTGAAGACGAAAGGAACTACACCGTCGTGCTTCCCCTCATCTGGCACAATAATATTCATCAATTTATCAATGCACTTCCTTAAATAATCATATTCTATGAAAATACTAATTATTGAAGATGAAGATCTTGCAGTAAGAAAATTGCAGAAGATACTGCAATCGATAGAACCCTCGATGGAAATAATTGGGGTGACCGACAGTATTCAGTCCTCAGTAGAATGGTTGACGAATCAATCGAAACCAGATCTGATTTTTATGGATATAGAACTGGCAGACGGTCAAAGTTTTGAAATTTTTAATTTAATTGAAGTAAGCAGTCCGGTGATCTTCGTGACTTCCTACGATGAATTCGCTTTAAGAGCTTTCAAGGTCAACAGTGTCGATTACTTACTAAAACCAATCCAGAAAGACGAATTGAAGGCTGCGCTCGATAAATATCGCAAACTGCAGGTGACTCAAAGCAATGGAAATCTGGAGAATTTGATCAGGGATTTGCAGACCAAATTGCAAACCAGGGATTATCGTAACCGTTTTCTGGTTAAGTACTTGCAGAAATTGATTTCAATAGAGGTTTCCGATATTGCCTATTTCTATAGTGAGGGGAGGATCAATTTCTTTAAGACGTTTGACAATAAAAGGTATTTAATCGATTATCTGCTGGAAGATCTGGAAGATATGCTTGACCCGAAAAGTTTTTTCAGAATCAGCCGTTCTTTTATCATTTCTATCGAATGTGTGGACAAAATTGAAGAGTATTTTGGATCGAGATTAATCCTGCAGTTGAAACCTGCCTTCGATAAGGAAGCAATTGTGAGCCGGGAGAAAGTTTCTGAATTTAAAAAATGGATGGGAAAATAATTCCCGATGAGGGTTTTGAAATAGTGTATCCGGGATTCGCTTTTAGTCTTAAACGGCCGCAACTGTTGTCGTGAAAGGAATATTCAATTGAATATAACCTTTTGATCGAAGAATTTTGTGAGACAAATTCAGTCTGTTTTCTTCCAGAATGTTTTTGAGGTCCTGTCGTTGCAACATATTGTTAAATAGTTGCAGATCTATTTGAGATGCCTCAAATTCGATCAGGAATTCGAGGTAATTATTGTGATGTCTGAGATGGAGGTGCAGCTGATTTGCACCGATCTTGGCCAGATTAGTGATGGTTCCTTTAAATAGACGGACAAGCACTTGTCTCATCTTCATTTCTATTTTGAGGTCATTGACTGCTGGATCAATCAAAAAATCAATTTTAATTCTGTTTTGTGAATTTACTTTTGCGACGAACATTTCCAACCGGTTGATGACCCGGACCATACTATCATTTTTTGGATCAATACTCCATAAAATATCATCCATGGCGGTGAGCATGGTCTGTGATTTATTACGGATCTGATCAAGATATTCGCGGGCTTTGGTAGGATCTTTCGCCACTTTGATGCGGGCTACTTCACTGAGAATATTTATACTGCTTAGGGCAGAGTTGATTTCTCCGTGAAGATTCTGAGCAATTTCATTTCTTACTATAATAAGTTGCTCTTTCCTTCGGATTCGTTCGCGATCAAAAAAGTACAGAATGGTAAATCCAAGAAGTCCCAATGAACAATAGAACCACCATGTTTTCCAAACAGGTTTTCGGATTGAAATGGCTATGGACCGGTTTTTCGTGACGATGCCATCGGGGTCTTCAGCCATCATCGTGAAATTATAGTCACCTGGAGGCAAGTACGAATAAATAGCCGAATTTCCATTTGATGTTCTCCAATCCTGATCGAGGCCTTCCATCTTGTACCGGATAAGATATGGATAAGAGAAAGTCAATGTAGTATAGTCGATTTCAAGGGCGTTTTGATTATAGCGTAGTTGCACGTGATTGTTGGCCAGGATCGAATCAACGGGAAAAGCCTGGGAATTAATCCGTAAATCGGAAATCGTGATCTGTGGCTCGATATCTGAGGTAAATTCTATTTTGGCGGGATCAAACACGACGAATTCTTCGGAGCCCCCAAGCACTAGACTACCATCTTCTCTCTCGTAGACGGATGACAGCGTAAAATTTGTATCCTCGATTCCATCGGAAGTGTCAAATTGAAGGAAGACCCTGGTTTGGACGTTTATCCGGTACAGGCCATTAGACGATGTAACCCAGAGAAATCCTTCGCGATCTTTGATTAGTCCCGCAATAAACCCTTTGATCATGCCATTTCTGCCAAGTTCTTTTATTGAGTTTTCTTTACGGTTGAAAAGATGAATCGTCCTGCTGGTAGCGAAGATCATAATGCTGTCATTGTAATCTAGCACTGCAGAAACTCCATTTTCCGGGAGGATATAAATTGCTTCCTTTTCCCCTGCACCGAAGTGCATCACCGGAGCCTGATCAAAATCTTTCAGAACATACAGACCCAGGTGGTCGGTAGCAACCCAAATCAGACCTTCACGGTCAACGAGCACTTTATTGACGATGCAATCGGATATGAAAGGATATCGCTGCAGGTCAGTTTCCAATAGATTTTGATAGTGTCTTTTCCAGTGATATAACCCGGTCCCATGTATGCCCAACCAGAAGTTCTCCTGCCTGTCTTCCGCCATCTGTCTGATGCTTCTGGATTTCAGTATTGGTGTTTCATACTTCTTTGCCCTTTTGCGCCGGGGATCGTAAGACCAGATCGCTGCAGGTTGCTGACACATCCAGATCAGACTATCGCTGGGCGATTTCATCATACACCAAATGGTTGTTTCGTTTTGGTCACTGATATTTTCGATACGTAATGGGACTTCTTGCCAGTGCCGGTCATAGCGGTAAAGACCATCGCCCCAGGTCGCTACCAGGGTGGTACTGTCCGGCATATCCATAAATGACATTGGACTCCCTACCCCTCTGCTCCCGGTCCGGCGGTTGATATGTACGACATTGGTGAAATATTCTGCGAAAGGATTAAACCGGTATATGCCATTGTTGTTAGTTCCAATCCAGATATTATCCTCACTGTCACCGTAGATACAGGTGATTACCTTATAATAGATACTGCGATCGTTCCGGTATTCATTAAGGACTGACTGGAATGTTTTCTTTTCTTCATTATATCGGACAAAGATATTTGCGCCTCCAATCCAAACATGACCATCACTGGATTCGAAAATGGGACCGGTGACGAAATAGGAATTTATTATTTGCATCAGGGGATACTCTGATAGAATCACTTCCTGCCCGGGAAGGTCAAAACACCATAAAACCGGGCCTTGCTCTAACCATTCCTGAGCCCAAAGACGATTCCTCGAATCTACGAAGAGCCCATATACAAAAGAACTCCTGGGAAAACCAGGGATCATCCACGGAGATACAGCACTTTCCTTAGTTGACCATTTACCACTATCTGTCTGGAAACTGAATAATCCTTCATTCTCAAAGGCGATCCAATAATCTCCGGTGCCGGGTTGACTCGCGATACCGGTGATTCTCAATGGTCGATCATCAGTAATTGTAAATTTGAAACTACGGAATTCGGAAAGGTCTTCGTCATAAATCAATAATTCCTTGTAGATGTCCAGGATAAAAATATTATCCCAGCTATCGGAAAAGAGATCTCTTTCTCCGGGATGAAAATGATTATCGGGATCCGGACTGATTTTTATCTCGATGCAGGTTCGTCTATCCGCATCAATGCGAGCAACTTTGCCATTTGAAAGCAGAAGCCAGAGGCGATCCCGGCTATCTACGACCAACTTCTCAATTGGATTGAGCAGTATTTGATTTTGAGAACCCAATCTATCTGAGAAAGAAACAAAGCGGGTGCCGTCAAACCTTTGAAGACCTGCGATGCCACCGATCCAGAGAAAACCCCTGGCATCCTGGACAATACTGCTAACATCATTGGAAGACAGACCCTGGCTGGTATTGTATCTCGTAAAATTAAAATCCAGTTCCTGACCAATTATTGGGGGGCTGGTAACCAGGATAAGTAGGAGAAGGAAAAACTTCTTCAATGACTAAAAATTGTCATCAAAGTTACATTTGCGCCGGCATTTAATTCTTCTTTTCATTTAGCGAATCTCTCAACTCATCATTGATTTTAGACAATTCATCCATTCTGTTCGAAGGGGTGAACTGCTAGAATCGATTCGCCCTTCAAAAGTCCTAACTTGCCGGTTTATTCGTTAAACAAATTAACTGATTTTAAGGTTGATGCTAAAAAAATGATTCAGCTTATGCCGGCTAAAAAGATACTCTTGCTCCTTGCCTTGCTCCTAACTCCTCTTTCATACGTCACCACTTCCCCGGGATTTGGTCAGAAAGAAAGTATGCATTCACAAGAGGATAACATTGCCTATCAATGGGGACAAATGGCTCTTAAAGCAACGGCATACGACACCGAAAGATTCAAGCCACGCCCAACGATTACTTCCCGTTTTCTTGGCTTGATCTTTACATCTGTATTCGATGCCTGGAGCCGCTATGATGAAGATGCTATCCCCGTATTCCTCAAAAAGGTGGATCGAAGACCTAAAGCAGAGCATACCTTACGGAATAAGGAGATCGCCATCAGTTACGCGGCGTACCGCGCCATGTCTGAGTACTTTTATGTGGATAGTATGATGTTCCGTGAATTTATGATCGAACTGGGTTTTGATCCTGACAATGACTCTTTAGATCCTGCTTCACCGGAAGGCATCGGCAATCTCGCGGCACAGACCATGATCAACGCCCGGAAGAACGACGGATCAAATCAATATGGTGAAGAGCCAGGGTCTAATGGAGAGCCTTATTTCAATTATACCGGCTATGAACCCGTCAATTCACCGGATGAAAATGTCGACCCAAATCGTTGGCAACCAAAGTATTTTTCGGATGGAAAAGGGGGCAAGTTTGCACCGGCCTGCCTCACTCCCTATTGGCATCTGGTAAAGACAATCGGGATAAAAACAGCCGATCAGTTTCGTCCGGGTCCTCCTCCAATGATCGGTTCGGAACAACTGGAAAAGGAAGTGAAAGAAGTCATTGACCTTCAGGCTAATTTGACCGGTGAGCAAAAAGCCCTGGTCGAATTTATGCGGGATGGTCCGCAATCGGTTCAGCAGGCTGGTCACTGGTTAATCTTTGCCCAGAGTGTAGCCCGGCGAGATAATCATACCCTGGATGAAAATGTGAAGATGTATTTTCTCAACCAGGTAACTGCGATGGATGCTTTTATCGCCAGTTGGGATTCAAAAATGTACTACGATTATGCCCGCCCTTATGCCCTGGTTCATCAATATTACGATGAACAGATTATTAAAGCCTGGGGTGGTCCCGAAAAAGGAATGACCATGATGCAAGGCAAGGAATGGCGTCCCTATTCTCCTGAAACTTTCCTTTGCCCTCCGTTTCCCAGCTATGTTTCGGGACATAGTACGATCAGTGGAGCCTGTGCAGAAGCACTACGGCTGTTTACCGGTGATGACTATTTTGGAGAAAAAGTAGAACTAGTTCCCGGTGCAATGACTGAACCCGATAACCTGGGTGATCCGGTGGTTCTGGAATTTCCCACTTTCACCGAAACCGCTGAAATGGCAGGTATATCAAGAGTGCTTGGTGGATATCACATTCAATCAGACAATGTTGCGGGGCTCCAATTGGGGAGAGATGTCGCCCATGAAGTTTGGCGCTTTTATCAGCGTCACCTCGGCAAAGGGGACCAGTCTGAGTAATCAGAAATCATTGCATCGCCCTCTTTCAATTGATTTTCAAATCAACCTCAGATAGCTAAAAGTTAGCCTGGGATATCCAGGGCAGGATTTTCAGATCTCTCTAGAATTAACTATCTTTCAGCTAAATACAACGGTTGTTTTGAGCGCGAAAAACAAAACGTATTCATTTTTTTATCGTATTCTGCTGCTCGGCATTATTGGTTCATTTCTTTTAAACAGCAGTGCATCCTTATTGTATGTGTCGAGTGCCTCGTCAAATAGGATCATAAAATTTTTGGATTTCTCCGATGAGCCGGAAAACGAAAAGGAAGTGAAGCAAATTGAAGATCCACAATATAGGTCGGACTTTTTTTTGTACTGTTTTAGTACCCTGGTGCCTGCTTCACCGGTTATGGGGCATTCTTATCTGGATCTGCCCTCCATTTTTTTTGAAGAAATCCCAACTCCTCCTCCTGAAACGCTGTCCTGCTGCCAGGCAGAAGACATAATGGGAATTAATTTTATCTAATCTTTTATTTTCAATTTATTTGAGTTTTCCAGGGAGTTTTGAGATCGCTTTTTAAAGCAATAATTTTAGAGAGATCCCTCCCCGATATTTGTCATAGGTTGGTACCGAATAAAAAATACCTAATCTCACCTGCTAATCATTGACCGGTCATTTTTGTTAAAGAATTTATCACATGAAAAAATTACTAGGACTCGATTTCACCCATTTTAAAGGCGATTTATTTGGCGGTATTACTGCGGGTATCGTCGCTTTGCCTCTGGCATTGGCTTTCGGACTTCAGTCTGGTTTGGGTGCTGCTGCCGGATTGTATGGGGCGATATTTATCAGTTTTTTTGCGGCCTTGTTCGGAGGTACCAACACACAGATTTCCGGTCCGACGGCTCCGATGACAGCAGTGAGTATGGTTGTGATTGCGAGCATTGTTGCTGCCAATGAAGGAGACCTGAACAAAGCACTTCCCGCAATTCTGATGGTTTTTTTGCTGGCGGGCTTGATTCAGATCGGCCTGGGATTTTTGAAAGTAGGACAATATATTCGATTTATCCCGTATCCGGTAGTATCCGGGTTCATGACCGGGATCGGAGTGATCATAATTATCACTCAAATATTACCTATGCTGGGATATTACGCAAAAGAAGACCAGGCCTACGTTGATGATTTTAAGCCACAGGCAGAGGAGGTACTACTGGATCGTATTCTACAGGAGGAGGCTCAAGAGGAAATTCTGGTTTTGGAGGACTTTAAAGAAACCGTTCGCAGGGCAGGTGACATTACTCCTTCAGACATAAATCTCGAAGCCAGCACGTTGGCCGCCAACAATGCATCTGGTGTCATAGGCTCATTGCGGGTGTTGAAACGGGCTTTGGGAAATATCAATATTACCGATCTCTTACTGGGCTTGTTGACCATCTTTATCATTTATGGCTTCAAACGGATCACTACCATGATACCCAGTACCCTGGTCGCTTTATTGATCGTATCGCTGGGAGCCTTCTTTTTCTTGCCCGATTATCGCACGATTGGCATCATTCCCAGTGGTTTTCCCATTCCAGAACTGGGCATGTTCAGTAATTTTAGTATCGGTGCAGTATTACCCTATTTTTTTACTGCAGCATCGCTGGCCGCTCTTGGCGCAATCGACTCCCTGTTGACATCAGTTGTCGCAGATAACATGACAAAGACAAAGCATAATCCCAATAAGGAGCTGGTTGGACAAGGAATAGGTAACTCAATTGCTGCATTATTTGGTGGAATACCCGGAGCGGGTGCAACGATTAGGACCGTGGTAAATATCAATTCAGGGGGCAAAACCAAAATTTCTGGAATGGTGGCCGGACTGCTTCTGTTGGTTGTTTTACTTTCTCTGGGACCCCTGGCCTCTCAAATTCCTGCAGCAGTTCTGGCAGGAATCCTGGTTACAGTCGGCATAGGGGTGATGGATTATAAAGGTTTACGGCACATCGGGCAATGGCCTAAAAGTGAGGTTTTGGTGATGCTCCTTGTCTTGTTTCTGACGGTATTTGTCGGTCTGATTGAAGCAGTGGTGGTAGGGCTTATTCTTTCTTCGATCCTGTTTATGAAGACAATTGCTGATGTGGTCGATCATAGGACGAAATCGGCACCACTCGTAGAGTTCTCGCGGGAGATTCCATGGAGAGATGAAGGTGATATTGTGAGCCGGATAGGAAACAAAATCTATATCAAACACCTGGATGGGCCTCTGTTTTTTGGCTTTGCTTCCCGTTTTCAGGATATGATCAAGGCACTGCCGGAAATTGAAGTAGTGATTATCCGCATGGATAAAGTTCCATTCCTGGATCAATCAGGGCTTTATGCCGTTGAGGATGCCATTATGGATCTCCAGGCCCTTGGTATTAAGGTGGTCTTCACCGATTTACATGGGCAACCGAAAGAGATGTTTGACCGGTTTAATATCTATGGGAAACTGGTGGATGAAAAGTATTTCTTTCCGGATTTTGAAAGTTGTGCCCATTGGTTGGAAACCTATTTGAAGGAGAATCACCGGGCTGTGGAAGCAAATTGAACATCATATTTACAGTTTAAATAGTCGAATCCGCTCCCGGAACATCCAGATTTTGTAGAAAGCGTGCATTTGCTTAAGTTCGAGGCCGCTAGCTATATTTCACTCTGCATTGGTATTTTGATACTTTTACGAGTTTAGTCCTTATCAATGTCTATGCTTAGAGTGAGATTTTCTGCAATTTTCACACTACTTATCCTGGGTATTTGTCCTTTGTCTGTTTTAGCGCAGGGACAAGAACGCGGTTCCGTGACGGGAATTATACTGGATATGGAGACCGGTAACCCCCTGGATTATGCCACCATTTCTGCTTTTCGTCAGAGGGATTCTTTATTGATTTCCGGTGCAATCAGCGATGCATCAGGAAGCTTTGACATGGAACTTCCCTATGATTTCTACTATCTGGTCGTAGAGTTTATTGGTTACGAAGCGCTATCCACCCGATTCTTTGAATTGAATTCGCAACAGGATAAGATCGATTTGGGCACGTTGAGTCTGAGCAGTACTTCGCAAGATCTGGATGAAGTAGTGGTTCAGGCAGAAAAAAGCAGCATGGAACTGGCGCTGGATAAAAAGATATTTAATGTGGGCAAAGATTTGGGAAATGCCGGAGGGACAGCGGTCGACATTCTCGGGAATATACCTTCAATCACGGTTGATGTGGAAGGAAATGTAAAACTGCGCGGAAGCAGTAATGTTCGAATCCTGGTGGATGGGAAACCTTCCGGAATGGTGAGTTTTAGGGGAAGTGCCGGACTCCGGCAATTGCAATCAAATCAGATTGAGAGAGTAGAAGTAATTACCAATCCCAGTGCCCGCTATGAGGCAGAAGGTATGGCCGGTATTATAAATATCGTTCTGAAAAAGGAACGAAGGCAGGGAATAAATGGGTCTTTTGAATTTCTCGGCGGTTACCGGCCCAATTATGGTCTCGGTACGGTGCTAAATTACCGCAAGAATAAATTGAACTTTTTTCTCAATTACAGTCTGGCATACCGGGTGCCTTATAACTATAGTACCCTTGATCAGGAAGTATATAATAGTGATACCACGCTGATATCCCTTCAGACATCGGAGAGTGACACTAAGACCCTGGCTAATACGATCAGGGTTGGAGCAGATTACTTTTTCGATGAGGAAAATATCCTGACGGCCTCCTATCAATACAGACGCACCGACGTGAGAAGGCTCCGGTACCTGGTTTACCGGGATTTTGTCAACAACCGGAATAACCTGGTCACGACCACAAACCGCATGCAGGACGAAGATGAACATGGACCCTACTCAGAACTGGCCGTTACCTACAAGAAAAATTATAAGAAGAAAGGTCAGGAATTATTGATTGACGCCAGATTTCTGACCTATGATGAATTATCCGACCAAATCTACACACAAAGCAGCATTTTTGCCGATGGATCACCAAATGTGAGAGATAATCAGGTGCAAAATTCATTTAATGATGAATTTGAAAGGCAGTATATTCTACAGGCCGACTATGTACATCCCATTGGGAAAGAAGGTAAGTTTGAGTTGGGGTTGCGCAGCAGCATTCGCGATATGAAAAATGATTACCTGGTTTCGGAGCAGGATGAAAATGGTGTTTTTAATCCCATACCGGAGCTGGATAATATTTTTATTTATGAAGAAAATATCCATGCGATTTATGGAATTATTGGAAATAAATCCAAGCGGCTGACTTATCAGGCCGGTCTAAGGGCAGAGATCACCGACGTGACCACTATTCTGGAGGAGACAAATGAAGAAAATCCGAGAAATTATTCCAATTTATTTCCGAGTGTTCATTTTACCTATAATATTACTCCTTCCCATGCATTGCAATTAAGTTATAGCCGAAGAGTGCGTCGACCGGTGTACCGTGACTTAAGTCCCTATATTACCTTTTCAGACAGCCGTAATTTTTTCTCGGGTAATCCTGACCTGGAGCCTGAGTTTGCCAACTCCTTTGATTTGGGTTACATTCATTATTTTGATTTGGGCTCGATTTCTTCTTCCGTATATTATAGACATACCATTGACAAAATTTTGGGGATCCGTACGGTTGATGATCGGGGTTTTTCCAGTTTAAGACCGGAAAACCTGGCGACAGAGGATGCCTATGGTCTTGAAGTGATTGCCTCCATTTCACCATATAAATGGTGGAAGTCAGATTGGAATATTAATTTCTTCAAAGCGCAGACCGATGGGTCTAACCTGGATGAGGACTATATCGCTGATACCTACAGCTGGTTTACCCGGCTTACCTCCAGATTTAACGTAGTGCCCGGTTCGGACCTGCAAATTCGTCTGAATTACGAAGCTCCGCAGGAACTGCCGCAAGGTCGCAGTAAATCCCGCACCTTTGCCGATATATCTTTCAGTAAGGATCTTTGGGAAGAGAAAGGAACTGTAACCCTGAACGTGATCGATATTTTCAACAGCAGCTTCAGAAGGACCATTATTGAAGGACCTGCCTTTTATTCCGTGGGAGAGTTTGGTCGAAAAGCCAGGCAAATCAACCTTACCCTGGTTTTCCGTCTGAACCAGGCCAAAAACAATCGCAAGGGATTATTGGATGGCTAATGAAAACATTTGGGAATGGTGAATCCTTGCCGTTAATTTAAGCGGTGACAATTTGGTAAATGGCTCACTCGCACCCCTCTAAGTCCCCTGGAAGGGGAGAACCAGTCCACCCGCAGTCCAGAATCAACAACGTACTTTCCTTAACTTAACGACATTGAATGGTGAATCTGAAATCACTTATCCGTCCCAGACCTTATCACGTTTGTTAATAGAATTCACGACAGGGATAAAATGTCCCAGAGTTCATCGACATTGTCAATAACATAATCGGGATTCGCTTTTTCCAGTACTTCTCTGCACTGCGCACCGGTGGTGATACCGATACAATATTTTGCTCCGGCGTTCCTGCCTTCTTCAATATCTATTTGAGAATCCCCGATCTTGACCGTCTGATTGGGTTTCAAATTAAATTGATCGCAGGCTTTCCAGATCATATCCGGGGCAGGACGGCCTCGCAAAACATCACTTGCCGTAATTAGGGCATCGATGTCCCGATCAATCCGGCAGTTTACTTTTTTCAAAATTTTCTCCGCCACCGGACGGGAGTAACCGGTATTGAAAACTACTTTTATATCCTGCGACCTGAGTTTTCTAATGACGTCAGGCAGTGGCTCAAAAAGTTGCATCGGCGCTATTTCATAGACACTATCAAGTTTGACCTGAAAATGATGATACAGTTCAGTAACAGTTTCATTGGGAGGTGCCACCCCATCAATTTGTTGTAAGATATCATGGATCGCCTGCCATTTTTCCTTTCCTGCACCGTGCAACAAGACCAGATCCAGTCCTACTTCCATCCCAAATTCATTGAGAACCGACGAAATGGTCTTATATACGATGTTATCTTCATCGATAGCCGTTCCCGCCATATCAAAAATTACCATTTTAATCATAGCTTAATACTCCGTTTTAATATTGAGAGCGAGGGTTTTTTCCACATTTTTCTTTGCATATCCCAGGGATGCTGTCATGCCTTTTCCTCCGATTCCGGTTATGATATGGATGTGATCATCGAGGGTTTTTTCAAAGATATCATTCGACTGACCTTGCGTATAATAACCATTCCAGGTTTTGAGTATTTCAAAACGCTCCAGATCAAATATTTTTGCTGCTTCCGTCAACATAAAGCGATTAAGTGATAAATTAATGTCAACGGATAGCCGATCAATTTCTTTTACGGGTGCGTATTCGTGACTGTCACCAATGATTACCGAGCCGTCTGCATTTTGCTTAAACAAAATATGGACTCCATATTTTTGTTGGAACGACTCCTGACAATCCTTTTTTGTAATTCTGTGAAATGATCTGCATTCTCTGAAGCTCTCATAGCGCCTGATGGTCCAGCCAGTTAATATGGAGCCTTTGATAATTTGGGTCGGTTGAGACACAGTTTGCATCATTTGGAGTTTGACCAGCACCAGATCGCTATTCATAAATAGATCGGGAAATAATATTTGAAATTCAGCACCACTGCAGAGAAAGACCTTGCCGGCTTTGACAAGTTCACCATCAGCAGTAGTCAAATGCACTGAACCGTTAGCCCGCACCATATTTTTTATCAACGTACGGGGCTGATAGACCAGTCCGTATTTCCAACCCAAATACTCAATAATTTTCCGGGCAGCAAGACGAGGATCAATATTTATCTCATCCGGAAAAAACAATCCTCCTTTTACGTACGAGGCCTGTAGGCCCGGATATTCCGCCAGACATTTGTCCATCCCGTAAAGAATGGAGGAGTAGTCGTTGTCTTTGTTGATTTCCGCGAGCTCTTCGAGCAGTAGCATCTCTTCCTGATCGCTGGCTAGATAGATGGATCCCTGATGTCGCACGGTGATATCATATTCCTGCTGGATCTCTTTATAGATTCTAAGACTTTCCCGGCCGAAATGCTGCCATTTCAGATTCATGCCGGAAGGAACTACCTGTCCGAAATTTCGAACCGTGGCGTTTCTGGGAAAGTCATTTCTTTCGATCAAGGCGACTTTTAAGCCAGCTTTTACACTGTGAAATGCATGGGAAATTCCCACGATTCCCGCTCCGATAACGACCACATCAAATTCATTCATATTAATTGGTAAAAATGTGATTAATTATTTCTCCTGCTTCTTCCTGATGAGGCTCATACTGATAGCCCAGAATGAAGGCCAGTGATTTTGCGATTTGATTTTGAAATAATTGCATTTCTTCTTTGATCTCTCCCTTGGTTGGAATGGAAGGACCAATAAAAGCCATCCATATTTCACCGGAACCACGGGTTAAAATACCGTGATTTTTCCAATCGGAAGGTCTATGATAACCCCTGCCATGATCTGTGGTGATAATAAGTGCCGTTCTACCGGCATAAAACGGATCACATTCTAAAAAATTCCAAAGATCAGCAATGCGTTTATCTGTTTGATTGATACTTTGTAAATACTGGCCATATTGCCCCGAATGTGCATAGTCATCCATTTCACCATAAGATATGAAGGTGAGTCGCGGATGGTATTTTTCCAGGTATTCCATCATATATTGGTGCGTGTAAGCATCAAGACGGGTAGATTCCCAGGGGCCTGGCAATTGGTCTATTAATTCGTTGAGAAATAATTCATTGGAGGTGAGATAATTATCTTCTGCCTTGCTGAAGCCGGCGTTTACCGTAATTCCACTGCGCTGGTCATTGATTATGTAAGGGAAAGCATCCCAGGAAGCAAAGGCTACTACTTTGCCACAAAATTCAGCATGTCCATTAAACCACTCCAGAATTGTGATATTTGGATTATATTTATTTGCATTGGAGGTGATCCAGGGATCGCTGTATCCGGTGAGGATCTCGTTGTAACCCGGATAAGATATTCGATACCGGTTTGTACAGTCAACTTTGTTTCCAAGTTGACGGTTGCCATAAATTTGACCCTGACCGGCCAGGGTGCTCCAGGTCCAGGGCATTAACTTTTTTCGGGCTTGCTTAGGATCGTCATCTTTAAAAAGTGATTTGATGTCCTTCCTCTCTTGCGAGCTTTTCAGGTCTGAAATTAGACCAGGATCCGCTCCCGTAAAAACTTCCTGCCATCTTACCCCATCCAGTGTGATTAAAACCAGATTTTCACAAGACTGTCCACTACTATTATAAATACACAAGAGTGAACATATCAGTGGAAATAATTTATTCATTTCTTTTCATTGACATCATTATGAAAACAGAGAAGGAGATCGCTGCAGATCTCCTTCTGATTACCTGTAAATAACTTCTTAATGAAAAAAGTTAAACAATGTCGAATCATTGACTTTGACTAGATTGTCGCAAATCTAAAAGGAGGATATTATTTCTATGTATCACCACCGTTAATTATGTCTTAATTAGTTCGTGGCTGTCCTACTTCCCATCAGTTTTGCGGAATTCCAAATCCTTTAATAGCTGAGTGCTATATCGAACCCTGACCGGCCATTGTAAACTGCATTTTAATCCAGTGTATTCTCTCTTACTACAAAACGGGATGAATACCCCCCAAAGATTAAGAATGACTTAAAGGATAATTCAAATTAAGAAAACCTTAATATCTCAACTTCGTCCCATCAAACTAATTCGAAAAAAACCTTTCATAATATCTAACTCTTTACTATGGCTATGAGAAACAAATACCTAAATCAATTTTTACGGAACCGGAGGAATACCTTGCGCATTTATGGGCTGGTGTGTTTCCTGCTTGCTTCCGTTGGAATGTACTCACAGACGGTCAGAGGTACTGTAATCGATGAGAATAGTGATCCTTTAATAGGCGTGTCCGTTTTTCCCAAAGAGGGAAGTGGTGGAACCGTTACTGACCTCGATGGAAATTTTGAGTTAACCGTAAATGATCAGACAGAAACCCTGGTGTTTTCCTTTATCGGATATCAGACCCGGGAAGTGCCAATAGAGGGACAGGCTGAACTAAATATTATCATGACTGAAGATATTGTCGGACTGGAAGAAGTGACCGTGACTGCATTGGGTATCGAGAGAGAAACCAAGGCTTTGGGTTATTCTGTGCAGGATATTGCCGGAGAAGATGTGGCCGAACAGACCGGAACCAATTTTGTCAGTGCCCTATCGGGTAAGGCGGCCGGAGTCCAGGTCGTATCCAGCGGTGTAGGTCCGGGTCAGTCCAGTAGCGTCCTTATCCGGGGAGCATCTTCCATGAGTGGTGATAACCAGCCCCTTTTCGTGGTGGATGGTATTCCTATAAATAATATTACAGACACACGTACAAACCAGATTGGTATTGCCAGCAATATGAATCTCGACTATGGCAATGGTGCGGCCGAAATAAATCCCGACGACATTGAGTCAATTTCCGTATTGAAAGGGGCCAATGCTACAGCACTCTACGGATCACGGGCAGCGAATGGAGCGATCATCATTACAACCAAATCGGGAAAAGGCAAAAAGGGAATCGGAGTGACTTTTAACTCACGAACCACCTTCGAATCCGTTCTGGTTTCACCGGAATACCAGAGAGAATACGGACAGGGTAAGAATGAGGATTTTTCCTTCTTTGACGGATATGGCAGTGGTACATTTGATGGCGTAGATGAAAGTTGGGGCCCCCGACTCGATGGTCGATTGCTTGCTCAGCATGATTCACCGACGTCTACCGGACTGAGGGGTGGTGATGTACACGGACTGAGTTATATTCTCGGTTCAAGTGGTGTTGATCTCGAAAGAAGAGGTACGATAACACCCACACCATGGGTGGATCATGGAGATCCGGTTGACCTCTTTACTGAAACCGGTCACACCCTGGTTAACAATATTTCGTTGTACGGTGGTAATGATCAGGGCAATTTCCGGCTTTCCTATACCAACCTGGATAATAAGGGCATTCTACCAAATACCGACCTGAAGCGGAATACCGTTGCCCTTTCCTCTGAATATAAATTGTCAGACCGACTAAAAGTGAATGCCAAAGCCAATTACATTCGTAGTGATAGTGATAATCGCCACGTGAATGGATACGGTACAGAATCCGTCATGTATTTGTTTATCTGGTGGGGACAACAGATCAACCCAAGGAGTTTGCGGAATTACTGGCAGGAAGGACTGGAAGGATTTCAGCAGTTTAATTACAACTACAATTACCATGACAATCCTTATTTCACCATGTTTGAAAATACCAATTCACTGGCTAAGGATCGTCTTATTGGAAATATTTCCGCCACCTATGATATTACCGATGATCTTAATTTCATGATCCGGGCAGGGAGAGACAATTTTAGTGAGTATCGATTTATCAAACGGGCTTATAGTACCCAGCGTTTTCCAAATGGGCAGTATCGCGAAGACAAAATTAACTTTAATGAAACCAATATAGATTTCCTCTTAAATTATAATAAGCAGATAACTTCTGATTGGTTTTTGTCTGCTTCTTTTGGAGGAAACAGGATGATTCGGAAAAATCATTTTAACGGTGTGAGTGCAAATAAATTGATTATTCCGGGAGTATATTCATTTACCAATGCAGATGGTCCTCTGGTGCAAAGCATTAACCGACCGGAGCAACAAATTAACAGTTTGTACGGATTAGGACAGATTGCCTTTAAGAATATGGTTTATCTTGATTTTACCGCCAGAAATGACTGGTCCAGCACTTTGCCGGAAAATAATAATTCATATTTCTACCCGTCTGTTTCCCTCAGTGCAATTCTGACAGACATGTTTGACATCTCCACCAGCAGTGCATTGTCTTTTGCAAAACTTCGCCTCGGTTGGGCACAGGTGGGTAGTGACACAGATCCCTATCGTTTGAGTGATCCCTACTTTTTTGGAAGCTCTCAGTGGGGATCGAACGGAACGATCTCACCTTCGAACACCTTACCGAATTTTGATTTAAAACCGGAGATTCAGACTTCATACGAGATCGGTACAGATGTGCGGTTATTTAAAAACAGAATTGGGATAGATTTTACCTATTATAATTCCATTTCGAAAAACCAGATTCTCGCCATTGATCTGCCTCATTCAACCGGTAAGACTTCAAGGGTTATTAATGCGGGAAAAATTCAGAACCGGGGCATCGAATTAATGGTGAATCTGGTTCCGGTCAAAACCAAGAATTTTAATTGGAATACAACCTTTAATTTCGGTAGAAACCGGAATGAAGTGCTCGAACTCATCGATGGCGTGGATCAATATGTTTACGGTGGAAACGGAGTGACCCTGCTGGCGCAGAAAGGAGGATCCCTGGGAGACATGTGGGGAACAAGTCTCAGGAAGGTGGAAGATCCAAATAGTGAATTTTTCGGTGAGGTCATATTTACCAAAGGATTTGTAGGAGAAGACAATAAACTACAGAAGCTTGGTAATTATAATCCAGACTTCACGCTGGGAATTAATAATGATTTTTCCTTCAAAAATTTCAGTTTCAGTTTTTTATTTGACTGGAGACAGGGAGGAGAGCTGCTATCAAGAACCCGCTTGATTGCGGCGACCGCAGGAAACATCGTAGAGACTTTGTGGGGCCGGTCACCTGAATTTGGTGGAGCTCATCCGGGGATATTCGATTCCGGTCTCACCTGGGTAGATGAGACGAACGGACAAACCTACAGTGATGGTATCATCGGAGCCGGGGTAAAGGAGATCTTTGATGCTGAGGGTAATGTGAGTGGTTATGCACCAAACGATGTCATCGTACATGCCAATGCGTACCATAACAACCGTTATCGACGCCAGAACGAATCCGAAGGTATGTACGATGCCACTTTTGTGAAACTACGAGAAGCTCGTCTTACCTATAAATTACCCAAGGCCTTATTGGAAAAAACATTCCTAACCAGTCTTGATATTTCGTTGATCGGAAATAATATCTGGTTGTGGGCTAAAGATTTTAATCATGGTGATCCTGAATTATTATCCTTCGGAGGTGGACGCTATGTTCCTGGTGTTGAAGATGCAACCGTGCCCTCCACCAAAAGCTTTGGATTTTCCGTCAATGTTGGTTTCTAAAAATTATCATTAGTAGAAAAAGAAAATAGAATGAAAAAATCAATCCATATATTTCTGGTTGTTATGCTCTTGATTTCGATAGGGGCCTGCACCAAATTCGAAGTTGTCAATGATAATCCGGATGTGGCAACCTCTATAAACAATAATCCGGAACTCTTACTCACAAATGCCCAACGAAATTCCATCAACCGGGCAGTGGGTGATGCCTGGAGTGAAGGTAACCTCATGGCACAATATGGTGCAAGAATTGTTTTTACTGAATTTGATCTATTCAACTGGGGAACCCAATCCGGAACCTGGGAGTCCCATTATTTAACGATTCGCGATCTGGCTGCACTTCGTCAGATCGGAGAAAATACCGGCAATAACAGTTATGAAGCCGTTGCGCTGATCATGCAAACATGGCTCTTTCAAATGCTGACGGATATGTGGGGAGATATCCCTTATACAGAAGCCGCAAAAGCCAGCGCGATGGAGCCCATCTTTCAGCCCAGTTATGATATGCAGCAAAATATTTACTCCGGGTTATTGGCAGATCTTGAAAAAGCCAACACCCTTTTGGGAGGCACCGGCTTGCCAAAAATCAAAGGAGATATCATGTTTGACGGAGACCTGGTCAAGTGGCGCAAGTTCG
>JAGQWZ010000357.1 GCA_020436835.1 Saprospiraceae bacterium | reverse complement strand
CGATAAGCTGGATAATCTGATTTTCCCTTCCTATTATCCGGAATTATCAAGTGAGCGGATCCTGGTGATGGACTGGGTTGAGGGCCAGCTCTTACGGGAGTGGATCCGGACCGGACCTGATATGGAATCAAGAAATAAAATCGGCCAGAGCCTATGGGATTTCTATGCGCATCAGATTCACACACTGAAAATGGTACATGCCGATCCACATCCGGGCAACTTTATTATAACTCCGGATCAGAACCTTGGAGTGATTGATTTTGGTTGTGTGAAAGTCATTCCTGAGGACTTCTATGATCTCTATTTTCAATTGATGACCAGTGAGGTGATGCAGGTAGATTACGACCTGCACGATCTATTCTTAAATCTGGGGTTTCTTGCACCATCGGATTCGAAAGAAGAACGAACATTCTTTATCGGGATATTTACCGAAATGATTGAATTATTGGGCAGACCCTTCCGAAGCGATCAATTTGATTTTGCCGATGAAAAATATTTTAAGAATATATACACCCTGGGCGAACGGATTTCAAAAATGAAAGAGATCCGGAATTCCAAAGTAGCCCGGGGTAACAAACATGCGATCTACATCAACCGGACTTATTTTGGTCTGTATAATCTATTACATGAGCTGAAAGCAAAAGTAAATACAAGCAAATAAAGGATTAGTCAACTCCTTTTGCCAGGCTCTCTCTTTGTAACTTTTCATAGCTTCCATCTTCAATCCAGATCAAAAGTTCTTTAGCTCTGGCCATCGCCCAGGAATTACTTCCCAGCATATAATTCATAACCTTGTCAAATGTTTTCTGGGGTCCGGCTTTATAAGATTTTACCTGGCTTTTAAACTCAGTTAAATTAATGGAAGACCAATGGCCCGGAGGCCAGCCAGCCAATTTGGCATAAAGCGAAAATACGGCATCTTCATCCTGACAGGTCAACAGGCCTGCCCGGTCCGCCGTGAGTTCCGACATTCGATCCCAGTTATAAAGCGCATATTTTAATCCGGCAGATACCAGAGAACTTATCCCCAGTGTCACTACTGAAAAAGCTTCCATCAGATCAGGAAAGATCAATCCTATTTCCTTGTATAATGTATGCTGGTGAGCGAGATGGCCCATTTCTCTTCCCAAAATAAAAAGTAGTTCCTGATAACTTAATTGATCCACTGCCTCGGAAGGAAGAATAATAACCGGATTTTCTACTCCAATGGACAAACCCTCCAATTTATCAGAACGCTGAATATAAAGTTCAATATTAACCGGCACCTGAAGTATTTCCCTGGCCTTACCAAGTAAGAAATGGATATCACTAAAGACCTGATCAGTCACCTTGATGCAGTTTGATTTGTACTGTAAAAGCATGTGCTGCTCCAGACCTATTTCATGAAATTTGTTGACCAACATTTGCAAGCCCTTAGTCTTTCGCAGATTTTCCATCGCTTTCATCTCCAGCGGATGACAGTACATCTCCGGCTTTAATCCCTTTAGTGTTCTTGGATCCATAACCTGAAGATATTAAATGTCAAAAAGATCAGAAATCAAATTAATTCTTATCCTTTTATTCCGCCCGCTAATCATTATCAATATTCCTTAATCTTGGGCAAAATTTACCGGGTCACCATCAACCTATTTTTATTCTAGATTTATCAGACTTCCTTCCTGGCAACTTACTGGGCTTTAATCACCTTGCCGTTGCCATTAATAGTAGTGATAACGGTTGGATCTCCTTTATAATAAACCCTTCCATTACCATTAATCTCCACCTCTAATTCGTGTTCCACCTTAAGCTCTGCGCGTCCCTGTCCATGCATCATTACGAGACATGATTCAATTTCGGTATCGAAAGCATTTACATGAAAATTACCGGATGTCGTAATATCTGCACGCTCGAGAGGTCCGCGGTTAAGATCGAAACTTCCATTACCGGTCCCTGAAAATTCCAAATCCGCATTAGAAAAATTACCACTGACCAGTACGCTGGGATTTCCTACAGCGACGATATTTTTTATTTCGGGTATGGTCACCGTTACGGTAGAACGGTCGTTGATCACCACCTGATCAGATTCATAGGAAATATGGAGAACATCATCATCCACTTCAGTCAAAAGAAAAGGTAAAATATTGGCATCTGTTTCCAGCTTTACCGAGCGGTCATTTCCATAGTGAATGTTCAGATCAAAATTTCCGACCACTTGGACTTCAGAAAATGGCTCAACCTGGCGATCTTCCGTTACGATCTTTCCGTTACCCCGGATAATATCTTTGGTACAGGAGGAAAAAAGTAGCAATGAGCAGGTAAAAAGAACGAATAAATTTTTCATAGTAATTAAATTTTAGCCAAAGATGCTCAAGGGCAACGTCTGCATCAATCTGATTAGGTCTGAAATGCAATTAATCAGGAATGAATTGTGGTTAGAACTGTTCGAACCACGATTCAAGAGAAATCAATAATTTGTAACTTAAAGGGAAAACCGGAAGGTCGATGGGAAAAGATGTTCAACAATATTATTGTTTGTTATTGATCCTAACCCTGGTTGGCTTCTCTTGCGATCAGGATCCAGTTAGCACGGTAAAAACAAGGGGCATTTATGGAAATCCGAAACCGTTGTGGGATCTGGGTTATCACCTGGGTGAATTGGGCATCAATGCCGTATTTGTACACAGTGGATCTATTGACCACGAATTGGTCAGCCAGGCCCGCAGGGAAAATCTAAAAGTTTACGCAGAATTTGCCACATTAAACGGCAAAGGTTATGTCGATACGAATCCGGAAGCCTGGCCTATAAATTCGAGTGGAGAAAAAGCAGAAGCAGCTTCGTGGTTTATGGGAGTCTGTCCCACCGAACCTGGATTTCGGCTTTATCGACGCAACCAATTGGAAGCGCTGCTTCTGGAGCATGATTTGGACGGGGTCTGGCTCGACTACATACACTGGCATGCCCAGTTTGAAGAGCCGGAACCGATTCTGCCCGAGACTTGTTTTTGCGATCACTGCCTCGACCAATTCTCAAAGTATGCGAAAATCAAACTTCCGGATGGGCCTACGTTAAATAAAGCCACTTACATTCTTGAAACACATGAAAACCTCTGGCGTGAATGGCGTTGCCAGGTGATCTTTGAATGGACCGCTGAGATGCGCCACATTGTCGAGACGATCCGGCCCAATGCTTTATTGGGGTTGTATCATTGCCCCTGGACCGATACCGAGTTTGACAGTGCCCGGATCAATATACTCGGTCTGGACTACGATAAACTCAAGGAATCGGTTGATGTTTTCTCACCGATGGTGTATCATGCCCGGATGGGAAGAAGTCCGGAATGGGTACAGGAAAATCTTCAATGGTTTTACTCCAACCTCCAACTAAAAGAACAAGAGAAATATGAGGTATGGCCGATAATACAGGCGCATAATGATCCCTACGAAATATCTGCTGAAGAGTTTGGAGAAGTCATGAACTATGGACTCCAGGATCCAGCCACCGGAGTGATGATGTTTACCAGCCATTCGGTGGCAGAAAGTGCGGAGAAAATTGAGGTTATGAGGAAGATCTATTCCGAATCTGAATAAATGCCAATGCCATGTTATTCTTTGGTTAAAATTCAGATTAAAATTCACGCAAGCCCATGGCTAACCGTAACACAATGGAGAAAGGTACCTAAATCCTGGGCTCGCCATGGCTCTTTTCGGAAAAAATAAAATGCAAAATCTGTTCGCTATCCTGATCATAGTGACATTAGCCGGATGCCGGGGAAAAGAGATAGAATTTGCTCCCGGTGTCGTGACAATCGCAGGAAAAATCACGAATTATCACCTCCCATTTTCCAGCGAAAAAATTTCGTTAACATTCAGCCAAATCTTTCAAGACACGCAAGAAAGAGTACAAATAATCTCCGAAAATGGTCATTTCAATTTCAAATTTATCGTACCTCACAACCAGGACGTTAATCTAACCTACCGACAAGATATTCCGGTCATTGTACATCCTGGAGATAGCATACATATTACCTTTACTGCAAATGACAGTAGCTTACTAGTTCCTCACTTTATTCAATTCTCCGGAGACCGGAAGCGGGAAAATGATGACCTGCAAGCATATCTAAAGTACCGGAATTCCAAAGAACTGCTTTCACAGAAAATAAAATTTCAAATACAAAATATTTCCAACACCCAGTTTATCTCATTCGCAGACAGCCTCAGAAAGATAAAAAGGAAAGTCATCGAAGACTTTATCATTGGCAATGATGTCTCTGATGATGTAATTAACTGGATCTGGGGTGAGGAAGAATCAGAATATCTATCAATGATTTATTCTATTGTTTCCAGGCAGGCTGTCATTCATGAATCACCTGGAATTTTTTACTTTTTCAATCTTCGATTAAAGGGTCCGCTCAAGAAAGAGCTTTTGCTAAACATTAAAGCTGCAAGATTTCTCCTTTTTCTCTATCTACAGAAATACGTCCCGTTTGAACTAATCGGAAAACCGTCACCTCATTCAGTATCCGATCAACGTGATTCACTTACTCTCTTAAATATTCTTAAGGAAAAGAATGATTTTACCCGTCAGGTGGTCCTGACCCAATACTTTACCACAGCAATTAAATCCCATAAATTTCGACTCCACGAAAAATATTTCAGTAATATCATTACCACCTATGTAAAAGAACCATACTTCCGGGACTTTTTGGTAGCTAAATACCCCCGAAGCAAACCGGAAACCAGTCACCTGCAGCGTAGAATAATTCCTCTGATTCCCTACTTCTCAGGAAGACCTCTGCCCTATAATCTACAACAACATGTAAATCATCCGGTACTGGATACTGTGTTGGCCACAGCCAATGCGAAAGCGTTATTTATTCAGATTTGGAGTATCGAATTTGGTAACAGTATTAAAAGACTACCATATACAGAAGCCCTGAAAAAGAAATTTAATTATGAAGAATTAGAGTGTATTTACTTGTGCTTTAATTCTCAGGAGTATCAATGGTTGAACCAAGTGCACAAGCATGGCTTGACTGGCCGACACTATTTGTTAAGTAAGCCGGAAGCCGAACTATTGTTTGACCGGCTCCACCTGATGGAAACTCCGTACTATATGATCATGGACTTTACCGGCAAAGTATATGCGGAAGGACCATCACTCTGGCCAGAGGATCTACAGGTCCAGGATCTGATCAGTGAGATCATTGTAGATCAACCGGACCAATAACCTGGGTATTCTCAAATTATTATGCAGAAAGACTGGGCAAATTGGTCAAAAGTGATCCCTCATCCGGACTTTTTTATTTTTATCGGATAAAACCCTGGTGATGGCATTGAATTTGGAGTCAATAATGACTTCTAAATCAGCAGAGCAAATTCATACACTAAATTGAAACTCTTTATGCATAAATGCTACCATTTTATTCCAGCCGTAATTTCACTCATACTTTGGCAACTTCCCCTGTTCGCTCAAAATGAAGTCATTGCTGAAGCCGAGATCGGAACCCTGTCAGGAGTTACTCTCAGTCAGGGGAAATCAGGATTTTCAGGGGATGGGTACGTAAGTGGTTTCGATGTGGTCAGTGACCATCTGGAGATTTTCTTTGAAATTGAATCTGCCGGATTACACAAGATTGAAATGGTCTATTCCAATAATTCCAGTAGCAACACTTTCTGTCAGATGCAGATCGACAATGAGCCCTATGGCGAAATCCGTTTATTTAGATCGGATACTTTCGCCCGGGGAAATATAGGGACCTATGAATTTACCGAAGGCATCCACACGTTACGGATCACCTTTGGCAATGCCCCCCTGGAGCCGGATTATTTCGTTCTCACACCGGTCGATGAACTTCCCGGCATATCTCTGGATGAGACCTTGACCCGGGTAGAGGCGGAAGAAGGAGTGCTATTCGGTACCCGGGTAGAGTTTGGAACTGCGGGTTACTCCGGCCGGGGGTATGTATCAAGCTTTGACAATCCGGATACGGACCATCTTCGCATTTTGGTTAATGCCCCGGAAGCGAGGGATTACTGGGTGACCCTGGGATTTGCCACTCCTTATGGATATAAGGAAAATTACCTGCAGGTAAATGGAGGACCGCAACAGGCCATCCAGTTTGAAGAACGAAATACTTTCGGTGAAGTAAGTGCCGGGAAGATTACCCTGCAGGAGGGTTTAAATATGATCGATATAAATTATTTCTGGGGGTGGTTTGAACTTGATTACCTGGAATTCAACCAGGTGATCGGTTTGGCACCCGATGCACTCAGTCAGGGAAACATCCTGCTAAATGATGACCTGCTTGACGGTGTAGAGACAGTCACTCTGGATGGTTCGGGCAGTACCGATCCGGATGGAAGCGTGGTAGATTACATCTGGACAGATCAAAATGATAGTATTCTTGGCATGGAATCGATGTTTGATCATACTTTCCCGGTGGGTACGCATCAAATCAATTTAACCGTCAGAGATGATGAAGGGAATATCGGAAGTACTGATTTTGTCGTCATTATTGCAGACCTGGAAAATCAGAGAAATAATCGACTATCCATCCGGGGAGGTGCGGATAGTCTGTTTATGAGTGGAATGAACATCGCCTGGACGTCTGGCAGTAACTTCGCCAAAGATCTGATTAACTACAATCAATCTACGTGGATCACCATCCTGGATGATATAGAACGGGCCGGAGGAAATGCGATCCGGTGGTGGTTACATACCAATGGAAGCGTGAGTCCCTTATTCGGGACGGACGGCAGCGTCTCCGGTTTGAGAGAAACAACAATCGGAAACATGCGCAAGGTATTGGACCTGGCCTACGAGCGGGGGATTATGGTAAGCCTATGCCTTTGGTCTTTCGATATGCTCCAAAACCAGGGACAAGATCTTGGAAATACGAGAATGCTGTTGGAAGACAGTCTTTCAACCCTTGCCTACATAGACAATGCACTGATACCGATGGTCGAAGCCCTCCATCAGCATCCTGCAGTGATGACCTGGGAGATCTTTAACGAACCGGAAGGCATGACCACGGAATTCGGATGGTCAGCCGAACGCACATCCATGCCTTTTGTTCAACGATTTATAAATTTATGCGCAGGAGCTATACACCGTACCGCACCTGGAGCATTGGTCTCCAATGGTTCCTGGTCATTCCGGGCCTCTTCTGATATTTCCGGATTTACGGATTTCTACCGGGATGACAAGCTCATTGCCGCCGGAGGAGATCCGGAGGGCACGCTCGATTTTATCCAGGTACACTACTATGACCATATCGGAATTGATGGTTCACCATTCCATCATCCGGCATCCTACTGGAACATCGATAAACCGATCATCATTGGAGAGTTTCCCGCGGGTGGTATCCTGGGTTTTTCGGTGGAAGAATGTTACCAATATGCCTACCGGTTGGGATATGCCGGTGCTCTTGCCTGGTCGTACTCGGATATCCAGTTCGGCGGTTTACCTGCCGCAAGGAGAGGGATGCTTAGTGTTCGCACGGATTATCCCGATGATATCATTGTACCGGATACTATGGAAACGATGACCACCGCGGTCCTGGAAAGGAACGGATTTGATAACCTTACGCTCTTTCCAAACCCTGCCTACGAGACCGTAAACCTGCAAATGAACGACCATCAAAGCGGAGCAATTGAATTTCAAATTTTTAACAACCAGGGCCAAATTATGAAGCATGGGGTCATCTCCGATTACAATCAAGCTAAACTGGAAGTCGCAAATTTTCCTGCCGGCCAATATACGCTCCGCATCTTTGATAAGAAGAATATTTCGATCCGTCATTTTATCAAAATGTAAGAGATGGAACAGAGACTAAGCATAATTACGCTGGGAGTACGTGATCTTAAGGCTTCCACTCTCTTTTATGAAGAGCAATTTGGATGGAGCAAGCTGGACTCCAGCAACGAGGACATCACCTTTTTTCAACTCAATGGTATTCTATTATCACTCTACTCATCGAAAAAACTGGCTGAGGATGCAAGAGTAAATTCAAGTGGTGAAGGGTTTAAATGTTTCACTATTGCTTTTAATGCACGAAGTGAGGAAGAAGTCGATAACATCTTTTTAAAAATGAGATCCCGTCAGGTCAACATTGTGAAAGAACCGGAAAAGGTATTTTGGGGAGGCTATAGTGGATATATTGCTGATCCGGATGATCACCTGTGGGAAATTGCCTACAACCCCTTCCTCAAAATGGATGAAAAAGGTCATGTTGTGTCTGCATAAATTTTGATGTAGCTGATTTATTTCGATATTTTACGTGAATTGAAATTATCGAAAATGAAAAATCGGCAATCGCTGCTTCCCCTATTATTTTTATTAGCTATTTATTCTCTAATTAACGGACAAACTGCGTTAGCAGAGCCCTGGATCGGTTACCCCACCGCTAATGTGAATAGCTACGGAGTCTACCATTTCCGGCATGTTATTGAACTGGAAGATATACCTGGTGAACTACCCATCCATATTTCAGCCGATAATCGTTACGAGTTTTTTATTAATGGCGAAAGAATCTGTCTCGGGCCGGCGAAAGGAGATCTGAAGACCTATAAATACGATGTTGTAGACATTGCACCTTTTCTACAACAAGGAGAAAACACCCTGGCTGCCCTGGTGTTCAATATGGGCCAGGACAAACCGATGGCATTTATCACGGAACAGACAGCTTTTCTCCTCCGGTCTGAAAATGATCAATATAAATTTTTAAATACCGGACCGGAATGGAAATGCTATAAAAATCCGGCTTATGATCCTATCATGTATAGTGAATTAAAACACTGGGAATGGGTAAAAGGCTACTATGCATGCGGCCCCGGTGATGAGGTATTTGCCGATAGATATCCCTGGAATTGGCAAGATTCCGGCTATGACGATCGCGCCTGGCTTCCGGCGGAACCTTTAGTTTTCGAAGGTAAAAGTCCATGGAATCTGGTTGCCCGGAACATTGCCTTCATGGACCATCACCTTGAGTACCCTGGCCATATTCGTCGCATTAGTGGCATGCAGGGATCTCCTGATGCATTGCCCCTGAAGATTCCAGCGAATTCCGAGGTCAAGGTGCTGCTCGACTTTGAATTATTCACCATGGGGTACCCGGAGCTGACCGTAGACGCCGGCCTGGGTGCTACGATCAAAATTCGCTATGCCGAAGCACTTTATGAAGAACCCAACCTCAAGGCACATCGGGATTCGGTCAACGAATTGACCATGTATGGTGTCTTTGATATCTATCATTGCGATGGCCAGAAAAGGACTTTTCGACCTCTGTGGAAGCGGGCCTTTCGGTACGTTGAGCTGGAAATCAAAAGTGGAACTCAGTCCCTGGACATTCTTTCACTTCAAAATGTTTATTCGGGATACCCTTATCCGGAAATGGCTACTTTCCACAGCAGCGATGAACAACTAAATAGCATATTCGAGATGTGTCTGCGAACGCTTAGAATGTGTTCGGGCGAAACATTTTATGACACACCTTATTACGAGCAGCTATGCTATCCCGGTGATAATCGCCCCATCATGGCTAACTATCTTTATAATACGACCGATGACCGCCTTTTGAGAGAGGTCATCCGTCTGGTCCATCAATCGAAAAACCGGGAAACAGAATTATTCAAGTCGGCATATCCTTCACGATTTGATTTTGATATGGGCACCTGGAGCATGGCCTGGGTTCAGGGGCTTTGGGATTATTACAAAGTGAGGGGTGATCGTGAGTTTATAAAACAATTTAAAGAAGACATTGATGGTGTACTTAGGTTTCACCTTCAGCATTTAGATGAAGAAATGGGGTTGTTAGGACCGATCGATACCCGGAATTTTATCGACTGGAGTATCCATGTGGGCAGCCTGCCTCAGAGCCGTCCAAATATTAGTATTTCGCATTCAGCCATGCTCAGCCTCTATTTTGCGCTCACTTTAGACAGTGCCGTGGAGCTATATCGAATTTCGGGTTTCGACCAGGAGGCACAACAATGGAACGTGCTGGCAGATAAAATCAAACAAAGTGTAAAAAGGCATTGCTGGGACGAGGATAAAAAATTGTTCACGGAATATCCCGGACAGACCGAAGTGACCCAACACACGAATATTCTTGCGATTTTATGTGATGTCATACCGGTTGAAGAACAATCGCTATTATTAGACCGGATCCTGAATTATCCCGAATTTAGCGAAGTTGCCAGTTCTTATTTTAGCTTTTTTCTTTTTAAGGCAATGGAAAAACTGGGGGCCGAAGATTTATTTGTCAAAAATCTGGACTTCTGGCAAACCTTTTTAGCGCGTGGACACACGACCTGTGGTGAAACTGGCTTTGCCTCTCATGACCGGTCTGATTGTCATGCCTGGAGTGCCCACCCTTCTCATTTTTTGCTCAGCCTGGTTTGTGGAATTAAGCCGGCGGACATTGGATTTAATTCTGTCTTGATCAAACCTCACCTGGGGGAGCTCACTGAAGCAAGTGCTACCATTCCACATCTGCTGGGAAAAATCACGGTAAAATATCAGAAAATAGATAGTGAATGGAAATGTGAAATTTCACTCCCGGATGGATTAAGAGGACACCTGGAATGGAAAGGTCAGAGACGGCCACTTGAAGACGGTTTAAATTTATTTAACCTTGCGGATTGATCAATTCTCATAGAATGGACAGGTTAATACCTCCGTACCGGGAACCTGAAATTTGTTAACTTATCCGGGAGCATTGTTGTCCACTAAAATGAGAATTCCCTTCAATGGATCAGGAAAATAAAAAACTGTCCCGCAGAAAATTTGTAAACACCGGTATTCAGGGCACTACTTTACTGGGCCTGAATCCACTTCTGCTGACCGGCCGGACGCCTCGGGAGCAGTTAAAAAAGACGGTCAAGGGAGCATGCTATCACGACTGTCCGGATACCTGTAGCTGGGAAGTAACGAGTGAGCAGGGAAAAGTAACGAGGTTTGAAGCCAGTAGTTCCAATCCATTTACTGCCGGAAGCCTTTGCAATAAAATGGTGCATTTCCCAGATGATGTAACCTTCCATCCGGACCGGATTTTGACACCCCTAAAGCGCACCGGGGCGAAAGGTTCGGGTGAGTTTGAACGGATAGGCTGGAGTCAGGCCTTATCAGAAATCGCTCAGCAGTTAAAAAACATTGTATCCCATCAGGGTGGCGAGGCTATCCTTCCCTTTGGTTATGCAGGCACCGAAGGGCTGGTACAGAATGATGCAATGTCCAGTCGTTTTTTTGCCCGCCTTGGAGCCTCCAAACTGGGACGGACCATTTGTGGTGATACGGCGGCTACCGGAGTAGCGTTGGCACTGGGAAGTACAACCGGAGTTTTACCCGAAGATATGGTGCACAGTAAATTCATCATCCTTTGGGGCACCAATCCGGTCATTTCGAATCCGCATCTGATTCCCTATCTGGATGAGGCAAAAAAAGCAGGAGCCCGGGTGGTACTGGTTGACCCCTATCGATCAGCCTCTGCGTCCATTGCCGACTGGCATATTCAGCCCCGTCCGGGCACCGATGTGGTACTTGCTCTGGCGATGATACACACCATACTCCGGGAAAATCTTTGGGATGAGGACTATGTGGCCAGTTATACGACCGGTATTGAAGAATTGAGGTCGCATGTGCAAAAATATGACCCTGAAACGGCGGCTCAGATAACCGGGATTTCCGTCACGGACATCGAGCATCTTGCTGTTCAGTATGCTCAATCCCAGCCTTCCCTCATTCGCGTATTAATCGGTATGGAAAAAAGTAACCATGGCGCCAATGCCTTTTGGGCCATTGCCATGCTGCCTGCGCTGGTCGGTGCCTGGAGAAAACCAGGAGGAGGCCTCCTTCACTTCACCTTCGAACTTTTTGGTGAATGTCTGAATTGGGAAGGCATCGATCTGGCAAATTCCATCGCGGAGGGGGAGCGTCGTACGATCAATATGGTGGAATTGGGAAAAGTCCTGACGGATCATGACCTACAACCCCCGGTCAAAAGCCTTTTTGTCTATAATTCCAACCCGGCGGTCATTGTCCCAAATCAGAATCTGGTCATCGAAGGTTTGAAAAGAAACGATCTGCTGACGGTTGTCATCGAACACTTTATGACTGATACCGCCCGCTATGCCGATTACATCTTCCCGGCTACCAGCCAGCTAGAGCACTGGGATCTGATGATTTCGTGGGGTCAATGTTATATAAACCTAAATGAACCCGCATTAGAACCCCTGGGTGAGGCAAAACCTAACTGTGAGTTTTTCCGGTTATTGGCAAAGCAAATGGATTTCGATGATGCCTATTTTTCGGAATCCGACCTGAAAATCATTAAAACAGCGCTGAAAAGTAAACATCCATACCTGAAAGGGATTGATTTCAAATATTTACTGAAACATGGCTGGGCGCGCCTGCAGCTGCCCGATCCCTGGCTCCCTCACGCTACCGGAAATTTCAGAACCAAATCGGGAAAGTGTGAATTTTACAGCCAGGCTTTAGCGGAAGAAGGAAAATCACCTTTGCCAGATCATTATCCGGTGCAGAAGACGACAGAAGATCATGCTCAATATCCCTTGCAACTATTATCTATTAAATCAACCCGTTATTTCCTGAATACCAGTCATGCCAACATCGAACATCTTCGCACCGCGGAAGGTGACCCAAAGATCGAGATTCATCAGACGGACGCCATCTCCCGGAATTTAAAAAATGGTGATTGGGTGATGGTATTTAATCAAAGGGGAGAAATTCAGGTCAAAGTCGAAATCTCGCAAAAGGTAAAAGAAGGTATCGTCATGGTACCTCAGGGTTTCTGGTCTTCTCTAACTAAAGGTGGGTCCTCAGTAAATGCTTTGACTACCGACAAGCTGTCGGACATGGGAGGTGGTTCGGCACTGCAGGAAACCAAAGTTGAGGTAAAAAAAATATAAACGATGTCTCCAATGAATCATCCCTTCGAAATTGAATTCCTGGATCATGTCGCTATCCGGGTGAGTGATATGCACAAATCTGAGCAATGGTATGCCGATGTACTTGGCCTCGAGGTCTTAAAATTTGAAGAGTGGGGTGATTTTCCCGTATTTATGGTAAGTGGTAGCTTTGGAGTAGCTCTATTCCCCGCTAATTTGCAGGATCCGAAAATTCCCCGGTCAAAAAATGTACGCATTGATCATTTTGCATTCAGAGTCACTCCGGCTGCATTTCGCAAAGCACTGGCATTCTTTGATAAGAAGGGAATAAAACATGAAATCCAGGATCATCATTATTTTGAATCGGTTTATCTTCTCGATCCGGATGGGCATATTGTGGAATTAACCACACCTACACCGGCAATCAAAGATCAAAATTGACGTACCCGGACCACGGTGCACTTCTCTTCCAAACCGGGTACAGCCAATTTTTCGAATTTGTCCGGATTATTTTGAATTATTGGGTGGATATTATCAATCGTTGCACGGCTGATTGCATCGACAATAATATGAGTAACTCCGCTGTCCTTTATTTCCTGTAGCTTTTTCTTTTCAAAATCAGTTGAATAAACATCACGATCATTGACGAGAAATCGTCCCGGTAAATCACTATATAAATATACAATCCGTGGTTTGACGGACATGACATAAGCATCGGGAGGCAGATTTTCTCCACACCATTGGGCAGCATTTAAGAAACTACCGTAATAAGAGTTGAACACTGCACTTTTAGTTAATACATTATACCGATTCGAACTTAAATTTGTCACATAGATTATCCCAAGTAAAGCAATGGTTATAATTGGCACAGGAACTGATGGAATTGGCTTTTTCGAGTTTCTGACCCAACTCTCCATAGCATGCAAAATAGAATGCAGGTGATAAATAAAAAAAGGAATTAAAACGGACAAATAGCGCATAAATACTTTTTCCTGAGGTGTCTGACTGGCAAAGAGAAGCAACAGCAGGAGGATCACCGAATAAAAGGCCAGTAGCTTCCGCCTGATCAAATCATAGATTATAGCCGAAAGCAATAACAGGAGGATCAAAAGCCAGCCCAGATTAAAAATGGAAAGTGAAAAATCGGATGACTGTTTATACCAGCGAAAAGATGAGGGACTGAAAAATATTTGACCAACCACATTTGCGAACGCAACCATATTATCCCTAAAATGGCCAAGAAAATCAAATTCCATAAATATGCTCAATGGCGTTACTCCACCTTTCTGCTGACGAATCAGCCAAAAAACAAAGCCGGCAATAAAAGGTAGGATTAGCCAGAGAAGCTTTAATAGTCCTCTCCTACCTGCTCTTCCAGGCACCGGAAGCAGTCCCTTTGCCGGAAGATTAAAAAAGAGAAAAAGAGCACTTGCAATGATTAAGGAAGCTCCGACGGCACGGGTCAAATAGGAACCAAGCAGGAAAAAGATCAGCGGGAAATAGTATCTCCAGTAAAAATCCGGATGTGACGCATATTTGCGGATAAAGATCAAAGATAATAATGACCAGAACAGATAGGGCCCTTCGGTCATTATTGTGTTTGAGTTGGCCACAAGGTAAGGTGAACAGAAAGCAATCATGCTAAGTAATGCACTCCTGACAAAGGAGAATTCCTGCCGAAATAATATGAAAAGAAGACCCCCGTTGGCCAGACAGATCAGCAGGATCATCATTTTCATGGGATAGAAATTAAGTCCCCATATCTTATATATCGGTGCCAGGAGAATAGGCAGCCCCGGTGAAGCGAGGGTATTCGGCGTCCTGGCCGGAGTATCCAACCGGTACACTCCACCATGTTCTATAATCGACCTTGCATTTATGATGTATTCGGCATTATCACCGTTGGGAGCCAATACCGGGTGAAAAGATCCAACATATAATAAGGAGGTGGAAAGGAAAAAAAGCATCAGAAAAAGCATATCTAAGCGGTCCCTGCGATCCTCGTCAGGCAATCTCCACCCAAAATAAGCCAGGGAGATCAATCCCAGTATGACAGCCAGGTAGTATACGACATACAAATAGTTATTACTTTGATGGAAGTACGTATTAATCTGATCGCCATTATGATACCACTGAAGGGATAGCGTCAGGAAAAGGCCCAGCATCACAAGAAATATGATCCACTTTGATGAAGAGGAGTTAATTCCCACAATTAAGTTCCAGTTTTTAATAAAACCAGCTCAAAGATCACTCAAAGAAAAATACCAGCCAAAAAATCAACGGGCAAAAGCCAGGCAATAGATCATTGGAAGATAATTTGACAGGACATTCCAGCTTTCTCCTGCATCCGGAGAACTGAATAAATTGCCCGTGGTAGTTCCAAAAAGGACATCCTCTCCATTCGAAATCAACGCATGCCTGAATACGATATCGTAACAGTATGCTTGAGGAAGACCTTTCCGGAAAGTCTTCCAGGACTTACCCCCATCATCTGTACGGCAGATGCAGAGTTTCTTATCTACCGCGACTCTCATTCCATCACTGATGGCAGGAGCAACCCAGGCACGCAAAGGGTTGTCAGGGTCGGCTGCGATAGCAAAACCAAAATTGGCTTCACCCCCGGGGTCTGAGATGTCTTCCCAGAGGTTACCACCATCACCAGACCGGAAAATACCGCAATGATTTTGTTGCCAAAGTACATCCGGATCGGAAGGACAGCAAACCAATAAATGGGGGTCATGACCGATTTCGGCATGGGGATCGGGAAGAAAATCGGCGCGTAAACCCTTATTTTTCGGCTGCCATGATTGACCTCCATCTTTGGATTCAAAGACCCCGGCGACACTGATACCGACATAGATATGGTCAGCGTCTCTGGGATCGACAACTACCGAATGAATGCCGGCGTAATCCCGGCCACCGCCAAACCAGCCTTCCGGCCGGCTTGGATGATTCCAGAGACTCTCTACCAGGGTGGCATTGTTATTACCGTCCAGATGAAAAAGTCCTCCGGGTTCTGTACCAATCCAAAGGCCATCAGATGATCCATTTCCGGTAGGAGAAAAAGCCCAGATGTATCTTAGATTGGCCGAAACATCCTCTTTTATCATGGATCCTTCCGGATATTGTGGTGCAGTGATCTCCTCCCAGTGCTTGCCCTGATCAGTCGAATAATGCAATTTATTTCCCCAATGACCATGATCCAGTGCCACCCACCAGGTACCATTGCGAGGATCCTCAAAAACCATATTTACCGGTATACCCATGAAATGATCGCTGGTGATCTTCCAGGTATCATCATTCTTATCAAGGACAAGCATGCCCTTGCGGGTACCGACCAAAACCTTTTTTTTCATCGAATAGTTTTTATACGCTTAACCTCCGGAAAGCGCTTGCATGATATAAATCTCATCATCGGCATTGATCCGGTCCTGTAAATGGATCCGGTCCTTGATCAGATCCTGCTGAATGAATATATTCACATGTTTTCGAAGCCTGCCCTGTTCATCAACGATATAATTTTTCAAACCGGGATGTCTGTTTTCCAAGATATCGATGAGTTCTTTCACATTTCCACACGACACTGAAAAGGGCTCCAGATCCGGATGAAACCGCTTCAAAGCGTGGGTAAAATTAACCTTAGCCATATCCTTACTTCTTTAATCTCTGAGGGGAGCTTTCGCACCCGTACAAGTTAAAGATTGTTCCCTAAATGGTCAAACTTCTCAAACGCTTCCTGTAAATCTTATTTTAACGGATTTTCTTTCTGCCCGAAGCAAGAAAATACCTAATCTGCCAGGGAACCAAAACGCAGACCAGGATGGCGCGTATGTCCAGGCACGCTTAAGTATGGCATGGTTTCTGTGAAACCTGAGATGAAAACCGATGACTGTCCCGATTAATATGATTCCTTAATCATAGTGGAATGATATTGCAAGACAGTGAACTCAAGAATGGCTTTAGCTTAACGACCAAACTGGTTGAACGAGCATCTGAATATGTTTTAGATCTCCTGCGGGAAAATCTAAGTGCTAAATACGTATTTCACAATCAACGATACACGGTACAGACTGTGCACGCCGTTTCCATCATTTCGAAAGCGGAGGAAATCAATCTTCACGATCAATTTGCATTAAAAATTGCCGCCTGGTTTCATCACACAGGATTTATCGAAACACCATCTAACCATCGTGAGATCAGTGCTGAAATTGCCTCCGACTTCTTACGCAGCTATGAAGTAGATCCGGAAGCTATTGAACAGGTGGCAGCGACGATACTTCAATCCGGAAGTGCATGGGATGTGGTCAGTCAACTGGATATGATCCTTTATGATGCAGATTGGTACTTCTTATCGGCATCAAATTTTAAAGAGATGTTAGACCGTCGCAAAGAAGAAATGATCCAGGTGGAAGGACAGGTTTCCAGGATACGTTGGGTGGATTATATCGAGGAATGCTTTGTGCAGCATCAGTATCTCACCAATTATGGTCAGGAATTCCTTCATAACCTGAGAAGAGTAAATTACCTGAACTACAAGAATCAGCATCAGAGTGAGTTACCACAAAAAACGGTGCTGGAGACCAGATCCAACTTCTAAAGTTAACCTAACCTTATCAGGAAGTAGCTCTCAATCTCTAAGGCGATCCTTGTACATCTGGATTACATTCTGCAATCCATAGTATAGGGCATCCGAAATCAGAGCATGTCCAATCGAAACTTCAAGAAGATTCGGCAGATGTTGATTGAAAAACCGAAGATTCAGCAAATTGAGATCATGACCGGCATTTACCCCTAGTCCAAGGGTGTTTGCGTGCCGGGATGCGCGGGCAAAAGATTCAACGGCACTTTCAGGATCCCGGGCAAAATCATGTGCATAGGGACCCGTGTAGAATTCAATCCGATCGGTTTCCACTTTCCTGGCACCGTCTAACATTTTCTCATCCGGATCAATAAACAGAGAAGTGCGGATTCCATTCTCCTTTAAGGTTTGAATGACCTCTTGCAAAAAATCATGGTTTTTCAGCGTATTCCAACCGGCATCCGAAGTAAGTGCATCCGGTGCGTCCGGCACCAGCGTACATTGATGAGGTTTGATTTCACACACGATATTCAGGAATTCACTCGTCGGATTTCCCTCAATATTAAACTCGGTGGTAACGATCTCTTTTAATGGAGCTAAATCATCATACCTGACATGTCGCTGATCAGGCCTCGGATGCACCGTAATACCTTCAGCACCAAATCGTTCGCAATCTTTTGCCACCTCAATCAAATCCGGTATATTGCCTCCCCGGGCGTTCCGGATCAACGCAACTTTATTGAGATTTACGCTAAGTCGTGTCATTATACAAAGATACATTTTGAATACGGATAATTACCAGGGTACCGACCGACGGATATCAATCCGGCTTGTTTTAATTTTAATCAGTATTGTTTTGGGTGGTATGATCCTTGGGTCAATTATTCAATTCATTTATTTTGCAGTATCAGGGGTGGATCCCAGTCAGTTATTCTACCGGGAAGACTATCGCATGCACCTTAAGTTCGCTTTATTAATTACCCAATTATTCACGTTCCTGTTTCCGGCATTACTTTTTGGTTGGCTCACCTATAAAATGAAAATCTGGTCTTTCTTTAAAATGGACCATTTTCCGAGATTGAGCTGGATTGGTGTGGCGATCCTCATGCTCCTTCTCCTATTACCGATCATTCAATATACCTATGATTTTAATCGCTCTTTACCCCTGCCCGACTGGATGACCAGCATGGAGGAAAGTGCGACCGACACACTGGAGGCAATCATCCGAATGGATAATATTGGTGATTTAATTATAAATATTTTATTAATAGGACTAATTCCGGCGCTGGGAGAAGAGTTTCTTTTCAGGGGTACGATTCAACAACTTGGTTATCGGTTATGGTCAAATAAAACAGTCAGTGTCTGGATTACGGCCTTGATTTTTAGTGCCATCCATTTTCAATTTGAAGGATTTATTCCCCGGTTTATTCTCGGGTTATACTTAGGTTATTTGTTTTTATGGACCAATAATCTGCTAATTCCTATCATAGCGCATCTGATAAACAACGGTTCGATGGTCATCATGAGCTATTTAAATCCGGAACTGATTTCGAATATGGATGAAACCCCGGTGCCTGACCTTCCCTGGTACGGCGTATTATTTAGTGCTATTTGCATTATTCCCCTGATCATTTATTTTAGAAATACATATGCCCGACCGTCAATACCAGACCAAACAACCTATGAAATATAATTGGTTAATATTATTGTGCCTGCTAACCGGTAGCCGGTTTGCTTCTGGAAAGGTGTTGTCTGTTGCCATTGCACAAAGGGATACCATTCTCGAGGGTAAAATTTGGGGGGCGGCCGGACCTTATGAATTAATTAAAGGAAAGATTTTTTTTGGCACCGATCCGCTAATTCCACAAAATCGTGAAATAACTGATATCGAATACGCTCCGGTCAATGAATCAGGATTGGTACTGTCATCGGCAGACATTGAAATATTAAAACCGGTGGATTCCAATAAGTCGACAGTAGCCCTGGTCGAAGTCAGCAACCGGGGAGGAAAATTCACTCCATCCTATTTTTTGGATGGAAGTGGTGGAGCATTAAATGCGGAAATTGCCCGAAATTATGGAGATGGACTATTATTGGAAGAGGGCGTAACCATCATCTGGATTGGGTGGCAATTTGATGTTCCGGAACAAGAAGACCTACTCAATTTTAATACGCCGGCAATCCAATATCCGGAAGGAACTCCTATCATCGGCCAGGTTCGTAGTGACTGGACTCTCGACGCACCAACCCATAATCTGGGATTAGGACACCGGACTCAAATCGGGTATCCTGTCTACGATCCCAAATCCGATCTGCATGTACTGACCCAGAGAACAGGACGAAATACCGAAAGGAAAGTCGTGCCGAGAGCGAAGTGGGATTTTGGAAGATGGCAAGACGGAAAAGTCAGCCCCGATGATCGTACCATCTACAGTAAGGAAGGCTTCCAACCCGGGATGATTTATGAGTTGGTATATTATTCTGCGCAACCGGTAGTAGTCGGATTGGGATTATCAGCCATTCGCGATGTGATCTCTTATGCCAAGTATGATGCAAACTCGGTTTGTCCGGTTCAATATGGTCTGGCCGCCGGGGTATCGCAAACCGGTCGGTTTCTCAGGCAATTTCTATATCAGGGATTTAACATCGACGAGCAGGGAAGAAAAGCTTACGATGGCATGATGATCATTACTGCCGGAGGAGGTAGAGGCAGCTTTAATCATCGATTTGCCCAACCTTCACGCGATGCACATCGATATTCTGCTTTCTTTTACCCAACCGATTTATTTCCCTTCACCGGGAAGATGCAAATAGATCCGGTGAATATGCGCCGGGACGGAATCCTTACCCACATGCCGGAAGCTTTGCAACCCCGGATCATCAGCGTCAATACCGGATACGAATACTGGGGAAGAAGTGCCAGCCTGATCCATACGGATCCCTCTGCCCGACGGGATATTATGCCACTCGAAAATGAAAGGATCTATCATATTGCCAGTGGGCAGCATTTTGTCAATTCCTTTCCACCTGAAACAGCCGATAAGGATTACTACATTGGCAACCCCCTTGAATTCCGACCCAATTACCGGGCCCTGTTCGTGGCGCTCTTACATTGGGTTAGAGACAATCAATTGCCGCCGGATAGTTCCTATCCCTTAATCCGGGAGGGTGAGCTGGTTGCTCCGGAAAAGGTAGATTATCCTTCAATACCCTCATTCATCCCTGCGGTGAAACCTCAGGAACCATATCGAATGGACTATGGACCGGAGTGGCAAAAAGGGATCATTGCCAATCAACCCCCTGTGGTGGGTGAACCTTTCCCCGTGCTCGTGCCTCAGGTGGATACCAATGGAAATGAACTAGGAGGTATCCGAAATGTAGAGTTGGAAGTACCCCTGGCCACCTATATTCCCTATAGTTTACGCGAAAACATGGCCGGAGGAAATGGTGAAATCGCAGACTTCCGCGGGACATTAATTCCTTTCCCGGTCAGTGAGCAACCAAATGATGCCAGACCGGCCATTAAAACCCTGTATCCTGATAAAAATGAATACCTGGATCAGGTCCGCTTATATCTGGAAAAGCTTCAGGAAAAAGACTTTATTTTGCCACGGGACATCCATCGGGTTTTGGAAAGATCACGGGACTATTGGAATTGGATAAATCCTTATCCGCCCAGTCAAAAAGCACCGGTAAAAATGGTATCGTTTAATATCCGGTATGATAATCCCGGAGATGGAGAAAGCCGTTGGGACGCCAGGAAGGAGCTGGTCGTTGAAGTACTGGACAGTATTGCACCAGACTTCTTTGGAATGCAGGAGGCCCTAAGACATCAATGTAAAGATGTAGAACGAGGCACCCGCGGATACCGTTGGATCGGCGTGGGAAGAGATGACGGCGAAGATGCAGGCGAATTTTCACCGATATTCTATGAGAGGAAATTATGGAAAGTACTGGACTGGGGCACTTTTTGGTTAAGTGATACTCCGGACGTACCCAGTGTAGGCTGGGATGCCGCTCTGGAACGAATTGTCACCTGGGGAAAATTTGAAGAGAAAAAGAGCGGAAAAATAATTTTCGTTTTTAATACGCATTTTGATCACCGGGGAGTGCAGGCGCGCATCCATAGTGCCAAACTAATTTCCAGGAAAATAAAAGACATCGCCGGAAATTATCCGTTTCTCCTGAGCGGTGATTTTAATGTAAATCCGGGATCGGAGACTTACCTAACTTTAACCCAGCCTCAACCGGAAATGACTATTTACGACACAAAAATACTCTCCGCCAAAAGTCCGTCTGGTCCCCAGGGAACATTTAGTGGCTTTCTCGTATCGGAAAATCTGCCCCGGGATCAGATTGATTATATTTTTTGCAGT
>JAGQWZ010000356.1 GCA_020436835.1 Saprospiraceae bacterium | reverse complement strand
ATACCTTTTAAGATAAAATTTTCTAGAGCCTATCCCATAGGTGTCTCTATATATTGCATTAAAATAAAAGAACCATGGTACAAATCGTTACTATTCTTAGAGCAAACCCCAATAATCCCTTGGGCCCTGAAGTTGTTCGAGCAGCCTCTCTTAGACATCTTAATCTTAACTTCAATATTGATCGGATGAGAAATGTCATCAGCGATCTAACCTGTCCAAATCATCCTAATACAGATTCACAAATTACATTAGATGATTGGTTTAGCCCCCTATAAACCGGACAATATTACGTGTTTAGAAAATTGATTTAATAAATATACTAATTTTACTGTGCTGGATACGACCGACGGCACCTTTGTACCGATGGTTTTAAAGTGACATGGCGCCATTCACTTTTAATTGTTTCAAAATTCGGCCATCGAGGCCTTCTTTTGAAATGCTGGATACTTCCCTCAGATCACCATTACCCGATATTAAATAATGAGGCACCTTTAATTTTAATCTGTATTGTCGATGTCCATATTCGATTCGTTGGACTAAGTTCTTGTCCCATAATTTGCTGAATAAATTTGGTGATAAGTGATCCAGGCTGCCATGAAGTCTTATGTTGTTGTAGGTCTGGTAGAAGAAATCCAAATGTTTTTCTAGATCGGCAATAGTCAGAAATATTTGTGGATCCAAAGACTTACCTAAGATAGAATGAAAACTTTCGATATGTCCATTTTCCTGTGGAGTATATGGATGAGTAAATATCTGGTTGATGAAGTTATCCTCTAAATATTCTCGGATCATCTTGGCGGCAAACCTGGAGTCGTTGTCATTCCTGAGCTCTACGGTGATTCCCCTCGAAAGCAGCCCGGCTGGTTGCAAATGATGGACAATGATTTGTTCCCACAGCTCCTTGACTTGCTCTTGTTTAATGGAGTATCCAACCGTCCAGTCTAATACCTTACGAGTAAAGACGTCCAAGACGGTCAAAATATAGGCATACCGCTGATGCTGCTGTACCCATTGAAATTTAATATCCATTTCCAGAACTTCCAGGGGTCCTTCTGGAAGCACTCTCCGATATTTAACGTATCTCCGATTCGCCCGCCTACTATGGCGTTCTAATAATAATTGATACCTTCCCATTAATCGATATACCTTTTTGTGATTGATCACATAACCCAGCAAACATAGGGCAGAACACATCGCTCGATAGCCATAGTCCGTCTCCGGATTACTCTTAATCTTCACCATTTCATCAACTACCTCTAAATTGCTCACCTCACTAAGTTTATGGTCATCCGTGATCTTGAGAGTCGTGCTTGATGCCTTTATTCCTCCTTTTACACCGGTCGGATTATGGTAGTACTGATGTTTACTGATTTCACAAATATCTAGCACACGGTCTCTGGTCAACCCCTGGCTGATATAATCCCTCGCCAAAGCCTTCCTCCCACCTATCGGTATTTTTTTTTAATTAATTCATCCTTCAACTTACCCTCTAGTTCTTTCTCGGCAATAATTTGCTTGAGCATTTCATTCTCCCGGCGTAACCGCTTCAATTCTTTTAGCCGTTCCGCATTGGCCCCATGTGCCAAACCCTCCGCGCCTAAGGATTGATATTTCTTCTTCCAAAAGTAATAGGTTGCTGGGTAAAGATCATACTTCGCCAGTGTCTTCTTTACCCCTTGTAGATCACCTTCTTTCAGGATGGATAGCTTCTCCTTCTCGGTGTACTTCTTTTTTGCCATACTCATAGTTACAAAATTTTTACTGTAATTATGTCCGGCTATTTAGGGGAGCGGAGCAGAAAATTCATCAAAAGCTCAATCTGAAAAAGCCAATCTAGATAAAGTAATTACCTACATGGATGATTTTTTAAATCACTATTTACTTGGTAATAAAGAGTTACATATGGTGTCCATTGAATCAGAGAATTTGGTAATTATCAGATTTGATAAATAACAACTATGCGCAAGTCGCACATTTATCTGTCCGAAATGAAATGAAGGCGGACCACCGTACCCTTCTGCTTTGCTCAGGGCAAGCTGGTACGGTTTTCGCCCGCCTGGATGACGGCAGTCGGACAGGTGTGCATAACAAAACCGCACTAAGAACACTTAAAAATGAATTTTATAACATTACGAATGGACCAAAAGCAATACATCTAAACCATATAATGAACGCATTTAATGAATAGAAATAACATTCAATATGATTTACATTACACAATTCATATTCATAAAGGCAGGGAAAGAAAAAACCTTTCTGGAATTTGAAAATTTTGCCATGCCACAAATGGAAAAATACAATGGCAGGGTCATATACCGGGTCAGGCCGGATAAAGAAAATTTCATTGATAATCACCACAGCGAATTGCCGTATGAAATCCATTTTATTTCTTTTGATTCTGAGCAGGACCTGAAGAATTTTATGAATGATGACGAGAGATTGAAGTTTATTCATTTGAAAGAAGAATCTGTTAAATCGGTGCTGCTGGTAAAAGGAGAAAAATTGTAAGACGAACGTAAAACCATGTCTATAATTCATAAGAGCTTTAGAGGTTTTCGAGCGGTAGTTGCCATATGCTTCTTTCCCCTTTGTCTGCACGCTCAGATTGCTGAGAAAATTGAGCTGACGGCAGATAGCGAACTTTTGGGGTTGGGAAAACAGCATATTATAAATTCGAAAGTATTAAGTGAGGCAAGGCCGGTTATCATCTCCCTTCCGGTGGAATATGATGATAGCCAGGCTCATTATCCGGTCATTTATGTGCTGGACGGTCTGCAAAATATTAAACACACCGTAGGGACCATTGAGCTATTAACGGAATCAGGATTAATCCCCCCCTTAATCATCATTGGCATTGAGAGTCTGGACAGAAATCGAGATCTGACCCCATCCAATGCCGGACAAAACGTTTTTGGGGGCACCGGAAATGCAGGGATCCCGCAAAGTGGTGGCGCTCCTTTGTTTCTTCAGTTTTTAAAAGCGGAACTGATTCCTTACGTAGAGGCCAATTTCAGAACCCATACATATCGAATTTTAGAAGGGCATTCTTTAGGCGGCTTATTTGGTGTCTTCACCCTCATGGATAGCCCTGAGTTGTTTGACGCGTTTATTATCGAAGCACCCGCTCTTTGGTGGAATAAGGAAGAAATGACGGAAAGAGCAAAAACATTTTTTAAGTCAACGGAAACCCTGGACAAATCAATTTATTTTGGCATTGGCGGAGGCGATGGCTGGGGAATGCGGCAGGAACTCATCCGGTATGTGGAGGTGATAAAGCAAAGTCCCCCGAAAAATTTCAAATGGCTGCATGAAGAAGTCGGTGACGAAGGACACATGGAATCCCGGTTGCTGTTAAATTATAATGGATTGAGATTTATATTTTCCGACTTAACCTTAAGTGAAGATCTGGTCCATCACTTTAATGAGGAAGTCTTTTTACATGCCGAGCAACAATTAAGGGAAAAATATGGCGAAAAAGCACGAAGGTCGGCGGAAGCATATGTTAACCTGGTTTCCGGATTAGTGGACGCTGAAAATTACCGGGGAGCGATCACCGTACTAAAAAGGGCAACGGATGCATATCCCAGGTATATTGGCCTCCTCACCTATCTGGCAAAGCTATATGAACAAAGCAATCAAAAAGATAAAGCAATAGATGCCTATCTCAAAGCAGTTGACGTATCAAAAAAATTCAAGCAGGGGCAGGAAGACGATCTACTGGAAGAGGTAAGCCGGCTACGGAAAAAGCACTGATGCAGACCACCTGGGCAAGGTCTGCCCATTGATTAAGATGCTGCGCGGTTAATTCATAGCAATCAATGAAACTCTGGTGAAAAGCAAGGTCGGACCAATAACGCATTGTTCAATTATACATAAGTTCTATCTTACGCCGACGGAGGGATGGGATGCAGACTTAACTTTGAGTAGAGAGTTATCAAAAAAAAATCAAAATGATGTTTTCCAGGCGAGAAGTGATTAATTTATTCGGCTTGGCCGGT
>JAGQWZ010000355.1 GCA_020436835.1 Saprospiraceae bacterium | reverse complement strand
CGCTAATTCTCTGAGATTGAGAGTGGCACTGCGGCTTTCTGAAGCAGATCCATCCACGGCACAGTCGGTAATCAGCCAGATTGCCGCTAATCCGGGAGAATATCCCATAATGGAAAGTAACTCGGATAATGCCGTCCTGGATTTCTTGTCGGCCAATCCCAATGCCCATCCAATCACCGAAGAATCCGTTTACCGCGTAGGTTCTTACAATGAGTACCGGATCAGTGAGACCATGGTCGGAATCTTGCGTGATTTCGATGATCCCAGACTTCAATTCTGGGCCGATCCAACCGCTACCTCGGCTTCGGAAGGTAATCCGGTGATTGAAGGAATGCAAAATGGTATTGTTGACGGACCGGCCTACACCTATAAGGGGGGCGATGCGTTTTTGTCCAAGTTTAATATCGAATACTTCTATTTTCAGCCAAATGCCAATCAGGGCCGCTTAATGACCTATAGTGAGGTCGAGTTTATCCTGGCTGAAGCAGCGCAGAGAGGATGGATCAGCGACGATGCCGCGACGCATTACAATACAGCGATCACGGCCAACTTTGAGTACTGGAATGTGGAAATGCCATCGGATTATTTAGGCAGTGAGTCTGTGGTTTATGATAATTCCCTGGAAAAAATTATGAGGCAAAAATATTTGGCTTTATTTTATACCGATTATCAGGGATTTATCGAATTCAAACGCACCGGTTATCCGGCAGAAATCAAGCCCGGGCCCGATGCTTTGTATTCGGAGTATCCAAGCCGTTTTCTGTACCAGTCGAAGGAAATTGCACTTAATAAGAGCAATTATGACGAAGCAGTTTCCCGGCAGGGAGCAGATGCCTTATTAACCAAAGTATGGTGGGAAAAGTAGATTTAGTCTCGTTTATAGTTTTTTCATACAATCTTATCAATGGCAGCGTGAAGGAGGCTCTTTTGGGAGTCTCCTTACTTTTTTTGATAGCTTGTCAGAATGACCTGGACAGTGAAATTCCGGACCTTCCCGGGCAATGGCAATGGGATACCTGCACGGTTCCGGCATTGCAGGTGAATCAACCGGCTATTCCTGATAGCAGCTGGCTTTCCACAGAAATTCCTCACCGTCTGCTTTTGCCGGATCACGCCATCTGGTATGCAGCAAAAGTCACCACATCATCACAACATTATCTGCATATCGAGGCAGACGATGGTGCACAGGTATTTTATGATGGGAAGAAATATCCGGCAGTGAATGGCTATTATTATGATTTACCTCAAGGCGAAGAAAGTAAATGGCTAAGCATCAGAGTTTTAAATAATGCGATGGAAGGTGGACTGAAAAATGTCGAATGGATCAGAAAAGAAGATGTCAACGAAGTATGGAGTGAACAGAATGCGGTACTTGAACAACTGGAAGAAATATATCTTTCCGATCTCTACCGGACCGACGTCTTTCTCCCTCCCGATAATTTTGAACTGCATGACCGGACCAGTACTAAATTCACCGTCTGGGGTGATAGTCAGGGAGGTTGGGCTAAATTTCAGTCCCTATGTTACCAGATGTTGTATAAGACAAAATTGGAATTCAGCATTGGCTTGGGAGATCTGGTATCAGATGGAGTCAGTACGGCACAGTGGTTTTCGTTTATGACTTGTCTTGCCCCCCTGATAGAAAAGAGAGTGCTGGTATTTCCCGTGGCGGGTAATCATGATTATGATGGCTATTATGATGATCTGATTCCGCGCAATTATATCCGGCATATTTTAGGGAAGGAGAGACCCACCTACAGCATATGGAAAGCCGGTCCCGCGGTCTTTATGGCGCTCGACCCAAATGGGACCTTCCCGATCGGACTTGATCGTAAACAAGTTGAGTGGGCGATAGATAAGATGAACTCCCAGGTCTGGCAGGAAGCCACCTGGAGATTTGTTTTAATTCATCAACCACCTTATGCACAAGGATGGCCAGGATATCAAGGAGACAATTTCATCCGTAGATTTATTGACGAAAATGCCGAAAAATACCGTATCGATTTTGTTCTCTCCGGACATTGCCACGATTTTGAATATTTGAAAAAGGACTATGGATATCAGCAAACTTATTTTATCATTTCCGGTGGCGGAGGCGGGCACTTGGAGCCGGAAGAGAATGACAACCAGATTAAAATGGATACGGTCATAAGTACCTATCACTATTTACTATTTGATTTGGATGACCGGAATGCCCACATTCAACTTTTCAACGATCAGAATCACGAATTGTGGAATAATACCATTCGCGCTCCCAAGCCGTAATATTATCTCTGATTTCTGAAATAAAATTTACCAAAACTTAAACTATCTCTTCTTGACAACTGCGGTAAAATCATTTTAATTAAGTATTTAATTGAGCTGGTTTGCGTAGACTATTTTGTTTTTTTCTGATAGGCTTATCCTATCCGCTAAATGCCCAGAATCCATTCAATTGTCATGGCCGGATTTTCAGGGTATTGGAACAGCAGGGTGGCAGCATGCTGCAGGAATTAGTTTCAAATCAAATGGAGGAATTCCTTTTTGAGGATTTACGTTTTTTCCCCAGCCGGCGAATAAACGCTATTGGATTCAGAGAAAGCGACGGACATATTTATGGTCTTTTACTCGGTGAACAATATACTCTTTGCCGAATTGATGCCGGATTTGAATTGCAAGAGATCCGGACGCTGGGTGCCCTTCCACCTAATTTACTTTTTGTGGCAAGCGATATTAGTCCGGACAACCGGTACATGGTAATATTGGGTTATAGTCCTGAGGAGCCGGGAAACCTCTTGGCTTTGATTGACCTGGAAAGTAGCGACTTTAATTTGGACCTGTATTCATTGGGATCTGATTCCGATCTCTCTAATGTAAAGTGTGCCGATATTGCATTCCATCCAACCACCGGTCAGCTCTATGGATATGATCACGCGAATTATGAACTGGTTGAAATAGATATCAACAGAAAAAATCTTAAAAGAATTTCCACCGGATCAAATGAATCATCAATCCGGGGAAACGTTCCCAGCCTTTTCTTTGATGTGGATGGTAATTTATATGGCATTGGGTCGGAGCGCGAGGTGCTCAGTAATCGTTCCCTTATTTTGTTTTCTATCAATTCCTCTTCGGTAAAAATATTGAAGGACCTGGTATTTGAGGGCAATCAGGATGCCTGTTCCTGCACCGCATCATTCCAGCTGTTTAATTCGGCCAGAAATTCCAGCATGATCAATTGCACAACCAATGAACTGAAAATCGAAATCAGAAACTTTACCGGGAATACCTACTCCACCACCCTAACGGATACATTTCCCTCCGGAGTCCGGATTACGGATATGCAGACGCGGATGAATTATTCCGGAGTGGAAGGATTGGGTACCAATACATTGAAAATAAATGATTTGCAAATCTCTAAAACGATTGATAGCATCATCTTGCAGGTTTTTGTTGAGCCCGACAATCCGGTCTTAAATTATGCCAACAAAGTGTATCTGCAAAGTGATGAAGTTTTACCAGGAATAAACCGGAAATCTATTGGTTCGGATGATCCGGCTACCCTGGCCATTAACGATGCCACCTGGCTCGAATTTCGCGATCTCGACTTCCGCTTTGAAAAAGATACTTATTTTCTTTGCCAGGACGACAGTTTATTTCTTTCAGCGGATATTGCTGCAGATTATTTTGTTTGGTCTACCGGAAGCATAGAGCCGGCTATCTGGGTAACTAAACCGGGCACCTACCAGATTACAGAGAAAACAAACCTCTTTTTTCTGCTGACAGCGTCTGGGATGGACTTATCAAAGGCAGAAAGGCAATGCCAGGGGTATACGTGTACAGGATATACCTGGAAGGGCAAAATCGATTAGTAGTCCATTTTTCCGGTGAGGTAGTCTTGCTTCGATAATTATTTAGTGTTACAATTACGTGAACTCATAATTAAAATAATATTAACTTAGGCAGT
>JAGQWZ010000354.1 GCA_020436835.1 Saprospiraceae bacterium | reverse complement strand
GGCATGCGGTGAGTACTGATCTGATGCACTGGCAAAATCTACCGATCGCGTTGTATCCCGATAGCCTGGGGTATATATTTTCGGGAGGAGCAGTTATAGACTGGAAGAATTCGAGTGGGTTTGGTACCCCTTCCAATCCACCCATGGTGGCATTTTTCACCTATCATAATCCCGTCATTGCCCAATCGAATGGAATAGATGTCGAATCACAGGCAATCGCCTATAGCCTGGACAAAGGACGAAGCTGGACCAAATTCGCCGGCAATCCGGTAATAAAAAATCCGGGTATCCGCGACTTCCGGGATCCAAATGTGATCTGGCATGAGAAATCCCAGACCTGGGTTTTGGCTTTGGCCGCCACCGACCGCCTTTTTATCTATAACTCTACCAATCTGCGCGATTGGGAAAAAGTCAGTGAATTTGGCGCGGATGCCGGAAACCACGATGGAGTATGGGAATGCCCGGATTTATTTCCCCTGAGAATCAATGGAGAAGAAAAATGGGTGCTATTACAGAATATAAATCCCGGGCATCCGAATGGTGGCTCGGGTACCCAATATTTCATTGGTGATTTTGACGGAAAGATATTCAGCAATGACAATCCTCCGGAAGTTCAACTATGGCTGGACTATGGAAAGGATAATTATGCCGGTGTCACCTGGTCAAATGCACCGGATAAGACCGGGCAGAGAACCTTTATCGGATGGATGGGTAACTGGCAATATGCCCAACAGGTTCCCACCCACCCCTGGCGTAGTGCAATGACTTTGCCCCGGCTACTCCAACTGGTAGATAGTGAAGTTGGATTGCGTCTGGCTTCCATTCCTGTGCCTACCGTCACGACCATCCGGAAGGAAGCCGTAGCCTACAGCAGAGGAGAACACAAAGAAAACCTGTCTCTCCTCACCAATATCAGTGAACATAATGGACTCTATGAAGTGCAGTTGGAGATGGAAAAACCTGAAAGTGGAGAATTAAAATTGGAAATTTTTAATGCAGTGGGTGATGTATTGTTCATCGGCTATAATGTAGATCAAAATGAATATTTTGTCGATCGGCTGACGGCGGGAGTGTCTGACTTTAGTGAGGATTTTGCCGGCAAACACGTGGCTCCCTGTTACTATCAGGCAGAGATAGTGAAGATGCACATGTTTTTTGATGTGTCATCGGTTGAGCTTTTTGCAGATGACGGCAGGACCGTGATGACTGAAATATTTTTCCCATCCGAACCTTATACAGACATTATAGTACATGCCTCGGAAGAGAAACCTCTTAGAATGATCCGGGGCCGGGTTTTTGAACTCGGATCAAGTTGGTAAAAGTAAAACACCGGACTATTGAAATTAATCCGGTGTTGGGTTGATATTAATTAATCTACTAACCTTCTGAGATCAGCCGGTTATTAGCGGTATTAATTTTTTTCCATTTTCTCGATCAGTATTCGTTTTGCCACTTCCAGAGATTCTTCTGATGGGGCTGATATGGTTGGTGCTACTCCGGAACCTTCCCAATTTCTATTTGTCTTCACCCCCATTACCCTTTGGTGTGGGACCAAAATGAGATATTTATCAGAAGGAAACATTTCCAGGTAGGTATGTGCTCCACCTTTCGTTGTTTCACCAATAAGCATAGCATTTCTATGGTTTTTCATTGCGTAACAGAATGCCTCACTGCCTGAGAAAGTCTCTTGACTGGTCAGGATCGCAATTGGAATATTTTTGAACCGTTGTCCATCTACATAAGGTAAGGTGTAGTTTCTTTCAATCTCTTTACCCTCCCGGTCAAGCCAATAGAATACAGGTTTTTCAGGAGGCAGAAAATAACTTAATAACAATACGACTGACTCAGAACTTCCCCCACCGCGGCTTCTCAGATCAAGAATGAGCCCTTCGACATTTTTCAGATATTCGGAGCTCGCCCTTACCACAGGTCCAAATAATTCTGGTGAGGTGAATTTAGACACTTTGACATAGCCAATATTATTTTCAAGAACTTTCAACTCAGGGATTCCAAAATTTGATTCTTTTCTTTTGTCGTATTCCAATTTCAAATCTGATACCGGAACACTGGCTCCGGTGTCTTCAAATTTATTGGTCCGTGATCCGGTATATATAAAGATGATATGTTTGTCGGCAACCGTATTCCTGATGATTGTTTGCACGGATTTTCGGAAATCTAAAGGATCGGTAATGGTATCGAAAGTTGCATTGGCATTCGATATGCGAAGTATTTCTCTGATCTTTTTGCCCTGTTCTGGAAAGACATAGAAATCCTGAAAAAAATGACCAATATTTTCCAATATTGAATCTTTTTCTTCTTTTGTTAAAATGGTGCCGGATTCCTGGGAGTAGCTGTGGTAATTAAATAGAAAGAAAAAGAAAACTATGATTATTGAATTTGCTCCCATTTTTTTGTCGTGAACCATTCGGATTTAAGACTGCCTTATCGATGATTATACAATCAACTATTAAGTAGTTATTATCATCCGTTATGGATTTAGGACTTTCATATTTTTATCTCTCCTGCCATTATCATAAATGCCTTCGACCGCAATAATTTTTCCCTCTTCCCTGACAAATCTTAACCGGAAGTATGGGATCTCTTCAATCATAAAAAGATCTTCAGCCATCGGCTTTAATTCATATTCCGGGCCGGCATCTCGCTGATAAAATAGTTTCGTGCCGGTTAATGTTATTTTACGTGGCCCAAAATCACCGGCGAACTGCTTGAGTTGGCTTTCCTCCAAAAAATATGGATGGGCTACAGCTTTAAGTTGATCTCGGGTCCAGCTGTAGGGATTTTCCGGATCACCGGCGTATTTTTCGGCAAGTTTATCAACCGCCAGAAAATGCGCTTCGTCAAGGGCTTGCCGGGCCGGCACGTTGATGTCCGGTGCTACGCCTGTTCCTTCCCAGTTCGTTTTTGTAATCGGATTGATGGCGCGACCATTGGGAATGAATATGCCAAATTCATCGGAAATAACCATGACCCCACCGGGATGGGCACCTCCACCCGTGGTCTCGCCGATGATCGTAGCCCTTTTCAGATTTTTCAAATTGTAAGTGAATTCTTCGGCGGCCGAGAAAGTGCGCGAGCTGGTCAATACGAAAACATCGGTTTCGGGCATCCTCTTTCCGGGTACATATGGCAACGTCCACCGCTGTTCGGTCTCGTCAACCTGACGGCTGTAAAAATCATTCAGGTGTACCCTTGTGCCAGCAGCGTATAGATAGGAGCTAAGTATCTGAATCATATCCGGGCTACCTCCTCCATTTTGTCTCAGATCTATGATCAGGGCTTCGGACCGGGCCAGGAAATTCATGGCTGCTGCAGCTGCTTCCCCGGCATTAGCCGAACCGGAAAAGCCGGTCAGTTTTAGATATCCAACCCCATCTGAAAGCATCTTGACTTCTGTAAATCCGTAGTTTTCGCGAGCTTCTCTGGAATCCATCAAGTCGATAAACTCCAATGAATCTTCGACCGTTTGTGACATTCTGACCTCACTTACCATTTGCGGGTCAAATCGCACATTAATATGCAGATCATGACTGATTGACTGCAGGTCTTCGGACAATTGGGTGGCAAATTCCAAAGGATCGGTCAAGGTCGCATATTTTTGCTCGGCTTGTTTCTGATGGATAAAATCAGCCATCTCCCTGGCCTTTTCCGGAAAAATGTAATTGTCATTTAAGAGTTGGCCGATGGTCTTAACCACCATTTCTTTTTTCTCCTTGGTGAGCGCTTGAGTGTATTGAGCATTTGCGTGATAGCCATACCCACATATAAGTATGGCTATCACCAGTAATTTAATTTGATTCATAGTTTATTAATTTTAGTTTATTAATTTTTATACGCTCACGGCACAGTTATCTGTGATTTTTTCCAGTACGTTTCTGAGCCCTTTAATCTCCTCTTCCGATATATTCTCCAGTGCATTTTGGCGGTAATCTGCTACCACCGGATTTAATTTTGCGATTACTTTGCTCCCGCTAGACGTTATCTTCAAATGATGCCTTCTCCGGTCATTCTTATGATACTCGCGTTGTAGGTAATTCTTCCTTACCAGCAGATCAATGATCCGGGTCACCGATGCATAATCTTTGAAGATCATCCCGGCGATTTGCGTCTGGGAAATTCCATCAAAATCCTGAATGGCCCTGAGGACCAGCAGTTGATCAATGGTGATGTCGATACCGTGTTCCGATATGGATCTTTGTGCATACTGCCGGTAGGTCTTGATGGCTCGCTCAATCGTGTAGAAGATGGTTTGGCGGGGATTGATAACCTGCATCATAGATTTATTTGATACAAATATATTTGATATATCAAATAAATGGTGGTCTGATTTGAAATTTAAGATTTTGATAACTTTTTTAGAATCTAATGGTAACCCGACTTCGGGTCTCTGGTGCCTCCGCAGGTATCCAGTCGGGGCCATTTTCAATCAATCTGATTGCTTCTGCATCACACCCGAAACCCAGTGATTTTTCTACCCGGATATTTTGAAGTCTTCCCGATTCGTCAACGATGAAAGACAGGATCACCTCACCGGAAACTTCGGCTTCGAGGGCGGCAGTGGGTACCTTTTTGTTCTGTCGTATGTATGCATAAAACCGGGTCCAACCAGACAAAGGAGAAGCTTCCCTGGGGCTCACTGGAGAAGATCTGAGTGACTGTCTAGCCTGGTCAGCCGATGTTGGTGCATTGCTTTTAGCCAGGAAACTTCTGGCGATTTCATTCATGACTACCGGATCTTCTTCCAATACGATCGTATCCAGGTTTTCCCTGGTCAAACGGTTGATTTCCCGGGATAAATATCCCGTATAGGAGACAACGATCTGTTCTTTATCATTTGCCGGCTCCAGCACAAAACGTCCGTCACGATCCGTGTAGATGCTGCTGTCTCTTTCATTCGATGTAACCTGAGCACCTATCAACGGAATCCGGCGGTCGTCATAGACCTGGCCGGATAAGGTAGCTCCGGTTTTTTCAATTGCCATCATCGACGCACCTGTGGCTGTTTGCCCGGGTGCCTCATACAACTGGTTATCCGCTTCTTCTCTTTCCCGGGTTGCTGGCAGAGGTGGTTCGGTTTTGGGAGCTGGAGCAGCAGCGATCTCTTCTCCCGTGACCGTTTCAGGCTTTTCTTCTGGTTCCGTAGGCAAATTGGGGGAGTTTACCTCTTCTGACTGGAGCGCGGTGAAGTTGTTTTCATCCGGAGTATATAGTCGATCGCTAAACAAAAAGATTAAAGAAGCAGTAACTACCAGTAGCAATGATGCGGCTATCCGCCAGGGGTGCTTTTTCAGGATCGACCGGTTGTACGAACGCTTTTTTTCGAGCGTTCTTCTCAGATCTTTCAGATTATCTGATTGGTTCGAGGGATTGTTCAGATAGCCCTCCATCGCTTCTCGTATAAATGGATCTTCTTCTGCCATTTGATCCAGCAATGCCCTCTCGGCATCGCTCAGAGTGCGTGAAGTCAGTTTAGTTAATAGATCATTAATATTTAAATTCGGGCTATCCATTACGCTTCTTATTCAGACAATTTTTTAGATTTCTGCGTGCATTTTGAATATGCGATCTTACCTGCTCGCGATCTACCTGCATGATTTTAGCTATTTCTTCGTAAGATTTTTTCTCAAAGTAAAACCATTGTATACTCTCACGTTGACCACTTGGCAAATATTCAAGGCATTGGTGAAGGTCAACATGTGGTGACAAAAGTTCAAACTCACTATCATGATGCATTAATTCGTCAGAATGCATAAATTCATTTGAGTCCAGGCTCTCTATCTGGTGTTTTTGTTTTCTCAAAATTTGCAGACAATGGTTCTTTACCACACTATATAGCCATCCCTTGAAATTATCCACAGAATGTGATTTTAATTTATTTGCGAGAATTTCATAAACTTCCATTGTGGCATCCTTACTGGAGGCTTCGTCGTTTAGATATTTAAGACAAACACCATACACCAGCTCAAGATATCTTTGGTACAAGTCACACAATGATTGGATGTTGCCATCCTCCTGATACTTGGTAACTAGGTCCTGATCGGAAAGGTCATTGACGATATTTCGCTTAATAAAACTCACAGATTCAAATGTAATTGAAAATTTACTTCCGGTATTTATGCATTTTCTAACATCAGATGCATCCCATCATTAAAGTTAAATCATGAAAACTATTTTAATTGCCATCTGCTGCCTTTTGGGGTTGCATTTATTCACGACACCAAGAGCGATAGAAGTAAAAGGCCAGGTCACTGATGCCAGTAACGGAGATCCGTTAATCGGAGTAAATATATCAATCCAGGAAACCCAGGAGGGAACGGTCACCGATTTTAATGGATATTATAAGATCGAAATTACCGGAACCGGTAAAAGACTGCAATTTGACTTACCGGGATATCAAACCCAGGTGATTGCGATTGATTCCAGCACAACCTTGGATGTAGTCATGGAAGCGGAGACTTTGATAGAGGAGGTCGAGGTAACTGCAGTGGGAAAATCAAGAAGGCTGATGGATCGGGTAGCGGGGCTGTTTATTCAAAAACAGTCCACTGATGCTGCGGTTCTTGCCCCGTACGAAAGGGAGGAGATAACCTGGAATACCGAGGACTATGATCTCATCCGTGAAAACGATTTTATATCCACGGATGAACAACAGGTGTCCACCTTTTCCGCAGATGTGGACCGGGCAAGCTATAGTAACTTACGCCGGTTTATCAGTCAGGGAGTTAAGGCTCCCGTCGATGCAGTTCGTATTGAAGAGATGATAAATTATTTTCATTATGCCTATCCTGAACCGGTGGATGAAGATCCATTGGCGATGTACACCGAACTTGGAAGTTGTCCCTGGAATCCAAAACATCAATTGCTCCAGATCGGCATTCAGAGTGAGAAAATAAGGACAAAGGATCTGCCTGCGGCCAATCTTGTTTTCCTTATTGATGTTTCCGGGAGTATGAATGAATCGAACAAATTACCCCTGTTGATCTCTTCTTTTCATCTCCTGGTTGACCAATTGCGACCACAGGACCGGGTGAGTATCGTTACTTACGCAGGAGCCAGTGCAGTGATATTAGATGGTACCGGTGGGGGAGAAAAGGAGCAGATCATATTGGCCCTTGATCGGTTGACTGCAGGAGGTTCTACCGCCGGTGCACAGGGGATTGGTACCGCGTATAACATTGCCAGGAAGAATTTTATCGACAATGGAAATAACCGGGTGATCCTGGCAACGGATGGTGATTTTAATGTTGGAGTAAGCAGTGATGCTCAATTGGTAAGGTTAATTGAGGAGGAGCGGAATTCCGGGGTATATCTTTCCGTCTTAGGTTTTGGAATGGGAAATTACAAAGACAATAAAATGCAACAATTAGCCGGACACGGTAATGGAAATCATCAGTACATAGACGACCTGGCCGAGGCGAAAAAAGTTTTTGTGGACGAATTTGGGGGTAATCTGTTTACCGTAGCAAAAGACGTCAAGATTCAGATTGAATTTAATCCGGAAAAGGTAGCGGGTTACCGTTTGATTGGTTATGAAAACCGGAAGTTGAATAATCGTGATTTTGCCGATGACAAAAAAGATGCTGGAGAAATTGGAAATGGACATTCAGTGACGGTTTTATATGAGATCATCCCACAAGGGATAGACAGTGAATGGCTCTCAACCACAGAAAGGAGGTATTCGCCGGCGAAAAAAGCAAACCTCCGGTCTGAAACCAATGAGGTTGCCTACCTCAAAATCAGGTATAAAGAGCCGGATGGAGCGACCAGTAAACTAATGGAAAAAGTGATCAGCACGTCTGAAGTTAAGCAATCTGAAGACTTCAAGTGGGCCGCATCCGTAGCGTGTTTTGGGATGTTACTCCGTGACAGCAAGTATAAGGCAAATGGAAATATTGATTTAGTGCTGGATTTGGCGAAACAGAATCTCGGTATAGATAAAAATAATTACCGGTCTGAGTTTATTGACCTGGTTAAGAAAGCAAATCGTGTATATCTCTTCAATTACAGGGATCAGCAGGTGCAGATCAATAATGAATAATCACCAGTAAGGAATAGATTTTAAGCAAATTCCTTTGAGTACTCATTTTAATTTGAGATTTAATTTTGACGGGGGATGGTTTGAATTTCGTCCTGACGACTATCGAGAAAATAGAAATGGTCTCCATCGAAATAACCATCCTCCTCCAGCATAATGCGAATGACTTTATTCCATTCTTTTATTTCCGAAGCTGCATTTAATTCAATAGAATAAACGGTGTTTTTATACATGGGATAGTCACCGGTACCTTTTACTCCCTGTTGCTGATCCCACATGCCGATCGTTGGTCCGGCGGCATGTCCGTGATATCCAATTGGATGGGTGTAAATGGAAGCGGTAATTCCTTCTGATTTGGCCTGAGCCAGGGCGGCCAGTAGAATTTCATTAGCTGTCTTACCTTCATCAAATTGGCTTACCAATATGTCCTGTAGACGATTACCTTTTTCAAATGCCTCTCTGAGGTATTTAGGGACTTCTTTT
>JAGQWZ010000353.1 GCA_020436835.1 Saprospiraceae bacterium | reverse complement strand
CAGGGTGATTGATCCTGAGTTCGCCTTTCATGGACCACCGGAGTTTGACCTGGCAATAATGTTTGCCCATATGCTGATGGCCAAACAAGACCCCGGTATTCTCCGGCATATATGGGAATTCTACCACGCACCGGCAAATTTCGATCAGGGCCTACTATCGGCCTTTACTGGAGTGGAAATCATGCGAAGACTAATTGGAATCGCTCAATTGCCTCTCGATCTAACCATTGCAGAAAAAGTTAACTTGATGGCGAATGCGTCGGAATGGATTAGAAAAGAGAATTTAATGCTTAAGTACTTCTAATTAATTATTGTTTGATAAATCGGGCGTACCTTACTTCCTGCCTCAAAGTATATTTTAAGAGGTAAATTCCTGGTATCAGATCTGTAATTTGTAATGCGCCATTCCAGCTGTCGATTAATTGAATTAATTGTCCTTTTATGTTAATTAATTCTAATCTACCCCCATTTAACCCAACATCGGTCAGATTAACAAATTCTGCTGCCGGATTCGGATATATGTCTAAAGGCTTAAATCCATGATTTCTGGTTGCCGTTGTATACAGTTTCGCAATAAATCTGTTATCAGTAGAATCCATATCTATCTGATGATTAGGCGCGGCCACATGAAATGATAATTCAAATTCAACCGCAGGACCCTGGTAGGGATAAATTGTATCTTGAAAATAATATAAATCGCCGGGCAAAATGGTTGCTTCGACATATTTCGAGGTACGACCTGGAACACAAAAGGAACCTCCAGTGCTTTCTGAAAAGTATCCGAAATTCCCAACCTGCAGGTCTGAGTTATTTCTTACCGTTATTCCCACAATCGCAGGTACGTTTCCTGAGAAAGAGCCATCCGGAAAGTTCAGATTCTCTTCCTTGTCAAATGACTGCAATACTTCTACCTTATCAATGGCAATATCTTGCCGAGGGATGAGAATTGGTGCTGCCAAAGAAATTTTTCGAAATACCGGATAGCTCATAGACCGGTAGGATCCGTCATCCAGTTCGAGGCTCGTCAGCAAAAAGATGCTATTGTTATCAATCGCCATATCAAAGATCTGTTCTCTAGTGGAAAATGACCAGATGGTATCTAATTTTTGGTTGGAAAAATCGATCAAATAGAGGCCTAAGAGATTATCCTGGTTTACAGCACTTGCATAGACTTTACCATCTTCTTCAATAACCCTGAAATTATCAAGGTCAGACCAAAAGATACTGTCTCTCACCGTAAAAGAAGTCAAATCAAGTCTGCGAAGAAATTTATCTGAGCCATAAATATAGAGACTGCTATCAGAATGCACTGCCACTCCCGGGTGATCATTCAAATCAAATGCTACAATTTGTCCGGTTCCGAAATAATAGGTTATTAATTGTTTTATATTGGCAGGTTTTGGATCGTACAGAGATGACTTACTTTTTCGTGCTACTTTCAGATGAGCGCTGTCCACATTAATAATATCAAAATCTTCATAGATTTGGGATGAAATCCTGAAGCTGTCAATTAATTCCAGATCCCGTGTAAACCGATACACATCAGCCCCACTTGATACAATTAATTCATTTCCTCCAAATAAGATTTCCCCATCATAGTCAAAATCATACGTACTGTCGATCCTCGAATGCACAATGTTGCCAGATTCGTCTAGCTGGTAAATAATCATTTGGTTAAAATCATAGAATTCTTCAGATTCATTCTTGTAGGTGAGTAAAAATGAACCTGCTCCATCATCCCTACAGATTGATGGGGCTATACTATAATAAGGGCTGTAAGCAAGGAGAGAACGTCTTCTACCCAAAGTATCAAATAAAACGATGCCGGCAGCATTGCAGAATCCTAGATGCTTGCCAGCATGTATTGATCATCCTGGAATACCAAATTATTGAGGGTGCTGCCAGCGATTTCCGTAAGGACATATTCAAATGATTGAGACCTTAAACCGGTTACGGTCAGGCAGATGGCAACAATCAAAACAGCTTTCATCGGAGTGGATTTGAGTGAAGTTATAATAATTAAAAACATGCCGCATAATCATTTCAACCCCCACTCCAACTGTAAATATCCACTCCAAGTTACTGGAATTTTGAAGCCAGCCAATCCAGGCCCTTTTGGGCTGCGTAAACATCATCTTCACTCCTACCACCGGAAAAAGCACAGATCAGGTATCCACCATTTACAGGTTTGATCACTCCTCCCTCATAACCGTATTCGCCCCGCATATCTTTGCGTTCGCTATTCCCACTATTTTGATGTGTCACTGCCATCTCTGCTGCTTTGGTATAGGCGATCCCCAGCAAATTCACCTTATCATCAGCCAGTTTACCCACAACCCGCATTTTGGAAATCCAGTCTGTTGTTTCCTCACCGGGAATAAAGGCAGCGACAGCTACTCCTGTCATGGGTATTTTCTTGGCCTCCTGTTCAATAATATTTAAACATTCCTGAACATTTTCAATAAATATACTCTCTCCCCTTTCCACAATTGTCACTGGAATCGTCGAAGCTGATGTAATAGAAGTAAAAATACTCTGAGCTGAAATCATGGTACTCGTATGCAAGCAAATCAAAAGAATCGGGAATAACATTGTCCTTTTCATAGCCATAGGTTTTAAAGAAAAAACATTTAGTCAATTGCATGAAGAATCAGTATAAGATATGGTTTATCTCGTCGACTAAAGCCAAAAGGTCATAAAAAGATCAGTGTGATCCGAGATATGAAATCGCTTATCATGCAGTTTTGAGATACTGCAGCAACTTTAATCTAATCAAGAGAGAAATTCGATTTACCGAATGGTCTTACAAGGATCGATCTATTACGTCATCATCCCAAGTGATACAGGACAAGCTGATTCGATCAGGACCTTAAGACACTAACTACTTAATTAACGGCAAAAGCAAATATTCGACATGCAGTACCGGTACTTCCTTTATTTCGGTTTTTAGTCATACGAATCACTAAATGGTGATCATCATTGCGGAGCTCATCTTCTAAAACATAGAGCCATGGCAGATGTAACCAATTACTCCATTTGGTATACAGATCCACCTCTTTATAATATGATCCATCCACACTATATTCTATGATCCCGGCATCTGGTCCTGCGGCGACCAAAATACCAATGGCTTTACCTTTAAATTTTAGAGAAAAAATTGCTCCGGGTGATTCGGTGACCAGCGCAGGCACTTCTACAAATCCTTTCCTGGTAGCGGCTGTGTCTTGCGGATGCCATGCCTTTTCAAGGTCCCAATTCCTCCTCTTTTTAGATTTTTTAATGGTCAAAAAATGACCGTTAAAATAACTGTAGGGATCTAGTGGGCGGGTAGGGATCATCTTTGCACTCCAAACCCCTTCTTGAGGATTGAGCATTTTTTCTAATGTCCACACGATAGTTTTTGCATAGATTTCCTGTCCGAAGGGAGAAGGATGAAGGTCCACAAAATCGTGGCGCCAGGTGAATTCTCCATTTAGTATTCGATCGTTTACTTCTTTAGCCAGGTTGATTGATGTAATCTTATAATGGCTTGCCACTTTCTCATGTTGAATAATGACCTCCGGAGTTTTACCTTGATTATAGTCGGACATTTTATCGGGATCGACAAAATGCATCATGATAATATCCATGGCGGGGTTGGCCAACATTGACTGCCGTACGATCCCTTCCATCCCCCTTATCTGAGCTTTTGCACTACGGCCGTTCGTAGCATCGTTTACTGCCGCTTCCACAAATAGTAAATCAATTTTGCCTTCGGCTAAAACATCCTTTTGCAGTCTGAAAGCTCCCGGCACAGATCCCATTGAGGGGATGCCCGCACTGATGAATTGAAAATCTGATGCAGGAAATTGATCACGCAAATAAATCATCGTGGAATCTCTCCAGCCTCCGTTGTAGGTGATCGAACCTCCCAGAAATGCGACTCTTACTTTCTTTGCAGATTTCAGTCGATTTTGAAAATTTCCCAAATTCTGGCGAAAGACAACAGATCGAGGGACCGAAGCTGTGAGTTCTTCAGTCAAAAGGTCCGGGCTCGTGTTTTCCAAAATAAACCGCACAATGGCTCTGGGATTTACCAGGCTATGGGGATGATGGCCTACACCCTGTTTTTCAATCATTTTGAAGTCTGAACCAAAATCGGCAAATATTTTTTCAATCCGGTAGGAGTTTTCCTCAATTGGGACAATCTCGTCAGCTGTACCACAAACATGTAAAACCGGGATTTTTTCCCTGGCAACGATCTTAGCTGTATGGACTGGTGTACCTTCAAAGTTACCCGCCTCCGTTTCACTAATACCATAGGCCTGCAAACACTTTTGCCAGTCACCTTCCGAACCTGGACCTCTGCCCTTTCCACCAGGCCAGCTGTTGATATCACAAACCGGAGCATCGGCATAGATACAGGCAACCTTATCCGGGTTTTCAGCCGCCCAATTATAAACGATTAACCCACCCCGGCTAAATCCCTCCAGTACCACCTTAGGATTTAAATGATAATTGGAGAGCGCAAAATCATAGAAACGATTCCATATATCAACTGCTTTTGGTGCGCCGTAAAGATCAGCAACATCGATGTACACCAGGTGAAACCCCTTCTTTAATAACGCTAAATCGGTTTGGGGCTCATGGCCCCAGAAACGGGCCCGCCAGATCCAATTCAAACCACTATCCGGTTTGTCAGGAAACACGATTTTAGCATGATTACCCTCATGTACAAACTCAAGCATACGGTAACCGTTCCAGGTAGACTCAGTTTGGGCATGGACAAATCCTATCGAAAGTGCGACGAAAAGGAGAATTATAAAATTTCTCAAAAAATGTTGCATAACATCTAAATTAATATGAAAAAGGTAGAAAGTGAATCGGATTGTCAATAACATCAGACAAGGATCCTTTAACCTTTTACTGCATTAAATGATCGCAAGTGCCCACTTCAGTCAAGCTCCACCAGGTCATTCTTGAGTGCATAGATAAGTAAACTCAAGACATTCCGGGCGCCGGTCTTATGAATTAATTTCGTCTTATGGCCATCCACGGTGCGTTTACTGATAAAGAGGGCATCAGCAATTTCCTGATTGGTCTTACCTTTAGCGATTTCCTGAAGCACTTCTCTTTCTCTTCTACTAAATTTTATACGGCTTTCTTTTTCAAAAGGAAGCCTATTAGTCAACATCGGCAACAATTCAGGAGAATAGTACGGATTTCCTTTTTGGATCTGTCGTATCGCAATCGATAGCTCTTCTTTTTCAATGCTTTTAAGCAAAAACCCATTTACTCCCGCTTCAATCATTTGATGTAAATATTCGCATTCCCCAAACATTGAAAGAGCAACGACCTTTATTTCGGGATAATGTTCCTGCAAAAAAAATGTTGCTTGAATTCCATCCATAAAGGGCATCTGAACATCCATCAGTATTAAGTCCGGACTTAACCCCGGCAGAAGCTTAATACACTCTTCTCCATTGGTTGCTTCTCCAATCACTTCAAAATCTTCGATTCGATTGAGAACCATAATTAAACCCTTACGGAAAATAGCGTGATCATCAACTACCAGTATTTTTATCATGATTATTCTGTTAAAAGGGGATTTTCATATGAATGGATGTTCCCTTATTTGCCTCACTGATTATTTTTATTTCTCCATGCAGGGAGTTTATTCTCTCTTTAATATTTTTCAAACCCATGCCTGTTTCTGATTTTAAAGCCTCATCTACGGCAAAACCCCGGCCATCATCCATATAATTTATCTCTATATGGTCACCATTCCCATGCACAGAGATCTCAATGCAGTCGGCATCGGCATGCCGGACAGTGTTATTTACTAGTTCTGTCAACATTCTAAAAAGCACTACTTCCAGTCCGGGATTTATATTTTCCGAAGCACCAATTTTAAGGTCTGAAATTGCACACTTAAATCTTAACCCACTTATTCTTTCAATCTTTCGACAGAACTCAGCTAATGAATTCCTTAAACCCTTTTCATTCAAAGTGGAGGGAATTATATTATTGGCAATTTCGCGAGTATTTTTAATCGCTGTATCAATAATTTCACGTGCCTGGTCTACCATCTCCTTTTGCTCTTTCGGTTGGGAATCTAAAATTTCACCCAGATACAGTTTGACACTGGACAATAGTGGTCCCATTCCATCATGCAATTCAATACCAAACCGTTTTCTTTCCCGATTTTCAGTTTCTATCACCGTTGCGAGAATACGTCGTTCCATGTCCAGGATTTTACGGTCGGATTGCCTTTTATACTCCATATTTTTAACCCGTTGCCGATGTAAGTGATTTCGAAAAAGCAGATAGAAAATCAAGATGCCCGGAACCATGATCGCCAAAAGTAAATAGGTGTAAAGCCGGCTGCGGTTAAGCTTAAGAAGAGAAATTTCATTCTCGCGGTTTAATATTTCGATTTGGTTCTCTTTCTTCTCTGTTTCAAGGCCAGCAATTCTTAACTGTACTTTTTCAGACTGCATTGAATCTTTCACTGACACATAATATTTGTAGTTGTCGAGGGCAGCTTTCATGTCTCCTGTCTCCAGGTAATATTGGTGCAGTAAATCATAACTGGTTGCGATCTGATTTCGTTTATCAAATTTTATGGCCAGCGTCAGGCTACTGTCAATGAAAACTTTTGCGGTTGGAAAATTACCGGTGGCCATAAACAAAACGGCCAGTTCCTGACTGGCGGCTATTTTTAGTTTGTTGATCTGATATTCTTCTGCTGTACTGAGCGCTTCATAAAACAAAGATTCAGCCCTGTCATAGTCACGGAGCTTACGATGAATTTTTCCGGTCATCAGCAAACCCGCTCCAATGCCTTCCCGGTGTTCAAGGTGACGTGAAATCTGCAATCCTTCTTTAAAATATTTTAATGCCTGATCATAGTCTCCCTGCTCTTCATACATTCCACCCAGGTTTACGAACAGATAATCATAATTTTCGGGACATTGGTGAAGTCGAAAACTGTCCAGACATTCCAGAAAATACTTTTTAGCTAAATCAAATTGATCAGAATACTTATATAATTTACCAATGTTGTGATGAATGGTGGTCGCCCAGCAGTGATCCTTGATCGTCTGAAAAACACTTTCTGCTTTGCTGAAATACAGAATTCCGTTTTCCAGATCACCCTGATCTGCATGGATGACTCCCGCCAGATTGAATGCACGACCCAGCTCTTCGGATTCGCCTTGTTCTGTCAGAAGACTTATCGCCTTTTGTATTGCCCACCAGGCAGAATCATACTTCAGCCTGGGGGTGAAATATATATTTGCTAAGCGTGAATAAGCGATCCCTGCATAAGTCGGATTTTGATCTTGTTCAGCCAGATCCCTGGCTTTTGACGCATATTGAAAAGCGAGTTCGGGATCGCGGGAACGAACAAGTTTACTTAGTTCCAGGTAATAGAATGTCTTTTCTGGTGCAGAAATGACCAGCTGTTGTAAAGTTGCAATTTGCTGATCTTCCTCCATACTATCAAGCATTCCGGGCAAACTGTCTTGTGCACAGAGCAATAACTGCCACCCTAGCACGACCTGCAGCAGCATTAAGCGCAAATACAGTGGTTGGTAAAGGTGCAATCTCGACATGCCGGAGTTTAATTACCCGTAAAACATAATCTGTGTTCGAATCCCCTTTCAGATATCAAATCATGGCATCTACATAGTTGTCACATTCATCAGAAATATGCAATGATCAATCTTTGGATAATTGGTGAGAAAGCTCAGATAAGGTGCCCCGGCTACGAAAAGTACCTGTCCATAATCTTCTTAACCGGGAAATAATATGAACTGCCAAACAGATTGAGATGTACCAATAAATAATAGAGTTGATAAAGGTCTGTCTCGGCCTGACTGATCTCAGCACACCCCATTTCAGCATAATAGGCATTGTAAAACTCCCTGCCAAAACCCCCGAAAAGCTTGGACATTGCGATATCAACCTGGTGATGCCCATAGTACACTGCTGGATCAATCAATACAGGATCCCCCTCTGTGTCAATTAAGAAATTACCTCCCCAGAGATCACCATGGATCAGTGAAGGATGCGGGGAGGATAAAAATGGCCTTATTGATTCAAGGATCACGGCCTTTTCTGGGATCTCCTTTCGTTGTAGGAACTTTCTTTCGGCTGCCATATTTAATTGAGGCAGCAGCCTGCACACCATATAGAAGTCCGGCCAGTCATCAGACCACTCATTTGGCTGAGGCAGGGAGCCAATGAAATTAGCAGCATTACCTCCATAATTTTCAAAGGATTTTTGATGTAAATGCGCCAGTTGAATTCCAAAATTCCGTAGATCTTCTCCGGAGGGTGACTTTGATTGAATATTCTCTAAAATGAGAAAGGCTCCATCCTCGAAATGATCTAAATTAATCACTTCAGGAGTTCGGATAGCCCCAGTATTTCGAATCAGCTCCAATCCCGCTCTTTCTGCCTCGAACATCCCGGATGCATCACTCCCATGATTTACTTTTACGAAGAAGTCATGCCTGGCAGTGGTTATCCGGTAAGCAGTCGAAATATCTCCTCCTCCCACCGGAGTTATTCGGTTGATTTTTCCCAACTCTTTTTCTATCAGACTTCTTATCTTTTGATTCAAACTGCATGATTTATAAAGGTGAATGCTGAACGAACAAAATATATAAATTCTCCCTGGCCACAACCAAACTCCCCCGTATATGGGGCAATATTTTCTGGACTATTCATGTGGTATTGCTTATTTTTAGCCCTCACACGGATCTAGACAAGTCAAGTACGAATGCATTCATGTAAATCTCAAAGATATCGGCTAAACCGCCTGATAACTCCTTTATTTCTCCTGACATTATTTATGTCCTGCTCTGAGTCGTTGCCTCCCGGAGACGCAGACAACGGAGGCTTAACCCTGCCTGGTGGATTTGAGGCGGTGGTCGTAGTTGACAGCATTGGTAAAGCCCGTCATTTAGCAGTAAATGACAATGGTGACATCTATGTAAAACTGAGAACCGAGCATCCGGACGGAGAAAATATTGCCATGAGAGATACCGATGGTGACGGAAAGGCCGACATTATTGAACACTGGGGACAATATGACAGCGTGAGCAACTATGGAACAGCCATGCGTATTCATGAAAATTATCTCTATCTCAGCACCTCCAGTCAGGTGTTTCGACATAAACTTGTCCGGGGAAAACTATTACCCGAAGAACAGGGAGAATTGATTTTGTTTGACGACTACAAGAACGCTGAACACGGCTATGAACACATCGCCAAACCGATCACATTCGATGAAAGTGGGCATCTTTATGTGCCATTCGGATCTCCAGGGGATGTCTGTCAGGTTGAAAATCGAAAACCGGGTTCCCCAGGTCAGTATCCCTGCCCCCAGCTTGAGTGGCATGGAGGTGTCTGGCAGTTTGATGCCAATAAACCAAATCAGTTACAACGGGATGGAAAGCTATATGCCTCCGGAATAAGGAGTATTGTGGCCATGGAATGGAACAAGGAAGAGAACACTTTGTATGCTTTGCAGCATGGTCGTGACAACTTCAGCCGCACCTGGCCTGATCTTTATACTCCCTGGCAAAGTGCTTTGCTTCCTTCGGAGGAGTTTTTTCGGCTTGAAGAAGGCGCAGATGGCGGCTGGCCATATTTCTACTATGACCAATTGCAGCAGAAAAAATTGATCAATCCGGAATATGCCGACTATGCCGGCGATCTGGGAAGTCCTCTTGACTACGAGCAACCACTAGTCGGATTCCCTGGTCATTTTGCTCCAAATGATTTGCTCTTCTACCGTGGAGATCAATTTCCCGAACGATATCGTAACGGGGCCTTTATCGCCTTTCACGGATCGACGATCAGAGCCCCTTATCCCCAAGGTGGTTACTTCATTGCCTTTGTACCCTTTAAACAAGGTAGACCCTCCGGACCCTGGGAGGTCTTTGCCGACGGATTTGCCGGTGTCGATACGATTGTGAACACCAGTGATGCACACTATCGACCGATGGGATTAGCGGAGGGACCAGATGGCTCTCTTTACATAAACGAAAGTGAAAAAGGTAAAATATGGCGGATTATGTTCAAAGGTGACCGGGAAAATTTTGGTAATTCCCAGCTTATGGAAATGGAGAAGCACAAGCAATTGCCACACATTAAAGATCCCGATGAGAAACTTGACAATCTGGACCGGGGAAGAGCCAAGGCCGGGGAGAAATTATACAGCATTTATTGTGGTGCATGTCATGTTGCTGATGGCAAAGGAGACGGTACCCGCTACCCACCACTAAATAATTCCGAGTATGTTAATGGAGATCCTAACTGGCTTATAAATCTATTGCTGAAGGGCCGAGAAGGTGAAATCACCGTAAACGGCCAATCTTTTGAAGGGGTTATGCCCCCGTTTGACTACCTGGAAGATGAACAAATTGCCCAGGTACTCACGTACATCAGGCAAAGTTTTGGAAATGATTCCCCCAGTATTCAATCTCCCGAAGTACGCAGGGCCAGATGGAGAATCCGAAGGATGGAGGCAAAACAAGCGGAGGAGGATATTTAATCCAATAATTTGATGGTCACGTAATTTTCCAGTCATATTTTGATGCTTTACTACGGAATCTTAATTACTGGCCTTACCGTTTTTCTGGTTAAATGGTTAGAACGGCAGGACACTAAAATCATCAAAGTCGTTTTGGATTGGTTTCCGGCGATATTGTTCGCCTATGTAATTCCAGCCGTGATCACCCGTTTTTCCGGATTGGATCTGTCACGGATTGAATTGCATTCCTGGAGCCGGGATCTCATCATGCCCATGGCAATCCTTACGGTGATGAGTGCACTCTCTTTCAAACAATTACGCATTATTGGCATTCGTCCGATCCTACTTTTTGCCCTGGGTTCCCTGTCGGTAGCCATTGCACCTGTAATCATGGTTTGGATCACTAAGTTTGGATATGCCCCCATATTCGATTTAATGATCCATGAAGAATACTGGAAAGGTATGGTTCCTATTGTGGGTAGCTGGATTGGCGGTAGCACCAGTCAGTTGGTTTTAAAAGAATTGGTTGATTGCCCTGATCAGCTATTTATTACCATCCTGGTCATGGATAATATTCTGGTCAATATTTGGACATTAATGATGTTTCAGTTTATCAAGAAGAGTGACTTTTGGAATCGGTGGTTTAAAATAAATGATGAGGTACCTGATTTTGTGCCAGACGAGATAGAGATCTCAGCCAATACACAAAAATGGCTTTGGATAACGGCAATCATCTGTGTGTTGGTTGTGGTCTCAAGCTATTTTTGGATTGGTAACTTTCTTGCCAAGATTCTGATATTATCTTTAACCGGACTGCTATTGGGAAATTTTATACGACACTGGAATCATGCTTTTTCTTTAAAAATTGGGGGCTACCTGATCATAACCATCATGGCAATTCTTGGACTAAAACTTAATTTCGAGACCTTTAACCTTCCTCCCGGTATCATAGTATTTGCTGTCATTTGGATTCTGATCCATTTCCTGGTTATGTTCGCTGGCGCAATTTTAATGAAACTTCATTTTGCCTGGATCCCAATCGGTAGTATGGCAAACGTGGGTGGCATCTCGACCGCCCCGGCGGTGACTGCAGCCTATAATGAGGAGTGGATGCCTTATGCGGTGATTTTGGCAATCCTCAGTATGGTTACCGGGACGACCTGGGGCATGTTAACGATCTGGCTTTTTAGTTGGTTCTAATGGAAATTAATAGCCTGGAGGTTAAATCACAAATAGGTATAAATCTGGGCGGATTAAAGCTCGGGATTTATATATCTATTATTCCGGCATGGAATCGAATACAGACTGAGACACATACCATCCCACTCCATTGACTTTTAAAAAAAGGCTGTAAAATATCCTGAGGTTAGAACACTAAATGCCCAGATCGATTTTGTCCTTTAAATATCGATGATAGAGGAATAAAAAAATGACAGATCCAACCAAAGCAAAAATAAAACTTCCCACCAGGCTGGTCGCTTTAATCCCAACAATGCCAAACACAAATCCTCCCAGTAAGGCACCAGCTATTCCAATTATCAGGCTGGATACCCATCCGGGTTTTTCCTCCTGCGGTGTAATCTGTTTTGCTACCGCACCAGCAGCCAAACCAATTAATAACCAAACAATAAATCCCATGTTTTAATCTTTTTGATTAAGATAAGACATCACGATCCGGAAAGCAAAAATAGCCTACCAATTCATCTATTTTTCCGGCTGAATTAATAAATTTTCATACCAGTATAAACCACTTCGGCCTGGGAGTACAAGATCCATATCACCGTCCTGATCGATATCCACTGCTTTCGGATCCAAACCGAAACCAGCAGGTCCATTCTCCTGAATCACTCTCCGGATGAAGTCTTTTTTTGTCTCATTGTACTCATAACTGTAGATGACCAGAGGGTCTCTGGCCCCTGGATCTCGACCTTCATGAGACCAGAAACGTTTTCCATCTACAAATTCCATTACTCCATTATTATCGAGATCGACCCAGAGCGGGCTATGACCCTGAGACCAGGTACTATCGATCAAGTGCTTGTTCCACTCTATCTTTCCATTGGTATTACTTAGCTGTTCTTCCCAATAAATACCGTAGTCATGACCCTGGGCATAGATAAGATCGGCATCGCCATCTAAGTCAACATCCGCCACAATGATTGGAATGGAAGTCCGGCCCAACTCAAAATCGGGATGCCAGATCCAGGGTTCCTTTTCCGGATCTGCTGATGCTTCGTACCAGCCATTAATACCTACATAGTCACCTCGCCCATCTCCATTGAGGTCTCCAAATCCATTACCATGGCCGGCACCTTCTTCGCCGATTTCATGCCGGATGAATCTTGCCTCGTCACCCGATCCAGCTGGTGCCAACTCGTACCAGGCGTTAAAATACCAACCATTTGGCAACACATCCATTTGACCATCCTGATTTATGTCATACAACCTTCCGGTTTCCATTGGCCCGGGTTCTTCTACAATATGTTTTTGCCATTCGCCCAGGGATGATCCGGGATGTTCCAGCCAATAAATAGATTTACTGCGAAAGTTACAATGCAAAATATCTGTCCACCCATCTCGATTTATATCCATAGGTAAATGAGAGTATCCATCGGGACGACCATTGATTACGTCGACATCTGCCACAAAGTGCTTATTCCAGTTGGGAGCCTCATACCAAAAAGCGCCGGAAACGATGTCCAGATCACCATCCTGGTCGACATCAAAAACGACACAAGAACTAAAAATCGATTGTATGTTTATGACGTGAAGCTTGAATTGTTTTAAATACGAGTCATTCTGTGCCTGCAAAGTAGTAAGAGAGCAAAAACAGAAAAACAGAAAAATATTTTGCATCATTAATATGATTTAGCAATTATCTTAAGTCAGTTATTTCCTTTAAATGCTTTGGCAGTTATTTCCCTAGCAATTTTTTCCAAATTAATTCCCACAATTTCCTTATTTGTTTTTTCTATTATTTTTTTCCAGTCCGAAGGCAAATTTTTCGCACCGAGGTATGCACCCATAATCGCCCCGGTTACTGCGGCCACCGTATCGTTGTCCCGACCATAATTTACCACAAATTCAATCGTCTTTTTAAAATCACCTTCACAAAATTCTAAGGCGGTAAGATTAATTAAATGAATTTCACCGGCATGAAAAGGGATATCCTGAAGTCGATCATCCAGCAGTGAATAGGCTTTCTGCGTCTGTGCATAGTACAGTTTCGTATAGGGATAGTTCTTTGGAATACGATACGATTGCAAATCATCAAATTGTGCATCCCTGGCATCGTAAGAAATCTGCCGGGCTTCCTCATAGATACGATTTGCGATTCTCCCCACTAGCCGGCTCTCAAAGTACTGTTCCGGATCGACGGTACGGGTAATTGCTCCGATCTCTTCTATGGCGATTTCCGGCTCCATCGCCTTGGCAACATATGCGGCGGTCAAGCCGGTGATATCCCTGGCATATCCCAGATCAAAAAGACTGAGATCAAAACTTTCCTGATATGCCTTCGCGGGATTACCCGGATAATAAGCTCCAATGCCGGGAGCATATAACATACCAGCACAAGCCATTTCCCCTCCATAGAATCGGTTTACCGCGTCCCGGTAGGCATCTATATCATTATCGAGGTAGGGCTTTGCGACTTTAGCCCATTCCTGAAGCCAGGTCATATGTCTTACCTGGGTTTCTACCTCCTCCGGGGAAAATGTATTGTCCTGACGGATATCTGACTTCTCCGAAAGGTAGATATCAATTATATACTTTGCAAAGTCCTTTGCACTTAACTGAGTCAGGTCCTGGCTATCCATAAACCCTGTAACAAGGTACTTCCAACGGGTGTCATCAGTCGTTCCCCCGGCTGGAAGATTATATGCCCAGGGCCCTTCGGGTGATCCCTCCCTAATCACTGCATCCGGACTATCGACATACCCTAGTTGACTGACAATTCTATCGCGGTGCCACATTTCCGTGGGAGCACCCATTGCATCGCCGATAGCCGAACCAAGGATCATTCCCAATACTTTGTCGTAATAGACCGTTTCCGTTAGGGTTGTATCCCAATGCCATCCACTGTCGGTTTCAGGTTCGGTCGGCACCGGAAATGACTGATCATCTTCACGGCTGCCGTTTTCATCACAGCCAATCTGAATGAAGAACAACATAAAAAAAGTAGTCAGATAAACCGGTCTAATCATCAATCTAACATCTGGTCCGTTTAAAGGTAACTTTTTCACTTAGATCAGAAGCGCTATAGCAGAGTTCTACCGGAGCCAAAGCTGTTCAAGTGTATAGGGGGATCCCTCTATAGTCCAAATGGTGCCGTCGATAAACCGAAAGCCCCGGTCCATGGTTTCGACCTCTTCCATTTGCTCTTTCGATAAGCGTACTTCAGTTGCAGCAAAATTTTCCCGGAGTCGTCCCGGATTACTCGATTTAGGGATGACGGCACTGCCCCGCTGCATGGCCCAGGCAATTAAAACCTGGCCACTGGTACATCCCAATTCATTCGCTGTTTTACTAATGACCGGATGTTTTAAGAGACTTGGATCTTCACCTTTTCTGACCCTGGCGGGTCGGTCCAATGATCCGATTGGTGAATAGGCAGTCATAGCAATTTTATTACTAAGACAGAAATCCAGTATTGCCTTCTGTTGGAGAAAGGGGTGCGATTCAACCTGATTACATTCCGGTTTCATTCCACCCTGATCCATTAATGCCTGAATCTTAGGAACATTGAAATTAGAGACTCCAAGATGCTTGCAGAGTCCCTGGTCCTTCAAGGGTTCCATACCCTTCCAGGTCTCGATCAACGGTATCTCTTCCAGGCTGAGAAATTCATCACCCTTCGCCGGAAATTCAATATCCGGTCGCAGGGCTACGGGCCAGTGCATCAAATAGAGATCGATATAGTCAATGCGAAGGTCCTGCAAAGTCTTTTCCAATGCCGGTTGGATTGCATCGGGAAGATGGGCGTTATTCCAAAGCTTGGAGGTGATCCAAAGCTCTTCCCTCTTCACATCCCCATCCTTGATGGCATCAGCTATTGCCTCACCGATTTCCGGTTCATTCTCATACCGGGCAGCACAGTCAAAATGGCGGTATCCGATTTCAATAGCTTCGCGAACCGCATAATAAGCCTCCCGGTTATCACTTTTCCAGGTTCCCAGACCCAGAAGCGGCATTTTTTCTCCATTGTCGTAAGTGAAATACTTCATCTGAAATTCTATTAGACCTCAAAATAATAGTATTAAAGCAAAAGACAAACTGAGAAAAACAGAGAGCATGATTATTTGTTAGAGCTGATTCAGATCTCAATCAAGAAACAATAAAAAAACAGTGGCTGGAAAGGACTCCGCCACTGATCAATATAACCATATCCACTTATTCGATAAAACACTCTGGCACCTATTACTTGTATCGAAAAAGTATATACAGAACGTAAGAAAACTCTACTGCTTCAAAAACCGGGATATGGATATTTTTTATAACCGTGTAATAGCTTCTGGTATAGTTAATTTCTAGAATTTGTGAGAAAAAGAGAGGGAGGGAATATATATTCCCTCCCAAGCTACATATTTCAGGACGGAAAATTAATTTTTCAATTGTGAGGGTGGCATAACGACCTGATCAATCACATGAATTACGCCGTTAGAAGCTTCAATATCAGCAGTGGTTACCGTAGCACCGTTGACTTTTACGGTCTCGTCAGATGCAGTTACGTCAATCTCTTCTCCCTGCACGGTTGGTGCTTTGCCTTCATTAACTTCATCAGACATCACTTTACCCGGAATGATATGGTAAGACAATATCTGTACAAGCTGATCTTTGTTTTCCGGCATCAGCAAGGATTCCAGCGTACCCTGAGGTAATGCTGCAAATGCATCATTGGAAGGAGCAAAAACGGTATACTCGCTACCGTCGCTGAGAACTGTCTCCAAATTAGCTGCTTTGCATGCAGATACGAAAGTACTTAATTCCGAATTTGCTTCAGCCTGCTCTAAAATTCCCTGAGCCTGGATTGTGAATACGCCCAACACCAAAAGAAGGGCTACCATTACGTGTTTCATAATCAAAAAAGTTGTTTAGGTTATATAATTAAAATAGTAATTCCGTGCCACTGGTCAATTACACCTGTAGAGGAGTAATGTGTTGACTGTGAAGTCAAGAGATGTGTTCAAAAAAAATAAAAGAGGAGTTGTTCGTAGAAAAGAATATGAACTATAAACGTGGATTAGTTAAACTTAATATCTGGCAAATGTTAAAATTGCAAGAAAAACCAAATCTTTAACAAATAAAGAACTGGGCCAAATAAAAAATCCCCAACCTGATGACAGGATGAGGATTTCCATTTTTATCAACCATTAATCGAATTACATATCGATTTCCAGGGCCTTAATTGAATTTTCAATATTCTTTACCAATTGTTGGGATTCGGTTTTGACTTCTTCCCAACCATCTTCAAGATCTCCATTCAAGGCAGCCATCTGATTGTTTAATTTTTCAGATTCTTTTTCCAACTTCATTTTTACTTCTTCCAATTTCATCTTGGTCTCGTCATCAGCTGATGCCATTTTTTCATCAATTTTTGCCAGCTGGTCATTGAGATTCATCTGAGCCTTGCTCAATTCATCTTTAATTGCATTGACCTCTTCCTGCATTTGCATGGAGACCTCTTCTGCATTGTCTTGCATCGTACTTTCGGCAGATTGATTGCCGCCACAAGCTACCAGAAAGCTTAGTGTTAGCATGAGTGCCATAGTATATATGGCATTTACCATCGATTTAGTCATTTTGATACTTAAGTTTGTGGGTCGGTCATGTGACCCGGTTTAATAAAATAATGATCCGGGTCTAAAACGCTTTTGCTCGAAAAATAGTTATATGAGAACCCTAATTTTTTAAGGGCTACAATTACCACCCTGGCACAAAATTGAGTCCGAATGTCCAACCGGAGGTACTTTGCAGCGGTTTGGCCAAATATGGTTCCAGAACGAAAGCTCCAAACAGATTGACTCTCAACGATACCCCGGTACTCATGATAGGTTTTGGATCAAACGAACCTCCATCTGAGACATTTTTCCAAGCCATACCTACGTCAAAAAATGCGACAAGATCAGTCAGAAGCACCCCTGATTTGATCAGGGATAATCGTGCAGGTCCGGTAAAGGGCAACCGAATTTCTGCATTGGCAACAGCAATCTTTGAGCCCTGAATGTCCGATTGGGTTAGTCCAAAGGTATCCAGATCCGCTACCGAAACATTATTATAGCCTCTCACCAGTGTGGGATCGATGATGTAAATCGAGCCCAGACTTCTCACATCGGCATCTCGACCATATCGTCCGTAATGCAACCCCCGTATGCTAAAATTAAATTTGTCAAACCAGAAATATTTCCGGGCATCGATCAGTAATGTTCGATAATTGTAGTCACCAGTAAATTGATCAAATCCAACCCGGTAACGATACCCTTGCAACGGGGAGGTCAGTCCAAAGCTGGAATTGTCACCCACCCAGGCGATACCTGCACTATACAAACCGAAACCAGGAGCTGTCTCCAGTTTTTCGCGGTCTTCTCCCAGATATGGGCCGGCATAATACTGATCACCTCCAGCTGGAATCGCTGCATAGTACCGATTATATTGATCCGCCCGTAATCCATAATGGGTGTATCCGATATTGCCCTCCAGGCGCATGGTACGAGAAAAAGAATACTGGGTCAGTCCGGAGATTGCATCTACGAAGTAGCGCACCGTGGTGTACGGATAGTTTACTGCTGTAATATTGCCCTGTCCGGTTTCTACCTGCTCAATTCTACCAAAATAATCAGACGGGTCCACGTAACTATATCGATAGGGAATATGGGCCAATGATGCCCCATATCCGATTTTCTTCCGCGTATTCATATACAAAACCTGCCCTCCGAAATCATAGATCTCCCCGTTCATCGCCAGGCTGGAATAGATCTGATTATATCCCAATACATCGCTAAAGACCATATCAATGCCTCCAACCAAACCTGTCCGGGTACCAAACGTATTACTGGTACCCACGCCTACACCACCGCCACCACCGACATAGTCAAGCTTGAACTTAGGTTTGTATTTTTGGTTCTTGAGATCATCACTTCCGATTGTCCCAATCTTATCTATATGTTCTAGCGCTTTATTGACGACGTCTTTGCCATCTCTCGTACCGGGTGGCAGCACGGCAGCAGTAAAATCTACTTCATGAGGATCGACCACATTTTGGTCCATCTTCTCCGGTATGGCTTTCTGCACATTGTAACTATTCCCCAGATAGTGGGTATACAAGAGATTACTACCGTTTTTAGACACTGAGATCGCAGGAGTAAATTTTGTGATTCCGGATACTCCGGTGATAATGTCAGTCAATTGAATGATTTTCATGGAATCCATTTTGTACTGGTAGATATTCCGGAAACCATCCCGGTCCGATACGAAATAGAGGTTATTATTTTCGTCCCACACCGGATTCATGTTATCAGCACCTGGAAAAATGTCCAGGTTGGTGATTTCTCTACTTTCCAGGTCCATGGTTGCCAGATTGAATTTCCAGGCACCATTGGTACGACCCTCAGCTACACTCACCCGGTCAGTAACGAAGGCGATTCGCTTGCCATCATAGGAAAAGGTAGGCTGCATTTCCGCAAAATCATCATTGGTTAGTTGTTGGGTGTTATGAGACCGGAGATTTATTTCAAATAAGTCAGGCTGCCCATCTACCAGGCCATTAACGATGATCGTCCTCCCATCCGGAGACCAGGTAGGATTACTAAAAGCAGGAACGTTTTTAAGGGGAAATTCATCTACAACTTTTCCGCTGAGTGCATCCGTAATTACCAGGCGGTTACGTCCCTTGCTAAACACGACAAAAGCAAATTGTTTACTATCCGGTGACCAGGTTCCGGCTGACTCCAGATAGTTCAAATGGTCTATATTTCCACTTCGGGTCTGACTATACACTTTACGCATTATCTTCCCGGTGCGGACATCAGCGAGATAGAGATCCGTTGAAAAAATACTTTTCTCTGATAGATAGATCACATAACGACCATTCGGACTAATGGCCGGAGCGACGTTGAGCTGACCCGAATTTTCCTCGGACAGGAAGGTACGTCCTTCCGGATGTTCTTTCTTTCCTTTGAAAAGGGGTTCATAATAGTTGATGAGTGATTCTTTCCACATTTCCGACAGGTCCTCCAGGCTGATACCCAGGATCATTTTTGATGAGTTCTCGACCCCATACTTGGCAGTTGCAACAAAAAATGGCTTTATTATATCGTCTCCATATAATCCTGTCAGAAATGACCAAAAAGCCTGGCCATAACGATAAGGGAAATAGCGGGGATTAATAGATAGATCTTTAAGACTGGGTACGTCTTCCGAGAGTACTGCATTTCGCATCCACATTGCAGTGTGCGCATCCACCCGTCCGATTGACATATACTCAGCCAGTCCCTCCACCATCCATAACGGCAAGTTGGATAAGGATTTCAAGCCGGTAGAGTCCCCGGACAGCAACATGTGAAACTGGAATGCATGCACCAATTCATGTCCAAGGACATGAAAAGATTGTTGATTAGACATGGTCAAAGGCATGACCACCCGGTTTTTCAAACCTTCGGTAACCCCACCGGTGGCTACACCGATACTTCCGGAGATAGCACTGGTCTGTTGGAAATCAGCATGATTATTATATAAAACCAGTGGGTTTTTCTCGGTAAAGGTATCGTGTAAAACCCGCTCATGGAGCCTGTACCAGACTTCTGCCCACTGCATGACCTTTGTCAACTCGGATCGATCGCGCAAATAATGATATACCTCAAAATGGGGGCTGTGCACCACTTTGAAATCAAAGTTGGTATATCTCGGTTTATTCTGACCAAAATACTGAGCGAAGGCCTGATTACTTAAAAATAGTGCGGTGAGGGTCATTAAAAAAAGGACTCGCATGCTTTTCATCTGGGTATTATATTTGAATCTGAGTCTTTTAAACTCTATTTGAAGTTATAAAAATTATATCCAGCTGGTTAAAAGATTCTTAAATGTTAGTCCTCCTGATTTTTCGCTGTAGAGCACTCTTAATCAAACGGTTGAATCTTTTTTCCGATGAACTGTTCAGGCTGGATTTTCCTTATAGAAATAGACAATTTTTCTAGTGAAAAGGTTTGTTATAGATTAGGCTCTAACCCAGGTTTTGACAAAATCTTAGCAGTATTTAACGACAAATTAAGATCCCGCTCCGCTTTTACAGCATTGACTTATCTTTGGAGGGATATGCGAAATAAACCAGAAGAAGTTATTTAGAATGACGTACGACAATTTTACGATAAAAGCGCAAGAAGCTATATACAAAGGCCAACAGATAGCAGGCAGCCTGGAACAACAACAGGTTGATACTACACATTTACTATTATCCATCTTGCAGACAGATGAACAACTGGCTGAGTTCATTCTGAATAAAATGGATATTGATCCCACTACTTTGAAGGCAAAACTTTCTGATGAAGTAAAAAAGTATCCCCGGGTGGAAGGTACCGAAAAACAATACCTTACCAATGATGCAAACCAGGCATTGTCCGAAGCTAAAAAGATGCTTTCAAATTTTGGTGACGAATACATTTCTGTTGAACTGATCCTCTTAGGTATTATTAAGGGAAAGAGTCGGGGGGCATTGCTTCTCAAGGAGATGGGTGCGACCGAAAAAGTGATGATGGCAGCGATCAAAGAACTGCGAAAGGGGCGTAAGGTGGTCGATCAACAAACGGATGATCAGTACAATGCCTTAAAAAAGTATGCCATTAATCTCAACGAACGGGCTGAGTCTGGAAAGCTGGATCCGATCATTGGAAGAGATGAAGAAATCAGGCGGATGATGCATATACTTTCTCGCCGCAAGAAGAATAACCCTATCCTCGTGGGGGATGCTGGAGTCGGAAAGACGGCCATCGTGGAGGGAATTGCCTGGCGAATTGTCAAGCAGGATGTACCCGAAAATCTGCGAACCAAGGGAATTTATGTACTTGATCTTGCCGCTTTGGTGGCCGGAGCAAAGTACAAAGGTGAATTTGAAGAACGGATAAAGGCGGTCATCAAAGAGGTCAGTGCCTCTGATGGAAATGTCATTCTATTCATCGATGAGATCCATACGCTGATTGGTGCAGGAGGTGGCCAGGGTGGAATGGATGCTGCCAATATTCTCAAACCTGCTTTGGCAAGAGGCGAGTTGAGGGTCATTGGAGCCACCACTGCTGATGAATATCAGAAATACTTTGAAAAGGATAAGGCCTTAGTGAGAAGGTTCCAGACCGTGTACATTGATGAGCCTTCGATAGAAGATACCATCTCTATCCTTAGAGGTATACAGGAGAAATATGAGATCTATCATAAGATCGAAATTCTGGATGAAGCACTGATTGCCGCCGCTGAATTATCTCACCGTTACATCACAGAAAGGAAACTCCCGGATAAGGCTCTCGACCTGATCGATGAGGCAGCTGCCAAACTGAGACTTGAGTTGGATTCAGTGCCGGAAGAAATTGATGAGGTCGAGCGAAAATTGCGGCAATTAGAGATCGAAAGGGAGGTGATCAAACGGGAAAATAATGATAAAGCCCTGAACGATCTGAATGAACAGATTGCCAATACTAGGGAAAAGCTGGGCGAAGTGCGAGCCAGCTGGGAGAATGAAAAGAAAGTGGTCGATACGATTCAAAACATCCGTACCACGATCGAAGAATTGGAACAGGATGCTACCAAAGCCGAACGGGAAAGCAATTACGAAGAAGTGGCTAAAATCCGTTATGGCAAGATTAAGGAGCAGGAGAAACTGCTTGCGGAAGCCGAGGATAAGCTGCAGGAAATTCCGGCAGAACGGCGTTTTACCAATGAGGAAGTGACGGCAGCAGATATTGCGGAAGTCGTTTCCAGGTGGACTGGTATACCGGTGCAGAAAATGATGCAAAGTGAAAAAACCAAACTGCTGCGATTGGAGGACGAGATCGGAAAAACCCTGATTGGACAACATGAAGCAGTAAGAGCAGTCAGTGATGCCGTACGCCGGAGCCGGGCTGGATTGCAGGATCCGAAAAAACCGATTGGTTCATTCATATTCCTTGGTCCTACGGGAGTTGGCAAGACGGAATTGGCAAAGACTTTAGCGGCTGTACTTTTTAATGATGAGAAAGCCATTACCCGAATTGATATGAGCGAGTATCAGGAGAAACATGCCGTTTCCCGATTAGTCGGTGCTCCTCCCGGATATGTAGGTTATGATGAGGGAGGCCAACTTACCGAGGCCGTTAGACGAAGACCATATAGCATTGTTCTGTTAGATGAGATCGAAAAAGCACATCCGGATACTTTCAACATTCTACTCCAGGTTTTAGATGACGGCAGGCTTACCGACAACAAGGGTAGAGAAGCAAATTTTAAAAACACCATCATCATAATGACCTCCAATATGGGTTCGGATGTCATCCTGGAGAACTTCGAAGATCTGGAAGAAGTGGGTGAAGAACACCGGGAAGAAATCATCGAAGCTACCAAGGATGAAGTTTTCAATCTGCTCAAAGAGCAGCTTCGCCCGGAGTTTATAAACCGGATCGACGAACGGATCATGTTTCTGCCCCTGACTCGTAATGAAATAAAACAAATTGCCAAGCTGCTTCTTAAGAAAGTGCAGAAAAACCTTCAGTACCAGGAATTAAAGATCCAATTGAGTGAGCCAGCCCTTGATCTTCTGGCAGACCTGGGATATGATCCTTTGTTTGGAGCCAGGCCACTAAAAAGGGTAATTGAGAAGGAACTGGTAAATGAGCTCGCCAAACAGGTCCTGTCCGGAGCATTTTCAGCCGGTGAGACGATATATATTGATACTGAAAAAAGGCAGCTAACCTTTAGTGAAAAGCCATTTGATCCGAATAAGAAAAAAGAAGAGATTGAAACTCCAGCTGCGGAGAAATCAGAGGGCCACAGCCGCAGAGCAAGGCGCCGTCAAAAACAACTAAAGGACCTCGAAAAAGCCACAAAGGATGTGGAAGAGGCCACAAAAGCTATGGAGAAAGAAAAGGAAGATAAAGGACCGCAGACGGAATTAGGCGAAATGTAGATCAGGAGGCAATCAGGGACGGGTCATTCTGGCCCATTTTTTCAAATTATCACATTTCGACAACCACACCGGATCAACGTCTACAAAGGTTGTCGACATTTTCTCCTGCAACCAACGGTCAAAGTACTCGACCTTTCGTTCTTCAATCGCTGCTTTCTTTACTTTGGTATAGTCCTGTTGTAGATTAGCCTGATGTGGATCTGTCCTGGACATAAGTAAGACTATACGATAGCCAATTTCTCCCGTTGGTTTTTTGAACTCAAGTGGTTTGGTGACATCCCCGACCTGCAGGGTATCGATGGCAAAAAAGATATCCGCATCCAGGTCGGCAGTTTCGAAGAATGTGTTGCCGGTCAGGGGATTGACCACCCTGCCCCCGTTATTATAGCTTTGCTCATCTTCGTCAGAGTACGTTTTTACGAGCTCTTCGAAGGACATTGAATCTTTAAGGAAAACGGTGCGGATCGAATCCAGTTTATTCCTGGCAGCATCAAGATCTTCCTGATTTATGGCTGCTTTGATCAGAATGTGCCGGGTATGAATAAGATTTCCTCTCCGTTTGATCAACTCAATCAAATGAAATCCAAATGGCGATTCTACAATATCTGACAATTCTCCCTCGGTCAGATTGTATGCAGCTGCTTCAAATTCGGGTACAAAAGTACCTCGCTTTTGTAACCCCAGATCACCCCCTACCCTCGCGGATCCGGGATCATCGGAAAATTTTCTGGCCAACTCGGCAAAATTCTCACCAGCCAATACTCTTTCTCTCAATGATTCAAGACGGTCAATTGCTTTCTCTCTTTCCTCCGGACTCACTTTTGGATAAACAACAACTTCACCGATCTCTACTTCTGAGCTAAAGTAAGGTAGACTATCTTCTGGAATGCGCTTATAATATGCCGCTACTTCTGATGGGGTTATAGTCGTGTTTTCAATCACTTTCTCCTGCATGGTCTGTGCGGTAAGTTGGTTTCGAAGATCTTCCCGCATTTCGTTTCTCACCTGGGCAACCGTTTTCTCGTAATACTCCTCAAACTGTGAAATATCATTATTCATCAAACTCAGGATATAGTCAATCCGTTGATCAAGTTGTTGTTCGACCTGATCATCCTCGACGATTACACTGTCTAATTTTGCTTGATTTACCAATAGTTTTTGCACCATCAAGCCCTCCAGAATACCGCATTTGGATTCTTCTGATGATAAGGCCAATCGCTCCTTATCATAATTGTATTGCTCTTCTACATCGGATAAAAGGATAATTTCATCTCCCACGGTAGCAACAACCTTGTCGATGATCTGAGATTGACAAAGCACCATTGCGGGAGCAAATGCCAGCACGCAAAATAACCACTGTCTCATTGGGTGAAAATTTTAATATTATTTCTGGATACTGCCCGTTGATAAAGATCTTCTCTGAGTTTTTCCAGCAATGCAATTTTTCGTTTATGCAAAATCACTCTTGAAGCCTGTTCCTGTATGAATGCTAACGGAGCAATCTCCGTTTTGTCTTTCACATCCAGTATTTTAAGAAAATAATAATAGTCATCATTCGTCAGCTGAAAAACCTTGTTGTTACGAATTGCATTCAAACTGATAGACCCCTTCGGCATTTCCTGACTAATGACGTCCAATTTGTACCAGATGCTATCACTCAAGTAATAGGTCTCTGCAAAAGTAGTGCTCAAAGATACAAGATCCCTGAAATCGGAATCCTTATTACCCTTCCAACTGCTATCGATCTTTTTCAAAGTCTTATCGTCCAGACTCCGGGGAAATTTGATTAAATGGCAACGAACGATCGTGGACTCTAATTGATACTGCGATTTATTTGCATCGTAGTAAGCTTCCAGTTCTGCATCACTGATCACCGTATCCAGCAAACTTTCCACCACTGATTTTTCATATTGCAGCATGATCAGCGAGGCCTGGTAATCCTTGACCAATTTATCTATTTGCAGGTCTGCCGGAATATTCTTTTCCGCTTCGTGGAGCATGACATTTTCCTTAATCCACCGGTCTACGTAGGCATTTCTGGCGAGAATCCGGTCGGTCGAATCCATGGTCTCGGGAACGACCGAATTTACCTCCGAGGCAAACAGCTTTTTGTCAAAAACCTGTGCCATCATTGGATCTTCATCACCCGGTGCAAATTCACAAGAAAGTAATGCCCAACTCAATAGAAGCCATAATACACAGTGCTGAAAACAACGGAGCATAAATAGTGGATTCACCCATAAGCTACTGTGAGATAATTTAATAAGATTTCTGCTGAGATCCGAGAAGAAAAGCACAGATGTAGCCTGAGCTACAGCGAGCATTTTCATAATGGGAGATCGCAAAAACATATTACAATTATCCAAAGAAATATGTGGGTTTATCTACTAGGGTTTTACAATCGAATCAACCACGTCCTGATTTACCTTCACCTCAAATTCCTTCATCAGGTCATTTACCCATTGTTTTTCCAGATAATCCTGATAATCAGCAATGACATATCCTCTGGCCTCATCAAGGCTCTTAGGTTGTGGAGCCACGATTTCAACGACTCTTTGCAAGGTAGTCACTCCCTTTTCAGGATCCTTTGAAAGTGGGGTCATGGAGTTTTTCGACCAGGTGAGGTCCGGAGACAACTCCTCCTTGTCCCGTAAAACGGTCTGCGATTTGACCACCTCTGCCTTCTTATTGAATTTCTTCAACAATTTAGAGCCCGATTTCTTAGGAATCTGCTTTAGTATATTCTGAAGAACAGCATCGTCAGTGCTGTTGATTGTGATTGTTTCCACAAGTGCTCTTTCCGGCCATAAATATTGACCTTCATGATCTTTGTAGTAATTTTTTAACCCGGCAGAATCTTCCGAAGCCCGGTCCCAAACCTTCATTTTCGTGGCTTCAAAAAGCAGGATACCTTCAGAGTACTCGCGCATCAATGCTTTAAATTCAGGGTATTTAACTTCCAACTGGGATTCTTCATAAGCTTTCAGTTCACTCTCTTCAAATTCAGAATAGAGTTGATCCAATGCCTGTTGTGCCGACATCGCACGATTTATCCTCAGTCTTGAAGCCGCATTTTTCGTCAGGAAAGCCAGAAAATCACTCACTTTTACGTCCTCCCCTCCGATGGAAAACATTGTCTGATTGTCGTAGGCTTTGGGAGCCTTCCAACGGTAATCCAGATAGTCTTCACCTATCTCCTTAAGTAAACGGGAACGATCCCAATTTGCTTCTTGGTAGTTGTTTTCTTCCTTGATCTTTGACAACATAGCGCGCTCCGCAACAGTATACCTGGAATCAGCTTTTACTTTTGTCTCCAGCGTACGCCGTATTTCCTGATAGGGTGGAATAGGTTTATGGCTTATCCTTTTAATGATATGCCACCCGATACTGGAACGTACGGGTCGGCTGTAATCTCCATCTTCTCGTAATCGAAAGGCGGTGTTCTCGAAAATTGACTCATATTTGTTGATCCCAAAGAATCCTAAATAACCTCCCTGAGCGGCTGTATTTTTGTCATCGGAATATTTTCTGGCCAACTCAGCAAAATCGGCCCCGCCTTCAAGTTGGCTGTATATGCTATCTATCCTACTCTTGGAATCCCGATTAGCTCGATTGCGAACCAGTATTTGAGCCACTTCTATCTCCCCTCTTGCATCCCGCTCTCCATCTGTTCTTACAATATGAAATCCCAGCTTTGAACGAATCGGACGTGAATACGTGCGCGGTGTCAACGTGTAGATGGCTGTTTCAAGATCGTAAAAACCATCAGGTAGCATTGCGGTAATATACCCTACTCTACCTTCATTTTTTCGTACACTCTGGTCGTCTGATACCTGAATGGCCACCTGGGTAAAATCCTCTCCGCTACGCAACCTCTCCAGTACTTTCAGTGCTTTTTGATAAGCCGCGTCTTCTTCCTCAGCATTGGCATTCGGTGAGACTTTTATGAGGATGTGAGAAAAACTGACATCCTTCAGCATTCGCTCATAGGCTTCCCGGGTAAGAGATTCCAGCACTTCCTTATCCGATAGATAAGCATTTGCCAATTGTTTTCGATAGCCCGCCAATTCAACCTGAAGTGATTGTATGGTATCCAACTGCATCTCCCTTGCTTTATGTACTTTGAGTTTGAATTTCTTGTACAAATCCAAATACTCTTCTACGGATGCTCTGGAAAAATCTGCCTTATCCCGGTTTGTTTTTTCATAGATGTATAAAAATTCATCCAGGTAAACAGGTTCATCTTCCACGGTAAAGATGACTTGGTCTTGGCCAAAAGAAAAACCACAAATTACCACCAGGATAATTGCTATCAATGGTAGTCTTTTTAAGTGATTCATAAGTCCTGACGTTATCTTAAAGAAAGATTTTAAAATCTGGGTCACAAAAATACAATTTATTCATAGGTATATATGCGCTTTACCCGGGCTGACAAACTGGTGAAAACTTCATATGGTATGGTATCGGCAGCCTGAGCAAGCATATCGATGGTGGGTTCTTTTCCAAATACTATTACTTCTGTACCTATCTCTATATCCTCGATTCCTGTAACATCTATCATTGTCATATCCATGCAGATATTTCCTACAATAGGAGCATACCTTCCGTTTATGACAACTGCATAACGACGATTGCCCGCTTTTCGTATCAATCCGTCTGCATATCCGATTCCAATGGTGGCAATTTCCATCGTACCTCTGACTTTTTCCGTCCTGCCATACCCAATCGAGGCGCCTTCATGCAGTACCTTCACCTGGGAAACAAAAGTCCTCAGGGTATGTACCGGCTCAAGGGACAAGTGCCGGGGCATGCCAATGCCGTACATCCCAATGCCCAGTCGCACCATGTCAAATTGAGCTTCCGGATATCGCACGATGGCATTGCTATTGGCTAGATGCCAAATTGGCTTTACCGCGAGTGAGTCAGAGATTTTAGCGGCAAACTCCCTAAACTGCTCAATTTGGGAATGCGTAAAACTCCTTTCCTGATCGTCATCACTGACCGCAAGATGACTAAAAACACTCTTAACTTCAACGTTGTGGGAATCCTCCAATAACCCGAGTACTTCATCCAATTCCTGCCTTTCCAGGCCAAGTCGATTCATTCCCGTCTCCACTTTAAGGTGGATGGGGATCTTTTTTCCATATTGATTCGCATACCGGAGTACCTGTTTCAATTGAGCCAGTGAAAAGATTTCCGGTTCCAGATCGTAGGCCAATATCCGATTGATGGCATTTATATCAGCATTCAAGACCATGATCGGCAAAGTGATACCTGCTTTACGTAGTTCAACTCCTTCATCCAGATAGGCTACCGCCAGATAGTCAATATGGCGGGAGGTGAGAAAACGGGCGATTTCAACACCACCACTGCCATAGGCCGCAGCCTTAACCATAGCCATCATCTTGATCTTGGAATTGGTGAGAAATCCTTCCAAGACTTTCAGATTCCGGGCAAGTGCAGCCAGGTTAACTTCCAATACCGTTTGGTGCTTTTTTAGACTCAGCCATTCGCTTACTTCTTCGAGACCAAACTCTCTGGCTCCCTTTACCAGAATCAATTCTTCGCCAAATCGATGATCTTTCAGACTCGCCAAAAGGGTTTTGGTATCCGGAAAAAAAAATGTCTCCACTCCATGCAGATAGGGTTGAATTTTCCTGATCTCAGGACCCACTGCAAAAAGTCTTTTAAAATCATATTGTTCCAGAATAGTGGCTACTTTTTGGTATAGATCGGGATCATTTCCCTGTTGTTTCATATCACTCAAGATGGCTGTCTTCGCTCTCTGAGAGGATTGAAAAGTTGAAAATGCAACTGCTACTGCCAAAGATTCAAGGTCCGCATTATAAACATCATTAATCACCAGAGAACCATTGATGCCTTCCAGTGCTTCTAATCGCATTGCGACCGGCAGGAGATTTTGAAAAGCCAGATCCAGTTCCGGTTTATCTGGTTTCAGCCATTTTATAAGAGCCAAACAATGCACTGCGTTTTCAATCGATGCCGGGTCGGTAAACGGAATAACGATTGTACCCGACGGTCCGGTTTTCAAATGATATTGTATTCTGCTGTCAGTGCGATTTTGATCAACCAACGCTACCTTTAAATCGGCATTTTCGGAATGGAATGACCAGGTGAAATAAGGAAATTTACGTGCCCGAATAGCCTCAAAAACCAACTCTTGATCCATACAGCAGATCACCGCCTGACAATGATCAAAAAGGTTTAGTTTTTCTTCCAGCTTTTGTTTTGCATCGATGAATCCCTCTGCGTGGGCGGAACCGAGATTGGTCATAATACCCACATCAGGCTTGATGATGGTCTCCAGGTTTTTCATTTCGTCAGGACGAGAAATTCCCGCTTCAAATATAGCCAGATCGGCTT
>JAGQWZ010000352.1 GCA_020436835.1 Saprospiraceae bacterium | reverse complement strand
GCATTCACCCCATCGACAAACGACGAAATGATCATTTTGCCTTTGGGATGGTAATGATTTAACTCTTCATCCAGATTGCCCCGGAATTTAAACAGCCGCGTTCCAATATCTCTTTTAAGCTCCCGTGAACCTAAAATCTCTGCAACCGTGCCGGTAGCTTGACGCCGCCAGATCTCAAACTGAAATAAACGGTCCCGGGCTGCATTAAATCCCTGGGCAAAGAATAAGTCATCTTCATGCTTAGCATAAATGTGGGGTATTCCCCAGGTATCTATTAATATTTCAACTGAATCAGTTACCGCAGTGGAAAAAGTTTGTGCTCCGGTCAGGAGTGGCAGAAAACATAACCAGAGAAAATTGAGAGGTCGCATCGACAATTACTATTAAAGTGATATTAATTTCTACAACTTAATGAAAAGTGTAGAAAAAACCATAATAAACCTATTTGTCTATCCTGTTTACTGTCACCTGAGGAATAAACCAAAATAAATTATTTATCACTTCTTAAGTGCTTCTCAAATAACTGAAAAATCCTTCTGTATTCATTTGCCCAACTACTCGGTTCAATGAATCCATGATCCTCCATAGGGAAGACTGCCAGTTCCCAATTTTCTTTTCCCAACTCAATAAATCGCTGCGACATTCGTACGACATCCTGGAAATGTACATTTCTATCCACCATACCGTGTAACATTAATAAATTGCCTTGCAGTCCTTTTGCATGATAAATCGGAGAACTGCGGTAAAAGGCGATGCTATCCTCCACCGGAGTATTCAAAATGTTAGACGTGTAACCATGATTGTAATGTGCCCAGTCTGTGACACTGCGCAAGGCTGCACCACATTTAAAAGTACCTGGAGCAGTACATAGCGCCATGAGGGTAATAAAACCGCCATAGGATCCACCGTAGATACCCAACCGGTCAGGATCAATTTTCTTTTGCTCTATCAGGAATTTTGCTCCGTCAACCTGATCATCGAGATCCTTTCCACCCATAAACCGGTAAATCGCAGTACGCCAATCCCGGCCGTAGCCGGCACTGCCCCGGTAATCGATATCCAGCACGGTATATCCCTGATCCGCCAGATAATTATGAAACATATACTCCCGATAATAACTACTCCAATATTTATGTACGTTATGTAAATATCCGGCACCATGCACAAAAATCACAGCGGCTCCATTCTTCCGCGAAGGTGCCGGTTCATAAATTCTTGCCGGAACCATCACTCCATCTCTGGCTTTAAATTCAATAATTGATGGATCACGCCAGGGATAAGATTTAAATGCTTCGGAGGTACTGCTGGTTATTTGATGCATTCTGGCGCCGGGCTCATTTGACATCCAAAATAGTTCCGTCGGCTGGTTGCTGTAAGAATAAAGCACCGCTAATCTTTTTTCATCCGGCGAAATTTCCACGGCGTAATCACCCGGTTCATCCGTAATTTTCAACCATTGACGATCCTTGATAGAAAAATGATAGAAGTGATTTTCATAGGGATTCTCGCGATTACTATAAATGAAAAAAGTGCTTCTATCTCTGGATAAGTTTGCGTCGAGAATCTCAAATTCACCCTCGGTCAGTCCCACTTTCTGTTTTGTCTCAAAATCATATGTGTAAAGATGTGAATAGCCGGTCTCCTCTGATTGGAACCAAAGTTTTTGGTTGCTGATAAAACCGATATTGCCCCGGCTGAATCCCCAACCGCCTACCCCCGGACCACCGATCCAGGCATCGTCATGTTGACGGTCAATGAGACTTAATGAAGCCTGATCCAGATCCAGTTCCATAATCCATCGATCTTTATGGTCCTCTGACCGGATTATCACCACTGCGTGACTGCCATCCGAATTAAATACTGGCCCCAAAATGGCAACTGCTCTAGGCGTTTCAAACGTATCAACATATGCCTCCGGTCCAGCATGATAATCCCGGTAAAATGCCGGTTTCTCTAAAATACCGGGAATACTATTTGTGCCAATTTCGATAATCGTGTCTCTTAATCGATCATAGATAAAAGAAAAGTAGGCTGGTTGTTTCCCACCCACTTTTGACCGGGCACTCAGATCTTTCGTAAAGCCACTTTGAGTCACGTAATCGGGAACGATCGTTCCTTCCGGTTCCATCCTCTCTTCCAATCGGTAGATTATGTAATTCATATCGGGACTACAAACCACCTCGTCCAATTTCTTTTTCCCTAAATAAATCTCCTTCGGTCGTGAGGGCGCTAATTTCTCTCTTAGATCTTCTCTAAATTCCTGGGCTCTTTCTCTTTCTCTTAATATTTTAAAATATTCCAGCTGATCCCGTTCCAACCAATCCTCCTGCTCACTTTTCTTTGCTTCTTCCCTCGCACTACCCTTTCTAAAATCTGTCAGCTGTTCAGTGGTTCCATTCTTCATTGACCATCGAAAAATGTTGTCGGCAGATTCAAATAATATCCATTCATTATCAAGAGAAAATCCCAATGGACTTTCTCTCTGTATGGTATTAGTCACTTGTAAAACATCTTCGCCTGTAGCCAAAAAAAGATCACCATGCTGCTGATAAAGTCTGTAGGTATAATCATCCGAATAAATTCCCTGAGCCGTAGTCACCATTTTTCGCTCTGCCAGACTTAATCTTTTCGGCGTATCGGTTCCCAGCGCAAATTGATACATCTCAGCGTCCGGTAACGTATCCCGGTCCCAAAAGAAATAAATGGTCTCATTGTTCGGGGACCAGACAGGACGTTGAGGAAGATTACCAATAAAATCCGGACCCTGCATAATTTCTCTGATTGATAATTTACTCTGACCGTGAAGGCTTGAGAACAAAAAAAGCATACAGAACGCGAATAAATTTCTCATAATTAAATATTCACATTAAATTGAAGGAAGTGTAGGTAATAATTAAACCACTAGTGTTATTTAAAGCACCAGGGTAGCCCCGGCAAAAAAACTTCGGCCTGGTGCTGGTTCGTAATATCTCCCTCCAAAGGCATTAATTCTTAGATTATCAAAATATTTTACATCTGCCAGATTTCGAATACCGACATGGACTTTAAGCTCTGTCTGGTTAAACAAGAAATTCCATCCGCCCCGGACGTGAAGCAGTCCATAAGCATCGGTAGTTTCTGAATTTTGATCATTGGCATACATTTTACCGGTGTAACTGTAATCCACTGCCCAGAAAGCGCCTTGACTTTTTTCATAAATTAATCCGGCGCTGCCAAAATGTTTTGGAATACCACTGACGAATTTTCCTGACAGATCCGTTCCGTTTAAATCATATTCCGCAAACTGAAAATCAGAAAAAGTATAGGAGGCAAGTGCTCTCAAAACAGAAGTCAATCTCCCATTCACCGCCAACTCAATTCCATTTCTTTTTGATTTACCCGCATTGCGATAAAAGGTACGGCCGGGAAAATCCTCCAACTCAAAAGGCAATAATTCATTCTTCAAGTCAATATGAAAACCGGTAATTTGCACAAACCATTTTCCGAAGACACTTTTATATCCAATCTCAAATTGATTTGCGAGCTGCGGCTCCAATGCATCATTGAATCCTCCCCCACCGTCAGGGCTATTTGACAATTCGCTCAAAGCCGGAGTTTCAAAACTATGTCCAGCCATCGCAAAAAGGTAATTACCTGGAATAATTTGATAATTTATACCGAGGGAAGGACTAACATGTTGCCAGTTGATTTTACCACTCTGGTCTCCGTCACTCAAAAAGTGATCTTCCGCCTTTACCCGCAGGAGGTCTAAGCGGGTATTCAAGTCAAAATTCAACACTTCATTTACCTTCAAATTCTGGAGTAGAAATAACCCAATCATACCAAAATGCTCATCCTGGTCAAAGACGAGGGCTCCGGTCTCTCCATTTTCATTGTCAAATCTTTTCCTTTGATCTACCTGTTTTTCTGTTTCTGCCCCGGCTAATAGACGGTATTTTTGATTTTCCAATTTATACTGCAGATTCAAACCAGTGTAATTACGCCTGAATTGGACATTTCCACCGGCATTAAAGGGCAGAAGATTTTCGAAATCCCTGAATATATAATAGGTCTTCGCCTCCAAACTCTGGTTTTGCGACAATTGATGCTCTAATTTAATCCCACTGGTAAACTGCCGGATCGTCTCACCGGCGGCAAAATCCAGATTCTGCTTCCGGGCTTGCTTTCGATCCTCCATTACATCTTCAAGTGTAATCCCACCGGCATCCTCCGCCAGGGGACTGTCGGTGAACTGTGCAGTAAGTTGAAGTTTCGATCTGTCGGACTGATAGGTAACCCGGCTATTGAGATTGAGATTACGCGCTGCGCTATAGTCCCTGTAACCACCATAGGCGATCCGGTCTGCTCCCAACTCAACCGTCCACTGCTTGAAGAGCTGAGCGAGCGACAAATTTGTACGGAGAAAACCAAAAGATCCTCCCATCGCCTTGATCCGGACTTCATTCTTTTCTGGCATCAATGAATTTAGGCTGATTGCTCCCCCGGACGCATTGCCATACAGCCCTCCTACTGCTCCTGTCATGACTTCCAGATCTCCAATACTCTGAATATCCAACTGATCTAACTGGGTTTGGCCATCAGGGGTAGTTGCAGGGATACCATCCACTAACACCTTGATTCCCCGGACACCAAAGGCAGCCCTTGACCCGAAACCCCGTATTGCAATACGGATGTCCTGGGCAAAATTTAAAGCATCAAGGGAAAAAACTCCGGGTACATAACGCAATGCCTCGTCCAGGGCGATCCCCTGATTGTGCTGATTGACCCGGTTCAGTTGCTGGTAGTACACGGTGCGGGAGGATTCCAAAATACCACTAGGTAATCGAGAGGAGGTCACGGTGATCTCTTCAAGTGATCTTTCCAGCAACGTATCAGTGATTTGCGCCTGTAAATGAGCTACGCTCACCAGGTAAAAGCAAATTATTACAGCGATTTGTATATCCTTCATGTAAAAAATCAGTATTTCATCCCCTGTGCCACGAATACACCATTTATCTACCAATACAGAAAGTGTGGTCCAGCATCAAAGAACCGGTAATGAAAAAATTAACTTACAGAGTGGTGATATGCAATGGCCGAAAAACTACAAAATTTCGTTTATTAGGAGAAATCTGAATTCCCCGTTGCATGCGATTTTTACTTATTCTGTTTTTAATCAGCTCCGGATTCTCTACGGTCAGGGAAGATACTGCGGTTATAAAATTTCTGCAAGATCAATCCGAAAGTCTGGGCCTGTTAGCGGAGGATGTGGCTGGTCTTACGATTAGCAGCTCGCACCGGGAGGATAAAAGCGGCCTGAAATACTTCTACATTCAGCAGAATTACGAGGGATATCCGATTGAACACGCACTTGCAATCGTGGTACAGGCCAAAGATGGTGACCTTGAAATCATTAACCACTCTCTATTGACCGGGATTAAAAATCGGCTGAATCTCCCTGCGATCCAGGCACCGGAGCCTATCCTCCGGCTGGCGCGAAAGCACTTATCGCAAGATACGGATGAGGCTGAATTCAGAGTACATCAACTAATCTGGATTATGACCGGAGAAACCTGGACGCTCTCCTACGTTATACGAATCGACCGGCATGATCTTCATTGGCGAGTCTGGGTGGCAGCCGAAAATGGCAGAATGCTACGAAAAAGAGACCTGTTTAAAGAGTGTACTTTTTCAGGGCGGGATCATCTTCATACGCAAAATCATTCGAACGGTACTGACGTGCACTTTACCGGGACGACAATGGAAGGATATCTGGTTTATCCCTGGCCAGTCGAAAGTCCCCAGCACGGAGAGCGACAATGGGTGATCAGTCCATCGGATATGCTGGCCTCGCCCTTTGGCTGGCATGACCAGGATGGTATTGAAGGACCGGACTTTACCGATACCCGTGGCAATAATGTGTTTGCCCAGGACGACCAGGACGGACTCGATATCAGCGAAGACCGACCAGATGGTGGAAATTCGTTGAATTTTAATTATTCACTGGATCTTGGTCAAAATCCTTCCGTATCAATTGACGCTACAGTCACTAATTTATTTTACTGGAATAACCTCAACCACGATATATTCTATCATTATGGTTTTGATGAGGCTGCCGGTAATTTTCAAATCAATAATTACTCCAGAGGAGGTCTGGGCAGGGATCAGGTATATGCTGATGCCCAGGATGGAAGCGATCTGAATAATGCGCGTTTCTTTGTGGCAGAAGATGGTTCGCCCGGCCGCATGCAAATGTATTTATGGCGTCCGCAACTGTATGATGCGTCCATTACACTGCGATCTCCCGATAGTTCGGCAACAGTCATTGATGCGGTTGAATCCGGATTCAGTCCCAACAATAAACTGGAAGATTCGGCGCTTCCCGCAATTTCTGAGATCTTACTCATCGATGATGCCGGCGGCACCCATCTCGCCTGTCTGGACATGGCTCTTTTAAATGCGGATTCCGTAGCGGGTAAGATTGCTCTGGTTGACCGGGGAGAATGTTTTTTCATCGAAAAAGTGAAGAGACTTCAGGAGCTCGGTGCCCTCGCCGTTATCGTGGGCAACAACATCACAGATTCTCCCTTCGCTATGGGAGGAGCCGACCCGGAAATTACAATTCCGGCATTTATGATCAGCCTGGACCAGGCAAATCGACTTAAATTTCTATTGAGTCAAGGTAAACTTGAAGTCTCACTTGACGGCCGGAAACAGAATGTACTGTTTGACTCTGCGCTCGACAATCTGATTATTACCCATGAATACGGCCATGGGATCTCCACCCGCCTGGTGGCCGGATCGCAAAATATTGATTGTCTTGACAACAGCGAGCAAATGGGTGAAGGTTGGAGTGACTATTTTGGTTTGATGCTCACAACGGACTGGACCACCGCCCATGGCGATGATATCCGTGGTATAGGAACATATGTTTCCGCGGAGGCACCTTTAGGTACGGGCTTAAGACAATATCCTTATAGTACCGATCTCACCATTAATCCCATGCATTATGACAATGTGAAAGATTCTCCGCTCACCCATGATGTCGGAGCGATATGGTGCGCCATGTTGTGGGATATGACCTGGAATATTATTGACCGGGTGGGCACCAGCACCGATCTTTATCGGGGTCAGGGCGGAAATAATATCGCTCTCCAGTTGGTCATGACCGGACTGAAATTGACGCCGTGCAATCCTGGTTTTGTGGATGGCAGAGATGCAATCCTGAAAGCAGATAGTATGCTGTATGGAGGTAAGTATCAATACCAGATCTGGAAAGCGTTTGCCCGGCGAGGCCTGGGATTTTCAGCCGACCAGGGAAGTGCACTATTTACTTTTGATGGCCAAAGTGATTCTGACCTACCCGGAATATTTCAGACTCAGGTGGATTTTTTTGACGCTGTTGAGAAAACCGAAAGCATCAATATCGAAATTACGACTCTTCAGGAATACGACAATGAGGCATTCATCATTCAACGCAGCACTGATAAAGTACTCTTTGAGACCATAACCACATTTCCCGGAGAAATCTATCTTCCTGACTCCCGGTCGTTAAACTATGAGGATCGGAACGTGGTACCGGGTCAGCTTTATTTCTACCGGCTGCTCAGCAGACACACCGATCGGGGTGATCAGATCATCGCGCAGGATTCGGCTATCTTAATCCCGGTTACAGACATGCTTATTTACCCCAATCCAAATACTGGCCGGGCTGCGCTTAAGATTGACGACACTATCACCGGTCTTACCCGGGTAAGTATTTTATCCATTGAAGGAAAACTAATCCAAAGTAAGGAAGTCGATGCCGCAGCGCTGCATGTCTCCCATAATCTGGATCTGGAATATCTCAGTGCCGGCGTCTACATGGTCGAAGTCCGGGCGAATGATGACGTTTTCAGAAGAAAGTTCATCAAACGCTGAGGTCATAATAATTTATTAATTTTAAAGTATGAGGTTTACGTTCATTCTGGTATTGCTCTCTTTTTCCAGCGGTTTGATCGCACAACAGACGTCAGATGTATCTCCTCAGAATACCAATACCATCTTTCAGGACTTTAAAAACACCAACGCTTCCGCTGTTTCACTTTGGAAGTATTCATTATTGCGATACTCTACCACAGACAAGCGTGAGTCCATCTTAAAAATAGATCAGTCACCTTCACTTATGACAAGCCCACCGACGGCTTTCTTTTGCCGGATTGAAGATGCTATTGCCAAATCCAGTAAGGTGAATATGAAATTCCGTTTGGGTTCCGTGCAGTATGTTGATGCATTGGAAGGCAAGGGTTATTTCGAGGCGCTTTCCTATTCACGTGCTACCAACTTTCAGATGACCCGGAACGTGAAAGAATAACTGAGCCCATCGCCCGTTTATTTCCTGTCTCTTATCTTAATCAAAGTCCATCCCCGTAGATTCTTTTTGGCTTTATCCCGGCAGCGACTTAATTTAATGCTCTCAATAAAAAGATATGATGAGGAAAACAGGAAAAAATCAAAAGAATGACCGGAGGACATTCCTTCGCGAAAGCAGTCTGGCGGCAGCATCATTTATGATCGTACCAAGACATGTCCTGGGCAAAGGATTTATTGCGCCCAGTGACAAACTCAATGTTGCCGGAATCGGCGTCGGTGGGAAGGGTACCAGTGATCTCGCCAGTTTCGCTAAAAGCGACCAGGTGAATATCGTCGCCTTGTGCGATGTGGATGATCGCGAAGCAGCTAAATCGAGAGAGACATTTCCCAAAGCACCATATTATCATGATTTTCGGATGATGTTGGAGAAAGAGGGAGATACTATCGACGCGGTGTCGGTCTCCACTCCGGACCATATGCATGCCGTAGCTGCCTATGCAGCGATGGAGAGAGGTAAGCATGTCTATGTACAAAAGCCTCTTACCCACGACATCTATGAGGCAAGGATCCTGACCCAGGCCGCCAAAAAATTTAAAGTGGTCACCCAGATGGGGAATCAGGGAGGCAGTGGTGATGGTGTACGTAAGATGAAGGAAATGGTAGACGCCGGCATGGTCGGAGATGTTCATACTGTGACCTGTTGGACCAATCGACCCATTTGGCCGCAATCTTTAGCTACTCCCACCGAAAAGCAGACGGTTCCTTCTGAAGTAAAGTGGGATCTCTGGCTTGGTACGGCACCATATCGCGATTATCATTCAGCCTATATGCCCTGGAACTGGAGGGGATGGTCCGATTTCGGAACCGGCGCACTGGGCGATATGGCCTGTCACATCATGGATCCGGTTTATCGAATTCTACCGATTCTATATCCTTCCGAGGTTGAGTGTAGTGTAGCCGGCTTATACCTGGACAAATTTAAGGAGCTAGAATATCCTGACAGTTTCCCCGGCTCCAGTATTATCCACCTGAAGTATCCGCGCACCGATGGAGAGGGGATCATAAAAGTAACCTGGATGGATGGCGGCCTTTTACCTGCCCGGCCGGACGGACTTCTTCCCGAAGAAGAACTGGGAAACTGGGATGGCGGAGTCATTTTTGAAGGATCCAAAGGCACCATCATGGCAGACTGCTATGGTGCTAATCCCCGGTTGGTCCCCACCTCCCGGATGCAGGAAGAGGATATGCCCAGGGAGACCATTGCCCGGGTACCGGAAGGACACTATCTGCAATGGGTGAATGCCTGCATTGCCGGGTACGGTAACGCAGAAACCAGTTCTTCCTTCGACTATGCCGGCCCCTTTACCGAAAGCCTGCTAATTGGAAATCTGGCCATTCAAAGTTTTAATATCAAAAATCCGGACCTTAAGGACGATAACTTCTGGTCAGGAGCCAACCGCTACCTGGGTAGAAAGACCCTGTTGTGGGATGCTGAAAATATGCGCATCACCAATTTTGATCCTGCCAACCAATTTGTCCGGAGAAAATACCGGGACGGATATAGTCTGGGGGATATGGGATAGTCGTGAATCTTCAAATGTTGAAAATGACCTGCACGCTTTGTCCTGCTTTTGCAAGGGCAAGGCTGACAGGGCTTTCAATGCATATTGAGCATTGCTAGACTTTTTTAGATAACTTTGAAGGCTTATGGCCGCGATAAAAACCGAACATTTACCTCAATATAAGATCGAAGATTACCAAAGTTGGGAGGGTGATTGGGAATTGATTAGGGGTATTCCTTATTCGATGAGTCCTTCTGCTAATAAAATCCATCAGGAT
>JAGQWZ010000351.1 GCA_020436835.1 Saprospiraceae bacterium | reverse complement strand
GGGCCCATATCCCAAAACAAATGCGTATCATCTCGCTGGCTTTTTCCGGCGAATTAATATGGGAAATCCCCCCTGTTCCCCAGAATGGTAACATCTCCTTAATACCTTATGTCCTTTTGGGAACAACTCGTGACTTTGAAACAGAAGACGCTTACCAAAAGGATTTTAATATCGGAGGTGATGCGAAAATCGGATTAGGCCCTTCACTGAATCTTGATCTAACCATTAATCCGGATTTTTCGCAGGTGGAGGTTGATCAGCAGGTAACCAATCTGGACCGGTTTGAAATATTTTTTCCGGAAAGGCGACAATTTTTTCTTGAAAACGGGGACTTGTTCGCCAATTTCGGAACCAATCGTATCCGTCCATTTTTCTCAAGACGTATTGGAATTGCTCTCGATGAGGCCAATGATGAAAATGTTCCCAACCCAATTTATGGCGGCGCTCGCTTAAGCGGGAAATTAAATGAAAACCTGCGCCTCGGACTTTTGTCAATGCAGGCGGCTCACGATGTAGGAATACAATTACCCTCTACCAATTACAGTGTGCTTGCTTTACAACAAAAAATATTCGCCCGGTCCAATATTGGGCTGATCGCGATTAACAAATCGCCTTTCAAAGATCAGGCACTTCCGGACCCGACGGACAGTTTGTTTCACGCCAACCGGCTGGTCGGTATGGATTACAACCTGGCAACCAAAGATGATCGCTGGAATGGAAAATTATTTTTTCACCGTTCTTTTGATCACGGTGTCAATGACCATGCAGCAGCAGTAGGCGCCAGCATCACCTACAACCAATTGTGGTGGGAAGTGGAAGCCGCCCTTTCACAGGTAGGAGCTAATTTCAACCCGGAGGTAGGTTATGTGCGCAGAACCGATTATACCCAGTCCACCTTCACAGCGTACCGTAATTTTTATCCGCAAAAAGGAATTATCAATCAGCACTCCGTGGGTATCGATTACGACTTATTGGGCAATGCAGCAAATGGACTTACAGATTATGACGTAAATATATTATACCGCATCAGTTTTCAAAATACTTCCCGGTTTATGCTTCGATTGCGGCATCAATATGTTTACCTGACTGATTCTTTCGACCCGACCAATACCGAAGGCGCTGAATTACCTGCCGGCACAGCTTATCCAAATAACCTGATCATTGCTTCCTATATGTCGGATATGCGAAACCGGTTTTCTTTTGAATTCATGACCCGTAGTGGTGAATTCTGGAATGGTACACGGTTAAACCTGGATGGTAATATTGCGTATCGCTTTCAACCCAAAGGCTCTGTGGGTATAGATTTCAGTGTGAACCAGATCAGACTCCCGAATCCCTACAACGATGCAAATTTCTTCCTAATCGGCCCGAAGTTTGATTTCACTTTTACCCGCAATTTATTCTGGACCACATTTATTCAATACAACAATCAAATCGATAACCTGAACGTCAACTCCCGGTTTCAATGGCGCTTTAAACCGGTTTCCGATCTGTTTTTAGTCTACACCGATAATTATTATCCATCCAGTTTTTCGGTTAAAAGCAGAGCGCTGGTATTTAAACTGACGTATTGGTTGAATGTGTAGTTTATTTGGTTTTATGGTTTTGTGGTTTCGTGGTGTTTCACAGGGCATCTTGTCATTCTGAACAGAATTACGAAGTAATTCGTCGTGAAGAATCCCTTATTATCTGATTCGAAAGCATAAATACCTTTTCTCTATACCGTACTTATGAATTCCAACCGGTGGGTTTCCATCCCTTCATTGATAGCCTGATAAAATACCAGCATGCCTACTCGTCGAACTTTAATATCTTGGAGATAACTAATCTCAAAAATTCAAAATCCATGTGGCTTGATAACAAAACCGGTCGATTGGTTTCCCTGGACTTCATGCGTGGACTAATCATGGTTTTACTCATGCTGGAAAGCACTTACCTCTACAGTCATTTGAATGACCTTTTTCCAACCGGGTTTTTACACAGCCTTTTTATCCAGTTTGAACACCATGCCTGGCATGGCCTCCGGTTTTGGGACCTGATCCAACCCGGATTCATGTACATCGCCGGTGTAGCCATGGCATTTTCATTGCATCGTCAAATCGAACAAGGCAAATCCTGGGGAGAACGATTTACGAAAACCCTAAAACGGAGCGGTTGGCTTTTCTTCTGGGGTGTGCTGGACTATGCAGTGAGAGGTGATCATTTATCCTTTGAGTTGTGGGATGTGCTGACACAACTCTCCTTTACCACCCTGGTAACTTTCCTCGTCTTTGAATGGAAGTACCGGAATCAAATACTGGCCTGTCTGGGCTTGTTATTGTTGACTGAATCGCTTTACCGCTATACCAATATTCCAGGATTTGATCAGCCGTTCACCGATCAGCACAATTTCGGAAACTACATAGACCTCCTTCTCATGAACAAGATCAATTCCGGAGGATGGGTAGCGATCAACGCCATTCCAACTTCCGTCCATACCATTGCCGGAGCCATGGTAGGCAAATGGATGATCGGAGCTAAGAGTGACCAGGACCGGATTCGCTGGATCATTTATGCAGGAGTGGCTTGTCTGACCATAGGCTATATACAGGACCTGACGGATATAACCCCGATCATCAAACGAATCGCTACGACTTCATTCACGCTGGTAACTGCCGGCTACTGTTTACTTGCAACCGCCTTATTTTACTGGTGGATCGACATGAAGGAACACCATAAAGGATTGTGGTTTTTCATCATTGTGGGGATGAACTCCATTTTCATTTACTTATTCTTCGAGATTGTAGGACATCGCTGGTTCAATGAATACATGTACACCATTACGGATAACCTGCTTTACTTCCTCCCGCATGGGTTAATGAAGATCATTGGTGCATTGGTCATTTTCGGCCTTGAATGGGGTATGCTGTGGTTTTTCTACCGCAAGAAAATCTTTTTTAAAGTCTGACCATACCTTGCTTCGTAGTCTGACGACTACTGTGGTAATGCGTATTACGCTACCAGCTCTTCTTTCTTGCGACGTGCTTTTTGAGCCTGGCTGGATTTCTTTTCCTGGCGATAAAATTCCCTGAATGAAATCATCCGTTCTGTGCTCTCGTCCCACAATTTATGGCTCATCAATTTCAGACTTTC
>JAGQWZ010000350.1 GCA_020436835.1 Saprospiraceae bacterium | reverse complement strand
GACTGCCAATTGTTCGTACATCGATATTTTTATTCTTAAAGGCAAAGGAGGAAGTACGGGCAATGACCTTTAGTCCCCGCACGGTGGTCAGGGCATTGATAATTTCTTCGGTTATGCCATCACTAAAATATTCGTTGTCAGGGTCGGCACTCATATTCATGAAGGGGAGCACGGCGATGGATTTACTGGAATAGGATTTGATCTGTTGCGGGTTCATTTTCTGCTATTCCTTGTCGGTACGGCTCTTAAAGGCATGGAGTAACCACAATGCAGGAGGCGTTGTGTGATGCCGATCCAATTTGACCGGCCCTGCGCTGCTGTGGTGAGTATGCTCATCCATGAGGTTATCAAGTTCTTCGGTTGCCCGGACAAGATACTCTTATTGATCCGGGACTGCAATGCTGTTTCTCCGGATAGGGCCAGGGTTGAAAAATCTTCGTGAATCGACGGATCAATTTATTTGAAGTAGGCAGCTTTGAGTGAAATAAGCAGACCTCCGAAACAGAGGTTTAGCTCCTACTCTTTAGAATTTATCCGGTTTTCTCCACCTATTTCGAAACGGCATATCTTTTACCTCAATTAGACCCTTTAAGAAATGGTCTTTAGATAGGCTTCATTCCTGGCCATTAGATCCCTGGTTTCGTTTTTTTTCTAGTAGATAAAGCGTCCGTGCCCTTTAAATCATTTTCGTTCAAATTTTGCAGGCTCTGTCTATGGTCCTCTAACGCATCTTAACGTTAGTGTTCAACTTTACTGCACGCTGGCCATAGAGGGTGAAGGACTGGAAGTTATTTTCCTTCAAAAAAGAAACGCTGACGCCGGTATTTGGGTGGATGAAATCAAGTTCTTCACCGGTAATTGGCACCAGCTTATACTCGTCTCCATTGGGAAAATGGAGTGAGACTACGTTGTTGTTTTCATCAAATGTGACGGAAAGATTTATTTGATTGTTCCACTTGTATTCACCTGATAGCTCCCGCAGGACTGCTGGTTCTACTTGTTTGCGCTGCACATTGGTTTGCCTGAACTGCTTCCAGTCGTATACCTGTGAGGCAGATAAAAATAATTCATTGCCCAGAGCTGCTCCGTTATCTGAATTAATCAAATAGACCAATCCATTTCCGCTCGTCAGGCTGATGGTCATTCCTGTACGGTAGCCCGCATTGCCTCCGTAGTGCGTGATTGTCAAATCATCTTCGGAACGACTAAGCAGAAATCCATAAACATGGCCGTCGCGTTCGTCGCTGAGGATCGACCTAATTTGAGACTGTGATAAGATCGAGCTATTGCCTTGATATGCCTCGTAAATTTCAATTAGAAATCTAGCCAAATCAACCGAGGTACTCCAAAGGCCGGCCGCCGCTTGCTCAGGATAGTTTCTCCATCCACCTTCTATTACTGCTCCTGATTGCGTATAGCCTTTAGCCGCCCGAATAGAGTCCAAAGCGGACAAAGGTTGAGTGAACTCAGAATGATCCATTCCAACCGGGGCAAGAATCCATTTTTGCATGATGTCCGGGAAGGCTTCATTGAAGATGTCCTGAAGTGCCAATTCAGCCAGGGTGTAGCCACCACCGGAATAAGCCAAAGTTTCATTAGGCGGTGCGATTACTTCGATGGCCGGAGAGTTGACCCCGGCACTACCCCTTAAAACATCGAGATCGGAGGGCATCACCACGTTCCTACTGTAACCCTCATATCCACCGGGGTTAATTCCGGAAGTATGGGAAAAGATATTGCGGAAGGTAACTGGATTCTCCTCCGTCTGTTTACCTTGCGGTATGACAAAATCTTTCAGGTATTCCTGGATATTTTTGTCCAGGTCTATTCTGCCGGCAGCCTGCATGCGTAATGCCGCGAGAAAAGTTACTGGTTTAGACAGGGATGCGGCCTGGAAAATGCTGGAACAATTGAGGGGAGATATTTTGGTAAAATTCGCATTTTGATAAGTGTCTGACCAGTCAATTTTACCTTCATTTATTACCGCTAGAGATAATGCTGGAATATTATACGCCGACAATCTGTCCATAATGGAATTCAGGACTTCCGCTTCTCCTAAAAACTTCACTTGCTCACGAATTCCCTGCTCCAGCTGAACTTTTCTTTCGGATGATTTTTCTACGCCAATGCAATCTTCCTGCCCTGGAATACCTGATTCCCTGTTTTCAAAAGTGCAGGAACTCACAGAGGCAAAAACAAAAGCATAAAGAAGTACTCTACTCATAAGTCAGCTTATTTTTTTAATCAGCATCTATTTGTATTGATGAGCGCTCAAAGGAATTATAGTCTGAAATATTAACTGGAAAATGCTCACGGAATTCTCGTGAATTAGTTATCGTTAAAAATATCCCAAACGGATTCCCATGCTCCGCCTTCATTCTTTTTACTCAGCATGACCCATTTGAAACTATATACGTCCATACTGGAATCGGGTTCCATTTCAGCAATCTGCCCTAATCCGCGCATTACCGCCCAGTCACCAAAATAAATTACCTCCTCGACTTTTTCATCGATTTTCATTTCAGTTTCTTCTTTCACTTCCCATTCGGAGTTAGCGAAAAACTTCCTGATATTCTCTCTTCCTTGCACAGATTGCTGACCCTGGGGCATAAAGATGGCATCTTTTGAATAGGTATTCGCACATGCTGTAGCATCTCGCTTATTCCACGCCTGAAGAAATTCGTCGGTAACCGCCTGAATCATTTCAAGACCAGGACCATCATTCAAAATTACACCCTGTGGGTAAGCAGAGGCCTTTTTGCCGGTTTGACATCCGGCCAGATAGCCGGTCAAAAGTATACCGGCAGCATAAAAGAGTGCGCTGCAAAGACTTACGTTAATTTTAGATTTCATTTTAAGATTTTTATGATGCATTCAACTATGGCAAGGACTCTGGCTGGTGCGGCTGAAGCTCCAATAATTTTTAGGGTAAAAACTGCGATTTTAAATCCCGTCACCGGAAGATCGTCCAGATTAACAAGTTGCTCTATCTGGCAAGATACTTTTCGTTGGACTAAGTGTGCTTCCCAGAATAATTCAGAATCACTATTTTCTTTTGCTTTTTTATAAGATGCTTCAATGTCAAATCTCAAGTCCAGGACAAACATTAGGTAAAACGCACCCTCTGGCACGTCATTCGGCATAAATATAAATAGTATTATATTGAAAAAATCTAAGGACCTAATATGAGTAGCCAATATGTAGACCTAACCACCTTGAAGTTCTTATTGTATAGCGTGCATGACCTGCAAGGTGTTCTTGCAAATGAACGATATGCCGATTACCAGCAGCAGGACATCGATATGATGCTCAATGCGGTCAGGGAATTCTCGGATAAGGAATTGTACCCCTATTTCCGGGAAATGGATGAAAAGCCTGCTCATTACCAGGATGGGGAAATCGTGG
>JAGQWZ010000349.1 GCA_020436835.1 Saprospiraceae bacterium | reverse complement strand
GGTCCTTTTATTTCAGCCCGTCCGCAAACGAAACTCAATATGCTGGTCTTAGGAGGAACCAACTTTGTCGGGCCTTCTATTGTCCGCTATGCTACACGAAGAGGGCATAATGTATACCTTTTTAACCGCGGACTTACGAATCCCGGATTATTTCCTAAACTTCCCCTTTTTAAAGGCGACCGGAATGAGGGTGCCGTTGGCTACCGCTCCCTGAAGGATAAGTTTTGGGACGTGATTATTGACACTTGGCCCGAGCGTTCCGAATTGGTAAAGGAAGCGACATCACAACTACAGGGTGCTACTAAACATTATCTTTTCATATCCAGTATTTCCGTTTATAACGACTTTAGTGAAATTGGGATCGATGAAAATTCTCCGACGGTTTCGACCGGTATTCCCACCCATGAATGGCAGTATCCTGAACATAAAAAGACGGCGGAAGAATTGGTGCGGGAAGCATTTCCACAAAAACACACCATCTTCCGTCCCGGACCGATCAAAGGTTGGCGCGATCCCAGTAATGATCTCGCCTATTGGCTGGTAAGGATCAGAAGGGGAGGGGTCATTCTCGGACCGGCGGATGGTATGGATCCCATCCAGTTTATCGATGTCAGTGATCTGGCTCAATTTGTGATCCGCACGGCTGAGCAGGGACTGACCGGAACGTTCAATACGACCGGACCCCTGAGTGACGGTACCTTGCACTGGAAGACCCTGCTCGCACAGGCACAAAAAAAGATCAATAAAGACGCTGAAATAAAATGGAACAATGCCGGATTCCTCAAGGAACATGCCGTGGAGCCCCTGTCCGAAATGCCGCTATGGTTGCCGGTAAATATGGATCCCGGATTTATGCAAATCAGTGCCAGAAAAGCACTTATGGCCGGCCTTCAACTCCGCCCCGTGCATCGGACGTTCAGGGACGTGTTGAGTTGGTTTGATCTTACCTATCCCCCGGATTTTAAATTTGGAGAAGGAGGGGAAAAATCGCCTGGTTTGCCCAGAGAAAAAGAAAAGGATTTAATAAATACAATAAGTTGATTTAGAATTTTACTAAATCAGGCTCCGGATCAATTATTTGATTTCGGAGCCCTTTTTATTTACATCTTGTTGGCAGGTTTCGATTGGCTTGCCCGCCTCGATGCCCTGCTCCGGAAACGGCTGGTTGAGCAATGACATGCATGTGGCCGCGATTTGATTCTGCCAAAGTTGTTTTGAATTCAGTACTTCTCCCACTGCCGGGGAGTCCGGACCTAGTACAGCGATCCATATGGCATCCGAGCCTTCGATACGACTACCATGACTGGTCCAGTCATCCCCCTCACCCCGCCCGTGATCAGTACTGATGACAAAGGTGGTTTTGTTCCGGTAGGTTTTACTACGCTGAACCATATCCCAGAGATCGGCGATAAATTGATCTGTCTGCCGGGCAGAGTTCAGGTAATGATCGTACCGCCCGTCGTGGGCAAAATCATCCGTCTCACCAAAGGAAATGAACACAACTTTTGGATGATGCTTTTTAATGTACGCCTTTGCATAATTATAAGTGAAAGCATCCAGCCTTACCGAAGACCAGGGGCTGGGAATTTCATCCTGCAACTTATTGAGCATTTTTTCCTCCCGGGTGAGCTTGGCTTCCTCACAATGGTCGAAACCGGCATTTACGTAGATGCCACTTCGATCTTCATTGATAATGTAGGGAAAAACATCCCATGAAGTGAATGCGGCAACCTTACCCCGAAACTTTTTATTATGATTCAGAATTTCCAGAAATGTCTGATTTGGATTATTTATTTTTTCATTTGAACGGATATTTTGTGCATCGGAAAAACCACACAATATTTCTGCATAACCGGGATAGGAAAAATGAAAGATATTAGTACAATTTACCGGACTGTTTTTTTGCCGGTTACCATAGATCTGACCCTTGGCAGCCAGCGTGCTCCAAAAAAATGGCATCAGCTTTTTTCTTCTTTTTCCCGGATCATCATTCCAAAACCGCTTGATCAGTGTTGCGGTATCCTTCACATATTGTCCGTTTTGAATCAGTGCTGCATCGGCTCCGGAAAAGAGTTCCTGCCAGCGTAACCCATCAAGGGTAATGACGAAGAGATTCTCTGTCTTTGATTGGCTGTACAGATTTGGCACGGAAGTCAGGAAAAGGATGCACAGAAGTAAATTACCGAAACGCATGAGTCTGGTTTTTTTGTTCAGGCAAAGTTAGGTATTACTGAACGTTCGGATATTTTTAGAAAAATATTTTACCAAGATTTATCATTGCATTAACTCGAGTAAGTAGATCCTGATTCTTAAGTCCTCATGAGTGGATGAATTTCAGCGGAAAAGAAAGGCGCGCATTTCCTGAAAGCAGTAGGGCCGGAAATAAAAAAGGATGATCGAGCCTTGCCCGACCATCCCTAACCAATAAATCCGCTTAAAACTTAGGGTTTTCTAAAGCTTGACAAACTTCCGGGTTTGCATTCCTGCAGATGTAGTCAGTCTTACAAAGTATATACCACTGGGAAGACTATAGACCGGGATATTTAGTGCTGCAGAGACGCCTGTTTGTATATCTTCAATATAATAAATTTTACCGGTTAAATCATTAATTGTCAGTTTGTCAGCCGTAATTTCGGGTGACCAACGGGAGGTGATTTCATGCTGAGCCGTACTAGGATACACTTCCAGATTGACAATTTGAGCCACCCGGTCATATATACCGGAAGAAAGTCCTTCCATCACTTTCAGCGAGGTGGTGTCCGGTTCGTCGCCCGAGGGTTGGAAGTTACCATTTACGGCATTTCCTGCCGCATAGAAGGTTATATCACCACTTCCAGTTTCCGGGGCGACCCAGTCTATTTCAAAAGAGCTTGCAGTGGATGGACTACTGTGCTCAAAGTATTCTCTATTGTCAATATTGGTAATTTGGGTACCGGCTCCGGCTTCTCCGAATTCACCGGCTCCTTCATTTCCGCCATCCAGAAGCGCCACTGCCTGAAACCCGTAATTCTGCGCTCCCTGCGCCGCAATACTAATGACTAACCGGTACTGCTCTCCGGGAACATATTCGGTCACATTCTCCTGATTGGCATCCAGCAGCTCCATAGATACTGCCGTGCCAAAACTACCTCCTCCATGACAAGAACTCACCCCACAATAGCCGGGTGAGACCGGACTTCCGGTTCGATCCAGATTCTGGAAAGCTCCCGGACCGCTGGCATTTCCAAACCAGACATAACACCCGAAAAGGGCAAATAAGAGGATGTGTAAATTCTTTTTCATTGTAGTAGAAGTTGTAAAGGTGTAATAATCAGGTCCTGAAAATGTTCGTACGCACTTTAAAGTTCGCGATTGCCGGACGTTTTTGAAAGTGCTTGCGAATGGCTCTGTACTGAATGAGGCATTTTCATCTCTGAATCAGTAAAAAGCATAGCATGAACGGATGTTTCTTCCCCATTTTCATTCGATTTCCACCCGGAATTGCTGACGAATGATAATGGTCGTCGATTAAAAAAGGTAAAAAAATAGGGCTATATTTGAAAGTTTTACCTCTGTGCTGATGTATAGCAAGACTTTTGCACTGGATAATTACTTTATGCATGTTCCCGAGCTGCTGCTTGACGCAGGAGAGCAACTACTTAAGGAGCATGCACTGGAAGTGCGTGAGCAGGCACCGGGTTATTGGATTATGTCCTGGCCGGAGGCAGAAGCGGGAGAGACGGAAGTAAGTGTGGGAAGAAAGAATGTGAAAGCCTATTCCTGTGACTGCAACGCATTTCTGGAGAAAAAGATGTGTAAACATGTAGCGGCGGCATTGATATTGATTTTTCGGCGGGTCGAAAAACGAAGGTCAGAAAGAAAGACCAGAAAATCTGCTGCATCGGGAAAACTGCCCCGGATCCAGTTAAAGAACATTGTCCGGAAATTGTCAGACAGCGAATTGAGAGGATTCCTCCTGGAGCAGGCAGCAAAAAATCCACTTCTGGCCGGAGAATTAAAGGCACAATATGCCCACAAGATCGAGCTGGCGGATGAAGATCAGAAGTATTTTCAGGTGATCAAAAACTATGCGTCGGCATTGACCCAGGGAAAACTGACTGAACCAAAGTTTAAAAAATTGGGGGTTTATCTCAATAATCTGATTCAGCATGGTGAGGATCTTTGTTCCACTAAAAATTATCGGGAAGCCGGGCTCATCCTACAGGGATTATTGAAATTCCTGGCCATCAATATTCAGAGAAACCGGAATTTGGATTGGAGTGAGCTTTCTGCCGGTATACATATGTTTGGAGAAAAGATATTTTCCGAAGTACTGGCCCCGGATTATCAGAAGGAATTAATCAGCAAATTACGGTCGATATACCTGGAGCATCCTTATACGATTCAGGATCATAAGGCCAATCTCTTTTCCCAACTATTTCTTCTTTCTATTGCCGATCAGGAAGTAATTTACCAGGATGCCAAGAACTATCTCAAAGAGCATCCGGGCGAGGACCTTGCCCTGAGAGCCGTTTTTACGATGGCAGCCACGCGCGATGATGTATCCCAGATACACCGGTTGATCGATCGGCATGTACATCGACTGAATACGGTGCGTCAGCTGGTATCCGTTTTACGGGAAGAGAACCCGGAGCATGTCAGGGGCATTCTCTTCTATCTGATGGGATTCGAAAAGGGCCAGAAATGCCGGAATTGGGCCTTCGAACAATGGCTGGATGAAGAGACAAATAATCAATTAAAGGCAAAATACTTAATTGAATTTATTTCTAGAGATGGTCGAATTGATCAACTGGCCAACCTGAGAAAAATATCAGGAGATCATTGGAAGCGAAATTATCAGGATCTGATCGACGAAGTAAAAAAACAAGGTGATAAAAAATTGCTGGTGAACATCATGGTTTTTAATGACGACCGGACCGCCTTGCTTGACCTGTTGAGAAAGGAAGAGGGAGAACAATTGTTATTGGAAAGCGCCACGTTTCTTTACCGGATCGAACCGGATTTTATTCAGGAGAAATTGGAGGAAATAATACGGAATCACCTGCAACATCATGTGGGGTATCAAAGCGGTGAATTTATTTTGAATATTTTTAATCGCTTATTTCAGATTGACCTGCACCATCTGGCCGATGGTCTTTTTGCGATGATCATCCGCGAATTTCCTGAGCGCAAGCACCTGATTAAATATATAAAGGAAGAAGTAGTATGACCATTGAGCTGTGGTGGATTGGTAAAACGAACGACTAAAATCTGAGACCGGGTATATCAGACTATCAAAAGAGAATTCAACGTTTTAATCGATTTGAGATCAGGGAGTTTGCTCCCGCAAAAGGCAAAAGGCCGGAAGATCAAAAAATAGTGGACGAACAGAATATAATTAAGAACCTGGATGACCGGGACCACCTGGTCTTGCTGGATGAAGGTGGAGCGCTGATGGATTCAATAAAATTTTCCGAATATCTTGATCAGTTATTTTTCCAGCCGGCAAAGCGAATCGTGTTTCTCATCGGAGGTGCTTACGGTTTTGGCGATCTTCTCTACCGGCGTGCTAATGCATCGGTTTCCCTCTCTCCCTTGACTTTTACCCATGATATGGTACGGTTGATTTTTTTAGAGCAACTCTACCGGGCCTTTACCATAAAAAATAATTTGCCTTATCACCATTAATGCTTTCTGAAGATATATGTCTATAACCGTTATTATCGTAATTATTACTGCCCTGGTATCGTACTTGTCCTTTACTAATCAGGGATTGTTTTATCGTCTTGCCCACTGGCCGGCCAAGGAGTATCATCATAAAGATTATTATCGCCTGTTGACCTCAGGATTTGTACACGGAGGATGGCTGCATCTTTTGATCAATATGTTTGTCTTCTGGAATTTTGGGGAGATAGTGGAAAGACACTTTATGATCTTTTTTGGACCGGTAAAAGGCGCCGTGCTTTATGTTCTGGTTTATCTACTGATTATTATTTGTGCCTCCCTGCCCAGCTACTTCGATAAGCGTGATAATGAGAGCTATCTTGCTGTGGGAGCTTCCGGTGGTGTTTCAGGCATCGTTTTTATTTATATTCTACTTTATCCCTGGGAAATGCTCTATCTGTATGGCATTATTCCCATACCGGGTATCGTTGCCGGTGTCCTTTACTTGTGGTATTCATCGTATGCCAGCAAGAATGTGCGTGACCGCATTGATCACCAGGCCCACTTTTATGGGGCATTATTTGGGTTGGTGTTTGTGCTGCTACTCAAGCCCTCATTGTTTACTGCTTTTCTGAGGAATTTGGTCAATGAGTTTCCATTTGGTTAATTTAGCATGGAGATGGAAAGATTTGAAGTATTGGGGCCAGTGATATTTCTTAATCATCAACCGCCTGGTAAATAAATGAGAGCACTGGTGATATCGGGAGGAGGAGCAAAAGGAGCCTATGCCGGTGGGGTGGCAGAGTACCTCATTAGAGACCGGGGTATTCAATATGATATGTTTTCCGGATCTTCTACCGGAGCATTGCTGGCACCGTTACTTGCTGCCGGCGAGATCGATCATGCCCGGAATATTTATACCAATGTGACCCAGAATGATATATTTTCTGCCCACCCCTTTATCATCCGCAAAAAGGATGGAGTATACCGTTCCAGAATAAACCATCTGGGAATTATAAAAATGTTTTTGAAAGGGCGTAAAACATTTGGTGAAAGTTTCGCCCTGCGGGATTTAGTTAAAAGAACTTTTACGGAGGAACATTTTAACCGGATCCGGCACCAGGGAAAAAAGGTGGTGATCGCAGTTTCCAATTTTACCTACAACGTGGTAGAGCACAAATATCTGAGGGACTGTACTTATGAAGAATTTAGTCAGTGGATCTGGATCAGTGCCAATTTTGTTCCTTTTATGAGTTTGGTCACGGTTAATGGACAGGAATATGCGGACGGAGGATTTGGCAGTTTTATTCCCATAGAGGAAGCCATCGATGCGGGTGCCACCGAGATCGATGTAATCATTCTTACCCCCCGTAATAAAAAAATCAAGAAATTAGCCAGCCGGAATGCATTTTCTCTTTTACTTTCCTCCCTGGACTTTATGTTGTCACAGATCGCCCGGGATGAGAAATACATCGGACTACTGGAGAGCCTGCATCACAATATTAAGATCCGTTATTTTCATACTCCGCGGATTCTCACCGATAATAGCCTCTGCTTTGATCCGGAGCAGATGCGCCTATGGTGGGATGAGGGAAGGGCATTTGCCCGGAAACGCTATGAAAATAAGTTGACGCTGGCGGATTGATTCCGGCGGTACCTATCATTTGTACTAACCCAAAGCAACCCAATCATTTGAGATCGATGGAGTGAAAGGTATAGGTAACATAAGCCGGGCGATTTCTGTAAATCAAATCAGACTACTTATAGCTCAGGCTTTGAGTTAAAGTTTAAACTTTTAGATAAAATACTTATCCTCACCTATTGACAAATTGAATATTACAATAGTAATTTCGCTACAATTT
>JAGQWZ010000348.1 GCA_020436835.1 Saprospiraceae bacterium | reverse complement strand
TTGGGCATGGCCCGGATGATCTTTTTGGCACCCAACATGCTGGCAATGGATTCGATCCTGATACCGGCCATAATCGAGAGAAATACTTGCTGAGGGTCGATCATCGGGCGTATGAACTCGAAAAGCTGAGTGGAGTCTTGTGGCTTCACGGCCAAAATGATCAGATCGGCAGAAGGAAGACAATCCTCTGGCAACTCATGAATAGCACCAATATTCTTGCGGCTCAATTCGGCAGCCTTAGACTCAGATTTTTCGAGTATCATCATTTCCTCCGGCTTCACTATATGTGAATGCAGGAAGCTGGTGGCATAGGTCTGACCCATGTTTCCTCCCCCAATGATCAGAATTTTCATCTTCTATCGATTTATTACATTTACAGAAGCCCCAAATGTAGCAATTCTATAGTATCGCACACAAATGAGAACTATGCCACTCCGATATTTGAATTTAATGACCATAATTTTGATCGCAATATTCAGCGGATGCGACAGTGAACCGTCTTCAGATAGATTAATGAGAGAAAAAAAGGAAAAACCCGACTATGTTTTGGCCATTCACGGAGGGGCTGGAGTGATCACCAAAGAAAGCATGAGGGATGAAGGGGAAGCGGCCTATCTCGAAGCCCTGAACCAGGCTCTTGACCGGGGAGAAGCGATTTTGAGAAATGGTGGAACCAGTGTTGATGCAATCATAGCTACTATCACTTTTATGGAAGACAGTCCCCTGTTTAATGCCGGTAAAGGTGCGGTGTTTAACCATGAGGGAAAAAATGAGATGGATGCATCCATAATGGAAGGTAGAACGCTCAATGCCGGCGCAGTGGGCGGAGTCAGAACCATCCGTCATCCAATCTTGGCCGCCAAAGCCGTCATGGAAAAATCAGAACATGTGATGCTGGTGGGTGATGGAGCGGAAGAATTTGCCAGTGAGATGAATCTGGAAAAGGTAGATCCGTCGTATTTCTTTACGCAACGCAGGTGGGATTCGTTACAACGGATTTTGGAATCTGATCCGGGTAAGACCGAGTTGGACCATGACGATAGAAAGCATGGTACGGTGGGAGCTGTGGCTCTGGATAAGTTTGGAAATCTCGCTGCAGCCACTTCAACCGGAGGCATGACCAACAAAAGATATAACCGCATTGGAGATTCACCGATCATCGGAGCCGGCACCTATGCCGACAATCAGACTTGTGCGGTCTCCTGCACCGGACATGGGGAGTATTTCATTCGCTATGCTGTTGCCCATGCCGTTTCGTCGCAGATGATGTACGGTAATAAATCCTTGCAGGAAGCCGGAGATCATATTATTCACGAAGTCCTGGTTCAGGCGGGGGGAACCGGGGGATTAATTTCGGTCGATAAAGATGGTCATGTGTATCTGCCTTTCAACACAGAGGGGATGTACCGGGGATTTACCAGGCCGGGTAAGAGAGAAGTCAAAATCTACAAGGAGTAAAAAACGTCCAGCGTTCCGATCTAATCCTGAATCAATCATCCAATATGTACCTCAGTCTGATCATCCCCACTCTAAATGAAGAGAAGAATGTATTCGAACTATTGAATCACTTGTCAGCTGTACAGGACATTGACCAGGTGGAGATTCTGGTATGTGACGGACAAAGTCACGACCGGACGGCTGAGGTCTGTGCCAATATGAATATCCCGGTGGTCGAATGTGAAAGAGGGCGGGCAGTCCAGATGAATAAGGGAGCCAGGCAGGCAAAAGGTGATATCTTGTATTTCGTACACGCGGATACCCGGCCTCCGTTGTCTTTTGTCCATGATATCAGGCTGGCGTTGGAGGAAGGATATGACATGGGGTCTTACCGGTTTCGGTTTGATAGTGCAAACAAACTGTTGAAGATCAATAACTTTTTCACCCGTTTTAACAAAATGTGGACCCGGGGTGGAGATCAGAGTTTATTTATTACCAGGGAGGTGTTTGAGCTCCTCGGCGGTTACCGGGAGGAATTTGTAATCATGGAGGAATATGATCTGCTAAGAAGGGCGAAGGGACACGATTTTCGCTTTAAAATACTGCCGGGAGATATTTTAGTGTCTGCCCGCAAATATGAGGGAAACAGTTACTTAAAAGTACAATTTGCCAACTTAGTCGTATTCAATATGTTTCGTCTTGGATATGAACCGAAGCGGATCCTGGAAACGTACCGCCGGCTTATTGATTACCGGTCATAGATGAAAAATAACTCTAGGGACAACTCATCAGTTCGGTGAATACAGGATTTCCCGAATCGTTCACAGTCATTCTCCAACAGGTACCGTTCGGACTCTTCATGATCACACCGGTTCCAACATCTTCGAGGTATATGTCACCTCCCTTCACCTGTAATCTAGATGCAGGATCGATAGCACCGACACCAAGATTGCCATCTCTATCCAGTATCATCTTCTGGTTGGTTAATATCGGAAATCCTCCAATCAGGAATCTGAAATCGCCATTACTCGTCTCATTCCGGAAGATGATTCCACTTGCATTATTTGAAATTGAGAAATAGCCACCATAGTCATCGACCCCGGTATATGAGAAGGGAAAATTTCTAAAACCCGACTCGACTTGATTCGTAGTCGTGCCGGTGATAAACCTCTGTACCGATGCAGATCGATCACTGTCGCTTGTATTTATCAGATCCAATTGGTTTCTTCCAATGCCATCCGAAGCATTTGTCTCCAGTAATAGCCTACTTTCCTGGGCGAACAGGAAATTTGAGATTACGCAAAGTAACAGCATTGTCAGGATTTGTGTTTTCATTATTTTTAAATTGTGATTTTTTGGAAAATACACTACTAAAGTTATATTAACTATGACAAAAACTGCGCCAGAAGATCCTTTCATAGGTTGGAAAATAGCCTGTTGTCCTCTAATGAAAATATGTACCATATGGTTTCAAAGGTAAGATCGCTCTTTCGATCCTCAGATTTCATGAATGTGGGCCGGGGCATTCATTTAACAGTCATTGATTTTTCTGATGCAAACCGGTTGGCAGCTCTGTTAAATGACAGGGCTTTCTCTGATAACACCTGTTCCATTCCTCATCCCTACACTTTGGCTGATGCGAATGCCTTCATTGCTGCAGTGCTTGAGTATGAAAAACAAAACAAAGTACGTAGGGATTGGGTAATACGCAATGCAGACCACGAATTGATTGGAGGCATTGGATTATTGTATAGTCATGGTTTGAGAGCGCATCGAACAGAACTAGGTTATTGGCTTGGAAAGGAATATTGGAATCAGGGAGTGATGACTGAGGTTCTAAAGTCCTTTTCAGCATATGTTTTTGCAAATACACCAATGGTTCGTCTGGAAGCGCATGTTTTTAAAGATAATCAAGCGAGTTGCCGGGTATTGGAAAAAGCGGGTTTTACAAAGGAAGGATATTTAAGAAAGGCATACCTGAAAGATGACAAATATCTTGATGCCTGGCTTTATGCACTGATCAGGAATTCCCGGTAATGTATGGACTTCAGAATTTAAGGCTCATTTTGAATGGTAGACTCTCCCAGAAACAGTTCTTCCCAGTGAGCAAAACCCAATACGATCCAGAGGAAATTATAATGCCATCTCATCCGGGGATGCGGTTTATGATCCATGATCTTTCTTAAAAATTCGTAGTTGAAAATACCCTGCTTTTCTACGAATTCCCTGTTTAATCTTTTCTCTGCCTCTGTTTTCAGATCTTTTTTGAATTGTAAATAGGGGTTGACGGTAAATCCCCACTTTTTTTTGCTCGTGATGCGCGGAGGTAGCTTAGCCTCCATGGCTTTTCTAAAGATGTACTTCGTCTGATTATTTTTTATTTTCTGCTCAATAGGAATGGTCATGGCGAAATTGACCAGATCAAGATCCAGAAATGGCACTCTTTCTTCCACGGAATGGGACATGGACATCCGGTCTTCAACCAATAAATAATCATTGACCATTTTAGAATGGATTTCGGCAAATAATACCTGGTCAAGCGGACTGGATTCTTTTACTTTTTCAAAAAGCGGTAGAAATGAATTGACAATTTGATGTTTTTCTGATAATCGATGTATAAATGCCGGTTGATATATTTTTTGATAATTATCATGGTCAAAGTCCCACACGTTCCGGATGATCAAATAATAGCGTTCGATCTCGCCGATAGCCAAAAGCATCTGGACGCCTCTTCGATATTCATCAAGGGGTAAGGTGCCTGTGTCATTTTGGATCTTGAAAATAAAATCCGATTTCCACCGCATTAATTTCTTTAACCAACCCGGAATATTTTTATGTAGACGATTGGTAGGGTAAATAAATTTATGAATATCGTAACCGGCAAAGATTTCATCACCGCCTAATCCACCCAGTACTACCTTGACATGTTTGCTTACAAAAGCGGACATATTATATCCCTGAAGCAGATTTATTTTTGGCTCTTCGGCGTGCCATATGGTCTGCCGCAGGTCTGCCAGTGGGTTGAGTGACAGGGCGTGCGAACGATGATTGGTTTTAAAATGTTTGGCTATGACCGAAGCATCTGAAAATTCGTCGGTAGGTTCATTAAATCCTAAGGTGAAAGTGTTAATTTCCGGAACCTCCAGTTCAGACATTTTCTGCACAATAGTGGAAGAATCCATTCCTCCGGATAAATAAACTCCAACCGGAACATCGCTGATAAGTTGCCTCCGCACTGCTTGCTTAATGTAATGATGTATTCTTTCGATATTTTCCTCTTCACTGAATTTATTAGGACGTGCCTCCGTCATTGACCAGTAGTGCTCAATAATCAATTGATTTTTTTGAAACCTGAGATAGTGGGCAGGAGGTAAGCGAAAAATGTTTTTAACCAGTGTCTCGGAAGATTGATTGTAGCGAAGATTTAATTGTTGATGCAGTGAATCAGGGTTCAGTTCGCGGGGAACTTTTGGATGTTGAATGATTGCTTTGATTTCCGAGGCAAAAATAAATCGCTGTCCGTCATAATAATAGTGCAGCGGTTTTATGCCAAAATGATCACGAGCGATAAAGAGAGCTTCTTCCTGATGATCATATATAGCAAAGGCGAAGATTCCATTGAGCATCTTGAGTATCTCCGGCCCGAATTCTTCATAGCCATGTAGAATAACTTCGGTATCACTTTTCGTCGCAAATACATGGCCTTTCTTTTCCAGTTCCTGCTGAAGCTCCCGGTAGTTGTAAAGCTCGCCATTGTAGATGATACATAAGTTTTTATTTTCATTAAATACCGGCTGGTCTCCGGTACTCAGGTCGATAATGGACAATCGAAGATGCCCCAGCGTGGTGCGCCGATGTTGATAGATGGCCTGATTATCCGGTCCGCGATGATGCAGAACCTCCAACATCCGGGACATGATATTATGGCTATTGGAATCATCCGTTACAAAACCAGTAATACCACACATATCAGATTCGATTTAGATTTTTCAGAGCCTTAAATTTTGACTGGTACATTCTAAGAATGTTGGACCAGCTTAAATAGTTATTGAATTTTTCTTTATAGACATCAAAAATACTTTCGTTGGTGATCTTTGAAAGGACTTGCAGTTGCTGGATGACCAATTGAAGATAATTGATCGTGCAGGGATCAAATTCAGGATAGCCGGGCACTTCACAACGATTGAAGAGAACCCAGTAACCAAGGTCATACTTTGGCAGGGCTTCGATGAGCCCTTGGACGCCGTCATTAAATAGCGCAGAAGCCAGGGCATGACTCTCCGGAGAAAGCTCTGATGGTACGGCCCGCATATAATCATAAAGTCCAAATAGAGAGAAAAAATGACCGTCCAGTACCCGGGTTGGATATTCCGCGACATATTCTTCGTAAAAGATTTCAGCATGAGGCCGACGGATGGCTACTCCTCCTTCCGAAATATCAAGAGTGAATACCATTAATGCACTGGTAGCTGTTTGCAGATAACGGTCGTCACCGGTTTCCTGCCAGGCACGTAACAAAATGGAAAGGGCTCTGCTTTGGGTAAATGCAGATTTCCATGGTTTGGTAACCTTATATTCAGGCTTAGGGATTTCTGTCAGCCAAAAAGTGCCCAGTTTACTATTTTCTGTCCGATTTTGCATAAACCAGTCGGCTATCCGCAGAAAATGAGCTCTATTTTCCCGGGATCCCGTGTTTAAATACTGATGAAAGATAGACAGTCCCACCTGACCAATACTGATAGGATAATAATGTGATTTACCCGCTTCTACATCAATATAGGCGGCATTGAGTGGTATGCCCTGCTCATCGTATTCCCGGATTAATTTATTGAGTTTTGAAATATCAGTACCAAAAAGTAGGTAATAATATCCCAGTTTGGCAGCGTGTACTTCTTCTGACAGTGGCACAAAGTTTCCCCTGGTCTGCAAGTCAGTCCGCAATTTATTCAACATGAAGATGACCTTCTTCAACTGCATATCTCGGAGAATAAATTGCTTAATTCCCGGGATAGATTTTCCCGGCTATATTTTTTTATCTCGGCCTCATCACCCTGATGTACCTGATCAAGCGTCCACTTTTCATATTGAACCTGGATAACTTCGATAGGGTTTTTGTGGTAATCGATCATGGTACCCGCTTTGCACTTTTTTAGTACGGAGGCAGCAACTCCCTCTTCATCCCCAATGCCCATAATGAAATTTCCGGCCGCCAGATATTCAAATAATTTCCCGGTAAGAATACCTTTGGAATTTTCCCGGGGAATCAGTAATAGCAGCATGTCTGCGTGGATCATCAGGCTGGTCACCTCATTGTGTGCGATATAGGGATGAAAGTCCACAACGGATGAAAGACCTAGCTGCTGCACGGTTTGATGCACAGACTTATCCGCCGAACCATATATTTCGATTTTTATTTTTCTTTCCTGTTTCTGAATTATTTGGGCGATCGCCTGAAAAAATAATTCGGGATTTTGTACGGATGCAATATGGCCAGTATAGAGAATAGTGAATTGTGGATTTCTTTGCTTTGCTTCTCTGAAATCATCGTCGTCGTATCCATTGCTGATTACTCTGGTTTTCTTGCTTTCTGCTGCACCGATTAGTTGTAGTACGCCTTCACTGACCGCGGTGACGCAATCGGCACTGCGAACGACTTTTTGCTCCAGTTGTCGATTATAATTTTCTGCCAGGCGCCATCGCCGAATTCCTTTATCATAAAAAGATTTGGTCCAGGGATCCCTAAAATCAGCTACCCATCTGGTTTTTGTTTTTCGGGCCAGTCTCCATGCCAGGATTTGTAACGAATGGGGTGGAGAGCTCGAAAATATAATATCCGGTTTTTCGTCGTTAACTATTTGCAGGCATTTTCGATAACCGCGAAAATTCCACCCAATCCGGGCGTCCGGAACCAGAAAATTGATGCGGATAAATTGGGCAATTT
>JAGQWZ010000036.1 GCA_020436835.1 Saprospiraceae bacterium | reverse complement strand
TAAAATTTTAAACGACCTTATGATCCCTATGAGCATATGTGGTATGTATTATTTCATTCAGGTATTTCAGGCATGGGATGCGTCCTTTATCTGTTTTAATTACCACATAGAAGCATAGGTACACATAGCTGAAAGAATGATGGATTAAAAATAACCTATGATCCCTGTTAGCCTATGTGGTGCAATGTATTCTTTCCACAAGGAACCTGGTGTTGACCACCACAGGAAGAAAGATGAATTTTAATCCAGGACAAATTTTGCTCCCACGCTAACGATATGTGCGGTTAGCCCGGTACTGCGTAGATACATACCGTAATCCAAACTGAGATTCTTCAAAGCTAATTTACCCAGATGGGCTTTGGTAAATATGTCTGTGTATTTTAAACCGACACCAAATTGATTAGCCTCAAAAGCTGATAGATCATAATCGGAAGTATAAAATTGCTCGGTAGATAAATGTTCCTCATACGGAGCGAAATATATTGCCGCCGTTTGGGTATAATAGCGATAATTCGGATAGATAGTAAACTGGTTACCTAATTTGATTGGCAATTCTATCTGCGCAGTATGAGCTTTAATTCCCCAATTGTCCTGATAATAACGGTAATAACTTTTGATAGTCAGAAATTCATTGAGATATTGATGGAACCGTACTCCAATTGGAATTTTTATCCGGTTCTCCGGCAGTCGCTCAATATCGTCGGCCAGTTGAAAGACATTCGAATTAGTGGAGTTCTCGTAGTTCGGTATGCTGGAAGCAGATCCGATATAGAAGTTATCCCGGTCGGAAAAGTATACCCTCTGCATTGGGTTGGACAGCCATCCCTTTTGCATGATTAAATCAGAGAATAAGGAAATCTGTGTGCTTTGACTCAATATCTGTGAAAAAGTGATCGATACGGAATAGGTGTTTCTTTGGTCAGTGCTGACGAGATTGTTTTTTAAAGGTTGCCAGGCCGCAGTCCCGTATTTATCTATGGCTATTCCGTTTTGATTGAAGATTTCTACTCCATTAAAATAGTCGGCATTTAAATTTCCCCGGGTTTCAATATATGTTTTTATTTCTGTAGGATATTGAGGATACCAACGATCAAGATAGACATTGGCTTTCATGCCCAGTTCCGTATTTTTCTCATTAAACTGGTGACTAATGGCCAATCCGGCACCGATTGAGCCATAATCAAATTCCCTGGACACACTAAGATTGGCTCCATAAACTGTATTCCGGTCATCCGAAGTATGTTGATATCCCAATGATCCATTACTCCAGACATCACTGCGGGATGCACCTGAGGATGCGACCCAGGGAGACCCTACATTGCTACCTGAGCCCCTGTTCCGTTCATCATCGTCATCATCATGTTCTCCTCTACTTCTTTCTCCCGATTGGGATGCTCCCGAGAAAGGATTCAGATTACTGGATGATGCTGACGAATAGGCGGAGACGGTGCCATCAATGGTCAGGACATCATCTGCATTTAGCGGAATAGATACATTGATATTGGTGGCAAAGTCAGTAAGTTTTTCATTACCGATGCCTCCGGTGACTGCCGCGTTTTCTCCATTTTGCATATAAAAACTACTCAGCACATCAATTTCAGTATGCTCAAGAACCCTCTTTTTATAGGCAGTATTTTGGGAATCATTTCGAGGGCCCGGTCCAGCCTGACCGAAAATTACGGAGACGCTGAACACGAAATTCAGGAAGAGAACTATTTGTTTCATCGGGTGCTAATTAATTACAGCCACAACCAGCTCCGGATTTTCCTCCGTTGGCGCCAGATGAAGCTTCGCGGTAAACCTGAAAACTGGTTTCAAATTTTTTGTCTTTCCGGTCGGATAAGGCCATATCCGGATCATTCAATTTAACTTTCTGATATTCTTTTACAACGGTACAGGAGCCCATAACCATGGCGATGAATCCGTATAAAAGCACTTTATTTTTCATCCTTACTGATATTTATATGATGGGAAGTGTGGACCTGTCCGCCGTCATCGATGATGATACATTCTACCTGAGGTATCTGATTTATTCTTTCAATGCCTACATCGTATCCCATCACAAATACCGACGTTGCGAGGGCATCTGCCAATTCTGCACTGGGTGCAAAAACCGTAGCGCTGACAATCCCATGTGCCGGATATCCTGTGCGGGGATCAATAATATGGGTATATCGGACTCCATCGAACTCCACATATTTTTCATAGTCCCCTGAAGTAACCACTGCACCTTGTTTTAAGGGTACCAGGGCAAAAGCTAAATCTTTATTGAGTGGGTTGGTGATCGCTACCTTCCAGTCCTGCCCGTCAGATTGGGTACCCCAGGTGTTCATGTCACCGGAAGCATTGATGATTCCTCCGGCTACACCAAGATTAATTAGAAGTGACTTGGCTTTATCTGCTGCATATCCTTTTCCGATCGCGCCAAATCCAATTTTCATTCCCTTTTCCGGCAAAAAGACGGTATGGTTATCCTCATCTAGTATAATCTTCTGATAGCCAACTTTCTCGACGGAACGGGCAATTTCATGTTCTCCAGGCATAGTATCCATTGAACCATCAAATTTCCAAATCCGGTCCATGGATGCATAAGAAATGTCAAAAGCTCCGTCGGTCAAACCTGATATTGCAAAAGAGCGTTTAATAAGCTTAAAAAGCTCTTCGTCAACTTTGACCGGCCTTATTCCAGCGTTGAGGTTTATTTCGGAAGTTTGGGAAGCAGGGTCCCAGGAGGATATGATCCGTTCTATCCGGCTGATTTCACTCACTGCCGTGTCAATGTATCTGTTTGCATTCTCCTCATCCATAGCTACCACCGAAATATCAAATCGGCTGCCCATCAATTTCAGGGTACGGCTATAGATGGTCTGGGTTTGCCCAACCGTGCCGGCAACCAACAGGAGAACAAGGGTGACCAAGCTTTTCATTTTCAGGAGGTTTCGAGGTTTTCAAGCAGATTAATATATTCTCCGGGCGTTACCTCTTTATACCCGGTCTTACCTAGTACTTCACCATCCGGATTAAGGATTACCACCAAAGGGAAGTATCCCTCCTGGTTATATTTTTCTGCCAGACGATTGTTTCTTTCTTGTTGCGAAGTACTTAGCTGATTTTTTTTCTTCCGGGGAAAATCTGCTTTCAATAGAATAAAATGAGCCTCCGCATATGATTTAAATTCGGAACTTTCCCAGATCTCTTTCTCCAGTTTCATGCAGGGAGCACACCAGTCCGACCCCTGAAAAACCAGAACGATATTCCGGTGATCCCTTGCAGCAAGGGTGGTGGCTTCTTCAAAATCGGTTTGCCATTCCTGACTATAGCCCATCAGAAACGAAGACATGATAAAAAGAATTGGTAATAATCGCATATTTTCCTTTTTCTACTCTGTCATACAGCGCTGATTTCGGGATCCGTTGCGGGTTTAAGAGTATTTTAACAGAGAAAGCTTAGAGTGCCAATGAACTTCCTGGTCTGAAAAGGTTGTCTTTGCCAGGAAACAGTGGATATCTTCTTGTCCTTTTTTTATAAACCCGTTGGGGTTTCAGGTAATACGGAGCAATCAAGAACAATGGGCTTCTATTGTGTCTTATGATCAGCTCGATTTTTATCTACCACATAGAGACTTTTCACGCCTGACTCAAAGATGCAGACACATTAAAATTTAAAAACAACCCATGATCCCTATGTGCCTATGTGGTGGAGATTATTTTTATCGGGTATTTCAGACATTAGATGCGTCCTTTATCTGGTTTAGTTGCCACATAGAGCCATAGCTCACCTAGCTACGGGAGAAGAATTAATTAATAGAGAATGAATAACCTGTAGGCCCTATGTGTCTATGTGGTGCATATTATTTTTGCCGGGTATTTCAGACATGAGATGCGTCCTTTATCTGGTTTAGTTACCACATAGGGACATAGATCACCTAGCTCCGAGAGAAGAATTAATTAATAGAGAATCAATAACCTGTAGGCCCTATGTGCCAATGTGGTGCAGATTATTTTTATCAATCGTAGCCTGCCCTTCGAGCTTTGATCCTATTTCTTCAAAAAATGCAATGGATTCATCGAGGGATTCCACAACGATCCCGACATTATCCATTCGAAGCAATTTACTTTTTGCCATATGTCTTTTTTCACCGGATGATCCGGTAGATTTTAGTGTCGGGATTTGAGTTGGTTTCAGTTGACTCCAATTAGTATGGCCAATTATCTTTTAATAATTTCTACATCTCTAAACATGTAGGGATTGTCGCTGAGCCTTAGCTCCTGACCACTGGCAGTCGTCACATTACGGATAACGACTTCTCTGGTAATTACAAAGGGAAACTTTTCCCGGTAGGATGCATCGGTCATTTCCGGATTCATATTGGAAAAAATCGCTGGTCCCTGATAGTCATCCGGATGGTTTGAATCTTCGATGTGCAGGTTTTCCAGGGTGATTTTCTCGGGCATATAGCAGGTATATCCAAAATCATGTTGGCCGGAATTGGAACCACCGATCAAGCTTGCACTGGCTTCCTTTCCTCCATATGGAACAAACGTACAGTCTCGGATGATGAATTCTCCTCTCCAGGTGCTGCCATAATCACTGCGAAGATTGACGAGTGTCCTGCCCCGCACCGTAGAGTTCTCAATGGTTAAATTGCCACTGCCTATGGCATTGATGCCCATGTGCCCAAGAGTTGAATTGCGGATGGTGGCATTGGCTACCCCCATATGCGCGTCAAAGCGGGAAAAGGTACAGCTATCGTATAGGAGGTTTTTACTGAAATTAGACCCCAGGATCCCCCAATACCGGGTATCATCAATATCAGTGACCTGATTGCAGTTTATGAAAGATACATTCAGGGCTCTATTTACCGATAGGTCGTACGTACCCATGGAGACAGGGACCCCGGCTGAACCTATAGTCCGATATGTTTTATGACCGGTCAGACTAGTGTTTCTAACCGTTACGTAAGCACAGTCACGGACCAGGATGAATCCACCGTAAGGAGCACCATGTTCTCCTTCTCCGCTTACACGATGTACCAGGCCTTCAACGAGGACATTGGAACGCTTGATCGCGATTCCCCGCCGGTAGTAAGTATATTTCGATTCTGCCTGGTTGGCAATAGTAGTGAAATGTCCACCCCTGATGGTCAGAGTCTCGTCATCAATCGGTATGGCGGAAATATCCGTGATTTGTTCAAAATCCCAGATGATAGGAGCATTCATGTCCACCTTGCCATCTTTATCAGCAATGAAAATATCTGTCTGGGATGATCCATTATTTTGATTTGGACCATATCGGATGTAACGCTTTACGCCGGAATCGGTTACGGTGATCAGGCATGATCCGGGCAAGGAGATGTTTATATGGTCCTGATTTCTTCTGAGAGCACGGATTCTTTCCGGTTCAAATGGTTGTAATGAACTGCCAACCAGAAAAATATCCGCATTTCGATTCTCAACTTCGGTATCATCGATGACGAATGCTGCGGTACCGAAATCGGTGTTGGTCTTAATGACAGCAGTAATATCTCTACCTCCGATATAGTATGTGGCCCCGGCATCACCTTGTACCATCAGGCCGTGCTGATTTGCAAACGCATGAGTGGCAACAATCGACTTCAGGTCATCGGTTTTACCATCACCCCGGGCACCGAAGTCGCTGTAGTGTACCCATCCATCCGTTTTGAATTTTCGCGCATCTTGGGGAGAAACATTGACCATTAATTTACCTTCCTCATCGATCTCAACTTCAGTCTTTCTTTCATGCGAAGTGAATATTATGTTTTCGACCGGGTCCTGCCCTTTTAATGAAAGAACGGTTGAAAACAGGAACAGAAGGGACACCAACACTGCTTTCTTCATATCGTAATTCTTTTAAACTAGCCACCTGAAAAGACAGATAACGTTAAGTATTTAACCTACGGATTTTAAACCGCTAAAAAATCAATAAGAACGTCTATTACTATTCATCGTACCATGTTCGGAGTGGTTCGTGAAATCTGAAGGATTATTTTTTTTATTCCTCCGTATTTGCGTAAATTTTTTCTTTGCTTTTCTTTTTATCAAACGTGATTTAACCTGATCTTCTCTTTGAAACTAAATTTCTATTTCCCGCCTTCAGCAGCGTAAAATCTTTTCCATTTTCCTGCCCTTGGCCAGTTCGTCTACTAACTTATCCAGATAACGAACTTGTTGAGTTAATGGATTTTCTATTTCTTCTACCCGGTATCCACAGATGCTGCCGGTGATTAGACGGGCGTTTGGATTTAATGTGGCGTTTTGAAAAAAGGCTTCGAAAGTGACTTTTTCTTCGATGAGTTGCCGAAGTTTTTTGTCATCATAGCCGGTTAGCCAGGTAATTACCTGATGTAATTCTTCTTTTGTCCGGTCTTTTTTCTCCACTTTGGTGACATAGTGGGGGTACACGGAGGAGAAGGTCATTTTAGCAATGCGTTGGTCATGTTTACTTGTGTCATTCATAGATTGACTGGTGCATATTTTTTTTTGAAAAACAAATTCAAATTTAGAATATATTTTAAGAACCCGGCTTGGTCAATTTCCAGTCTGATAAAGTGCTTTGATGAGTGAAAATGCGGGCCCCTCAATGTTATTTTGAAAAGTGATAAAACCGATTTTTTCGTCCGGATCAAAAAACAGGTTTGTTTGTATACCGGGATCTCCTCCATTGTGACCCCACAATTTGGTATCCTCAGTTACTTTACTTTGATACCAACACAGCCCCTGGTGGTCATCGTTTTCTATTTGAAGTTTAAGCATTTTACGCACCGTTGATTCCTTTAAGATACGTTTTCCATTGAGTGTTCCACCATTCATTATGGCTGCGAGGTAGTAGGAGATTTCCCGAATACTGGTGCGCACCAGTCCATCCGGATAGTTGGGAAAGCTGTACAGACAAGCTTTGATCAGGGTGCCTGGTAAATAGTCTTCTTCTGCGGGAAACAGGTCTTTGAAACTTAGATAGTCCTCCCGGTTCTTTTCCGAGAGAAAACCATAAGCACTTGCGTGATTGTCCTGATTTATTTCACGTAACATCCATCCCGTATTTTTCATGCCCAGTGGCTCAAAAATTCGTTGTTGGCAATAATCATTAAATGGTTGCCGGGCCACTCTTTCCACTACCAGTCCCAACAAGCCGAATGCAACATTAGAGTAGGATCGCTTTGTACCGGGAGACCAATCTCCATAGTTGTCTCCATCGTTATAGAATTTGCCTCCTGGTACCAGACTTTGGCGGATCCATTGATCAAGCGAAATGGCCGGATCATCACACGAATAGCTCCTGGAATATGCTTCCCCATCCTGAATAGAGGAGGTATGGGTCAGAATCTGGAAAAGAGTGATGGGCTCATCGGGATATCCGGGATTCCTGACGCGAAAATCAAGATAGTCATTGATATCCGTATCCAGATTGAGTAAACCTGCTTCCCACAGTTGCATTGCAGCAGTGGCGGTGAATGTTTTGGAGATGGAGCCGATATTCATAATCACATCAATGCTCATCGGTTTGCCTAGTTCTATATCGGCTTTTCCATAGGCTTTGGACCAGATCAGCACAGTATCCTTTACAATACCCAGGGCCAGACCTGGGGTGTGATATTTGGCCATATAGTTGGTCGTCATGGTATCGATAAATTCGTAATCAGGATGGACCTGTGCGAAGGTCAGGTGTGTCCCAAGAAGTAAATTCCCGTTCCAGAGGATATTTAGTAAGGATAGAAGTCGAAAGGGCATTGATTTCATAGTGTATTGTCTTTATGAGATGTGGTGGTGACGGTGCAACCTGCAGGCAAGATAATAATCTCAATTCAGTCCATTCTTTCCTTTGAATTCTGACGCGATGTCAGATCCACATGGCACATGATATTTACAGTCACTCCGTTTGGATCCATGACAAAGAATCTCTTTACTCCCCAATCTTCTACCGTTAAGGGATAAGCGATTTCCAGCTCCCGGAAAAGTGCATCTTTGTATAGCACATCCACATCAGAGGATTCGATACTAATAGCTACCTGGGTGTTATCAATTAGATGTTCGTCCGCTCGCAGGAGGTTGATCTGTGCGGTTGGATTTGATTCCGAGACATAGGTTAAGATCCAACCCATATCCATGGCCAGTTTTAAACCAAGAAAATCGCCATAAAATTTTTTGCTGGCTTCGATTTTGCTGGACCGTATATCCGGGGTAATTCTTCTGAATTCCATGATCATGAATTTAGGGTCATTCGGATTTTGCCCGGTTTAATCTAATAGTTGCGAAAAAAATACTGTTCGTCAACTGCGATTTTCAAAAGGGACAATAATCCCTTTTTCAACATAATCTTTCAGTCCCTTTAATAACATGGCCCAACAGAATGATGCAATCCGGAAGTGCGCATTGCGTTCCGACCAATCCAGATGAGTAAAGTGGACTACCGTGTTTTCGTTTTGCTCTTCGAGTTCAAATCCAAAGGCGGTAGAATTCCAATCTTCATCGGATTTTGTCATTCGCACATGGAAACTCTGATCGGGCAAAATCCTGGAAACCCGTCCATACCAGTCATATTTCTCAGTAAATTGGAAATTATATTCTTTCCCAAGTTCCGGCGTACCGCTGCATTTTTGGGGCCACCAATTGATCAAATGCTCCGGTGCTGAGATGGCCTGAAAAACTTTTTGCAACGGTGCATTGATCAAAAGATCGTGATAGATCCCAAAGTTGGCTGGTTCATCTTGAGTTTTTTTTGAATCCATGTGATTTTATTTAAATGAGCTCAAAAACAAATAAATTTCAACCGGAATCACTTTGGTAATGATCGCTTTATATGCACTGATTATTAAATGAATTTGTCTCGTATATGATTCTTCCGGCATAGGTCCCTTTGGACATCAATTCCTGGTATCGTCATTGTTTTGCTTCTCTACCCGTACGTCTTCAGACCGATATCAGAAGATATCTTGAAAAATTGAATGACTGAAAATAGTGATTTTTCATACTCACTGAACTTAAGGAATTTCCGGGGAAGTATCTAATTTGAAAAGGGCCCGAAGGGTGAAAACATCTTTCAAATAATGAACAACCTACTTCCGCAAATAGGGTACATTCCTTACCTTCCGGAAGCAAATCTACTGTCATGCAATATTCTGGTTCTACAATCACTGCGGTCACCCGTATATATCCTGATGGTCGAAGATCTTCAAAATTTATCCTGGTAGCAATTTTACTGGTCCTTACCGGGATAGGATTTTCTCAGGAGGTAGGTAGGGTGGCACCCATTGTATCACCGGAGGTGAACCCTGATAAGACCGTTACTTTCCGGATTAAAGCTCCAATGGCGCACACCGTAGAGCTGTCAGGCAATTGGATGCCTATGGTGCCGGAAGGAGAGGGAATGACGCGAAAGACAGTGTCGTTGAATAAGGGAGACGATGGGATCTGGTCCGTAGAAGTAGGTCCTTTAGCGCCCGAACTCTATGGTTATAGCTTTCTGGTTGACAGCGTGACCACCCTGGATCCTGCCAACAAGCATGTGGCCAGAGATGGCATTTTCCGTATTGAGAATGTCCTCTATGTACCAGGTGAGGCTTCAGATCTATATTGGCCACAAAAAGGTCCCAAAGGCAGTGTACAGCAAGTTTGGTACGATTCACCCACGTTGGGACTCACCCGCCGGATGTACATCTATACCCCACCTGGATATCAGCAATCGGAGGAGGACTATCCGGTATTGTATCTCCTGCACGGTGGTGGAGGGGATGAGGAAGCCTGGCCGACTCTGGGTGTGGCCCCCACCATAATGGATAATCTCATTCACCAGGGAAAGGCTCAACCCATGTTGGTGGTCATGACGAATGGCAATCCGGGACAGGCGGCCGCTTACACGGCAAGCCCCAAATTGGAAGGACAGGTAGAGGGAGCCGGAGGCATGGCGAATATGTTATTCGAGAAAAGTCTGGTCAGTGATGTCATCCCTTTCGTTGAAGCAAACTACCGGGTCAAAGCAGGCGCTTCGAACCGGGCGATCACCGGACTAAGTATGGGTGGTTTGCAAACAATGAACACTACTTTTGAAAACCCGGGCATGTTTGATTACATCGGTGTCATGAGTATGGGCTTTGCCGACTTAAGCCGTTTCGGGATCGAAGTTGATCATAGTAAGCGACAGGAGCAGATTATTGCCCTCAAGAAATCTTCACCGGCATTGTATTGGATCGCTGTAGGTGCAGATGACTTCTTGTATGAAAGTGTGGTAACTATGCGTAATCAACTGGACGAATTGGAATTTAAATATGTCTACCGCGAAAGCGAGGGTGGTCATACCTGGACAAACTGGCGGATCTATCTTTCTGAATTTGCACCAATGTTGTTTCGGTAGTTGTATCGGTTCTGAAATTTTTATTCCGGTGAGTCAGCTTTTACAGATCGATCTTGATCGAAATGCTGATGTAATCTGTGGCTGTATTAATTTTTTTTATCCTTTGGGTTTACTCAAAATTGATTTCTATATAATTTTCTTCATGCGGTTTTCCCGGAGCAATAAAAAATATTGGATGATCCGAAAGTTCATAAATGACGCTTGCATAAGTATAGTCATTACTGATCACATCGCCGGTATCATTGTCTTTTGAACTCAGGACTTCTTTAATATCATCTATACCAATGCCTTTTGAATGCTCCGTAAATCTTTTCTGGAAGGATTTAATTCGTTGGCACCCAAACCCGTCTTTTTCTGTTTGTTCTAAAGAATTGTTTTGATTTTTTAGCATCAGTAGAAAATTCCCATTATAGTCGTCATTGCTCATTGGATGGTTGGTATGATAAGTAAAAGGTGCATGGTCAAATGGTCTGAATTCCACCGTCTTATTTGCTGAGCATTCGATACTGAATACCTCTTCCGGCCCCCCAATGATATAGTTTTGACCGGAGGCATGCTTTATGTCAGCCAGGAAATCCAATGCTTCCTTCTGTGTATTTTTCTCAACCACACCCCTCACAATAAAGGTTACCGGAAGTCCTGTTCTTCCATAATCGAGCTGCATCAAGGTGTTGCAATTGATTGAAACCGACTTATTGTTCATCCCGGTAATTCCCAGATGCCCCGGAATAGTTAAAAACAGCATCTCTTTACTACCTGCCAAATCGATAATTCTGATGACAGTTTGATAACCATGATAAAATTGAGGTATATCCATGTTTTGGGCGGCGAAGGCAGGATTGTCTGACGTTCTGTTTACCCCAAAGGAGCTGCAATGATGGGCCAGTAGGTCCTTGGTATTGAACCAATATTCATCACCCAATTGATGCATGAATATGGTCTCCCGATCTATACCGGCACCTTCAGCAATACCATTCAATTCCTCCATTACTTCCGGCATCCACTTGAGAATCGAAGCCTTAAAATTTGTTTCTCTTAGAAACCTGGTAATGAAGGCATCAGGATCTTCGTTGGTCACCTCTCTGATATCTTTCTTAAAGAGGTCGATTACTTCGTGGATTTCTTTTCTTAGCTGTCTTCCATGCGTTAAACCACGTTCGTAGGGAGAGCCACTTAGCTCAAGGTATCTCAGCTTTCCATCTGCGAGCAGTTTAACTTCGTGCTCCACTATCGCAGGAGCAGATGGACTATTTACAGATTGGTTTTTGCATGATGGCAGAACCAAAGTGAGCAAAAGGAATAATAAAAGGCTCTTTCCCATATGAACAGATTTCTAAAAATGCTTCTGAGTTCCACTGCTGAATATACGCTTTATCCCTTTGTTTTTTCCTTGCTAACTCCTAGGTGGCAAGAGGTGTAGAACATGCTGGGAGACGACAATCATATATTCTCCATATATCGATTTGTTGGTATATGATTCCCTTCATACGCTCCTGTGACCAGTATCATTTCATTTGAAGGGCCCAGGTCATATATTCTCGCAAAACGCGAAATCATGAAAATGAAATATATATCTTTTGTACTGATCATCATCCTGTCATCCTGTAGTCTGATAGAAGATCAGGGTAATGAAATTGTTCCGCAGACAATTGATAGGATTGAAGTAGAGTATTTGTATGACAATGTGACCTATAAACTCTCTAACAAGGATACATTTCCTGATGAGACGATAGCCGGGGTAGAACACAATGCAGAATTTACTTCAATCGCCGGAACAAGCAGATCTGAAAATGGTAATCATTTCACGGAATTTGACCGGGTTGTCCTGGGTAAATTGCTATCCGGATATATGGAGGTATATTTCGACAATAGTAGAAAGGTGGATATTCGTATCCGGCAGACGCGAGCTTTTGACAGTTTTGTTAATGGTAAGGTGTCCCAGCTATTCTCATTTCGATTGAACAATATACCATTTTACTCTTCCTATAAAGACGCTTATACTGATTTGACGGTGGACGAATACCGGCTGGCAGGCACCGGACCTTGTCGGGCTGAAGTCACTTACCGTGAAGACAACGATCTGTATGCAGAGGAATTGATCGCACTTGGATGTGGAAGTCGGGCCTACGTGAAAGTAAAAGTGCACTTTAAGGGTTCCCAGAATTAGTACCCTCGTTTAGCGGTCGTGTATGCCATGGAGTCTTTGGCCAATGAGTAGTTTATGTCCTTTTTTTTGCAGAAGGCAGGTGGAGAAGATGACTTGCAACAAGCCATATCCATATGTAAAGTAAAAGGAAAACCAGCCGTTGTCCAATACCACCAAGATCTTTTGGAATTAAGATTCCAATGGTCAGGCCTAACAGAATGAGAGCAAAAATGCTTAAAAACAGAAGGGTGGAAGCCACTGTGCGCCACTCAGCTTTTTTCGAAAGTCCTTTCGATATTAGCAGGATTCCAATAAAAAGACCGGGTCGAGCCAATAGATTCTGAATCTTCGACAACACTGTCCCGGTACGAGGGTCCATCGAGGAGGGAAACACCGTTCCGGCTAAAATCGAAATGAAAGCCAGAAAGAATAGCAATTGCCCTATGGCGACAAACCGGCTCCCGGACACATCACTGAGGGCAATACTCAGTGAGGCCCAGCCCGTGGCAAAGAAGATGAAAGATAGGCTCGCCAACCAGGCACCCGGCGTTTGGGTATAGTCGCTGATAAGGCTGGTGGCTGGGTTGAGTTGCGGTTCCAGATAATGGAGAAAACTAAAACTTAGCAGATGGGTCACCATGGAGACTAGGCCTATTATAGCAGCTATTCTCGATATTCTCTTTTTTTCTCGCATATTGTTTTCAGTGCAATTTGATGTAAGGGACTTTTTTATTGAGGAGATTTTAAGTGATATGCGTCCAAACCACAGATTACCTATACTTATCTAATATTTTAGCACTGACCCAATAAATATCCTGATCACTTGTGTAGAATAAATATTTTCCATTGGCACTTACAAATGGACACAGTTCATGTTTTTCCGTATTGATAGAATCTCCCATATTTACCGCCTCTGACCAGTGCCCTTTTTCATCTTTAAAGCTAATATATAAATCACCCTGACCTAATCCATCTTTGCGAATGGAACAGAATATCAAGTATGATTCATCCGATGCAACAAATACATCGGCTTCATAGCTATCTGAATTTATAGTTTCCGGCAGTTTTTCAGGGTAGAGAAATTTTCCGTTTATATACGGGGCCCGGTAAATATCAAAAGCATGACGTGGTGCATATTCTTTTTTATCCTTCGAAGCAAAGTATAAAGTTCCGTTTCTGGTGAATGATGCATAGTATTCGTCCACAGAGCTATTAATAAGATTTCCTGCATGGATGGGATCCGACCAGGGCTTGTCTGCATCTTCCCGTTCGACATACCATAGGTCTGTATCGTCCTTTCTGGTGGAATTTTTAGTTGACCGGTTAGTGATGAAATAGAGTCGTTTTTCATCCGGGGAAAACATCGGATCATTGTAGCTGATCGATTCAGACTTGAATAGTTTTCGTGGAGGTGTCCAGACACCATCGATTAATTTAGAAGAGTGGATTTCCGTAATGCCATTATTATCCACACCAAAATAAAACTCATTCCCTTCTTTTGAGAAAGTACATCCAAATTCATGTCTACCTGATTTTGAAATGAGATCCGGTGCAAATATTTCCGGCTTATCCGATGGTTCTTTTTGTCCGAAATAGATCATTAAATCATCGGTCACCGAACCGACATTTCCTTTTACGGAACGTATTAATTTTTTAGGATTATAGCCAATTCCTTCTTTGATGACCAGTTCTACTTTGCGAATAACTCTGGGATTAGCAACTAAATCACCATCTAAGATTACCACGTTAGCGACCTTACCTTTTTCAATGGTACCCAGATCATTTCTGCCCAGTAATTTTGCTCCATTGGCAGTCATTACTTCAATTGCTTCCTCGGGCTTAAATCCCGCTTCGATAAATAATTCGTAATTTTTCTGGTCTCCAAAGCCGGGCATATTATGTAATCCTGGATCAGGGCCAGCCACCAGTAATCCACCATGCCGGTAAAATTGGAGATCGTAGGCCATTGATTTAGTCAGCCATTCTTTCTTAAAATACCAATCATCACCCAACTCTTCTTTCCTTTTTCTGCGGCTATGATAATTGTCAACGTGGATGGGGGCCATCACCTCAAGATCCCGTTGATCCGCCTCACCTTTAGCCTGTGCATCAAAGATGGCTAAGGTGGAACCTAACGCCACTCCTTTCTCAATAAGTTTTTTCTGCAGCTCTATTACTTGCTGGCTCTCAACATCCAAGAGGGTTCTGAATTCGGTGTTTCCTGAGCAGATCGCTTCTACTCTGTCTTTCGCATAATCGTAGCTATGAATAAATCCGTGTTCGATCGCGTCTATTCCGATTTCTGCTGCTTCCGCATATGTCGTTGCACACAGATGACCGGTTACTTTCAGATTATTTTTATGGGCTTCATCAACGATCACCCGCAAATCCGCTGGTCTGGTGTTGCGATAAACTTTTAACCATTTTATTCCTTTTCGGGCCCAGTATTTGATCGTATCCCTTACCATTTGTTCATCTGTACATCTTATGAAATTTGATCTGCCGTCCGGACCGGTAAAATATGGTCCGGAGTTGATGATTTCCGGCCCGGGTTGGTCTCCTCTTTTGATTGATGCTGCAATCGCCAACTCTTCGTATGGATTTCCGGTGCCACATGTCTGAATGGTTGTGACTCCACAAGCCAAATATAACCTGGGGGAGGTCGAGAGCATGGCAGATCTTGGGATTCTCATATGATTGTGCATACCGATTATTCCGGGGATTATGGTCCTGCCATTAAGATGAAGTGCATGAAAATCCTCAGGAATTACATCGCTTGCATTCCTGACATCCACGATTATTCCATTTTGAATTAAAATTGTTTGAGATTCTTTGGCCGGAATACCGGTTCCATCAATTACTTTGACGTTAATTAGCGCAATACGAGAATAATCAAGCGAAAGGAAACTCTTAGTATAGTCCGAAAGCTGCACTGATTTTTGTTCCGGGTGTGTTTCTTGTGCAATGGAGCACCGGTTGATCAGAAAGAGCGCTGCCAGATTTAATAGTATGATAGTTCTGTTCATTAATTCAGATTACCGGGAAATGATTTGAGACCGTCAGAGTGTATTCTGGTATCTACGGAGGTATTTTTCGAAGGAAGTCAGCATCGAAAAATTTAAATACAAAATACGGAATTTTTTAGAGCACTGATATCGTTGTCGTGCAAATTACACCATACGGCAAAGCACATAGAAATGACGATACGTTACGAGGCGTGCATCGGCCCGTTCACTTAAATGGCTGTATCAAACGGATCTCAAACCTGTTTTAATTTTTTTTCGTCAGTTGTCGCAGTGCAACGAGATGACCAAACAATACAGTGGGAACGACGACTGTGGGCAATAAGTTATACGGAAAGAATAAGACGGCAATGTTCGGTTGATCAAAAGCTAATTTTTGAAATGGTGATGGAATGGCAAATACAGCGGTAACTACTACATTCAAAAGAAGCAACAGGCAAATGATGTTCCACCATATTAATAACTTTCTATTTACCTCCGCTTTCCGAAAAGCCAGAAAAGCGGCAATTGGGGCAGTCACTCCGGAAAACAAGTCAAAGTTCGACCCTTCAAAGGTCATGTAGACAGACATCACCCCATTGTAGAATAGGAAAAGAAGAATTACTTCTACTGCAATCCGGATACTATGAAAGTATGTCAGCACCTTGAGGTTGATTTGATCTATAAATGCCTTTCCCTTTGTTGTTGAAAAAGTCAGGGCAATAATAAGCAGAACTGGGAAGAATCCAAATAGCAGCATTCGTGGTGGCAGAGATTCAGTCTCTTGATAGACGCCACTTATTCCGAAAATAGATTGTAAGACGGTCCATGCTACAGAGATTGTAAGAAATGCTTTCGAACCAGTTGCGAGGTAGAACCATACGATGGTTACAATTACAACGATCCCAAACAGGATGCTGAGATAACTGGGCAAATTTTCCATGACTGATTTCGAACTACTTTTATCGCACTAGGGACCCGAAAAGCGCAAATAATTATCTATGTTGATTTTCCCTACGATACCTGAAATTCCGAAATGGAAATTTAGATTATCGGTAAGGAAGAATTTTACCGGCTTGCTTTGAAAGCATCGTTTATCTGCACTGTCTGCCCCCTGGTCGATTGACTGCAAAGCTAATCTTTCGGTTGCAAATCTTTTCGATAATTTTAATTGTCCTTCAACCTCAGAAAACGGGATCATGACAGACCATTGTGTTGGGGAGCCCTGGTCTGAAAGTAATTGAGTGCCAGAGCAAATGGATGAATTAATTAAAGATATATTAAGACTATTCCATTAGATGATGGCACTATTTCCAGGGTCCATTTTTGGTTACATTGATAAAGGAAGAACCATTGAAACGATAGAGTCCACCTCCTCCACCAACCCACAATCGGCCTTCTCTGTCCTGAAATATTGTTTGGACGGCCCTGACACCGAGACCCTGCTCCGTACTAAAATTGGTAAAGGATTCTCCATTGTATCGATACACCCCAAAACCTTCAGAACTAAGCCAGATATTTCCTCCACCGTCTTCGTAAATAACACACACTTCGTTATTACCGATACTGTCCTTCTCGGTATAATTAGTGAAACGCATGCCATCATAGCGACTGACTCCTCCATGTCTTGTTCCGAACCATATATTTCCCTGGCGGTCTTCCATGATATTATCGACGCTGTTATCCGTTAGTCCTTCTTTTTGAGAATATTGAGTAAAGGATTGGCCGTCAAATTTAAACGCACCAAAACCGTTCGTACTAAACCAGATATTGCCTGCCTTGTCTTCGGTTATTGACCATGATGTCCCTTTGGTGATGAATTCACCACTGACCTCTTCCGGATAGGGGAGTTCAAAAGGAGACCATTGCATCCCATCAAATCGAAATATGCCAGAGACAGAACCTGCCCAGATATGATTCTTGCTATCGGCGAATATGCTCCAGAATTGCCGGCATCCGAAATATTTTTCGCCTTCAAAATTGGTGAATTGTTTATTACCCTCGCTATTGTTAGTCCAGTCAAATTTCACCACCCCCTGATCGGTGGAAAACCAGATATTTTTATCCCGGTCTTCTGTAATTCCAGTAATTTGTTGGCCGGCAAATC
>JAGQWZ010000035.1 GCA_020436835.1 Saprospiraceae bacterium | reverse complement strand
TGTCAGATGCCGGATGTTCAGAGAGAGGTGGGAAGAAGGAGTCGGAAGACAGAAGAGGGAAGACAGGAGGGATGCCGGGTGTCCGGTGTCGGGTGTCCGATGCCGGATGTTCAGAGAGAGGTGGGAAGAAGGAGACGGAAACCCTGGAGGGAGGAGACTGGAGAAGGGTGTGTATTGAAAAATGAGTAATAATGTATCGTGAGTAAGTCGGTGAATGTCCTTCGACATGCTCGGGATTCGCCGCTATCACTACTTACAAGAAATTGGATTCCTTAAAAATATGAATTCCTTAACCGTCTGTCTCCGGTCCTCCGTCTCCCTACTCTATCTCCTCCTCATTCTTTGCGTTTCTGATGGCACCATCTACCCGCTCGAAAAATGCAGGAGTGGGATTCTCGCATAGGTAGATCAAAGTGCCATGTTGACGGGAAAGGGGTTGGTCAACCTCATAGACTTTTTCAAGCTTTTCAAAGAAGCCGGGCATGTCGTCGCCTAATTCAATATTTATATATATCAGGGTTTTGAAATCAGGCGGGAGGGAATCCGGTAACCAATAACGATAATTGTCGTTAAAACTCAGGACTTCGGGAACATCATAGGGTTTGCCAAAGTGTTCGATCGCACCGGCCAGGCCGTAATTTTCTGCATAAATAGCAGCACGTGATTTATCCGGGATTTGTTGCCAGGTTTCTCCCGCTGCTTTTGCTATTTCTTCCCAGCCGAGCATATCGGCGAAATCCTGGGGTAATGTATGGAGTTGTCCATCTTCCCAGCGCAGCGCACTTTCCATAATTGGAGAGTCTTTTCGTTTTTCAAAAAAAGCAGCTTCTTTCTCCGGACTATAGATGGGTAGAATCACCGGCAACCGGGGAAGGGCAGTGATCAGCATCAGAGCGGATAATCCGGCGGGAATCCATATCTTTTTACCGCTTAATTTTTCCATATACGCGGCACCGGCGGCGATCAGAACCGGGTAGGCACCAATAGTGTAATAACTCTTACCACTAAGAAATAGCAATAACAATAATACCGTAAAATACATCCAGGCAAATCCTCTCCATTTTCGGGCCTGAGGGACAAATAATAAAAAATATAAACCGGCAATCCAGATGAGCACGGCCGGGAGAAAAAAGAATAGTTGATCGAAAAGAAATCCGGATGTAGTCACGTTGACAAATTGCGTTGCCGCCAGTTCACGCATATGCCGGATCACCGGCAATTTGTGTGAGATCTGCCAGATTAAATTAGGCAGGAAAATCAGAAAAGAAATGCCCATCATTAAATAGAAATCCTTATTTCTGAATAACTTCCGGTGCCGGGTAAATAATAACAGCGGAATAAAACCGAATACCAAAAACCCGATGGAGTATTTGTTGAGGAGCCCGAATCCGATTCCAGCTCCCAGCCAGTGAAGCCATTTTTTATTTTCCGAATTCAGGTATTTGATGACCAGCCAGCATATCAAAGTCCAGTAGAAAATGTCGAATACGACCGGTTGTAGCATCATACCCGGTCGCAGAAAGGCACCACTGGTGAGTCCCGCGATTCCGACCAGCAGGCTGGCGAATTTCCCTTTTGATGGAGTGTCCAGGTCTCTGGTCATTTCATGCGCAATCAATCCCGTAATCACCACGGTAAGGGTTGAAATGATGGTTGGAATTAAACGGACAGCGAAGACCGAACCACCTAAAATATTGGAAGCAACCCAACTAAAAAAGCCGATGGACGGTGGAACTGAGGCATAACCCAAATCCAGATGCCGGCCCAGGGCCAGATACAGCAAGGCATCCCGGTGGAGAGACCAAAGCGTATTGGTACTGAAATGGAGAATGAGTTTTATGGCCGCTAAAAAGAGCAGGATGTGTAACCAGGTGATTCGCTTGAGCATTTTTCAGTCTAGATTTATTTAAAAGGACGGTGGCCCGAAGATGAAGTTACGATGCTGCCGGAGATTCTATTTCAACGCGATTAAAAATTCATGATATGGATCGTTTACAATCGCGGGGAATAAATTAAATTGCCAAAGGAAAGTTAAGTCCCTTTCTCACCTTAGATATGCACTCAGCCATTGTTCGTATCTGTGCCGTGTGTAGTTTTCTCTCATTTTTATTACAGTTTTCCGACCTGTCCCAGGCTCAAAATACTGGAGTTATATTCCCCGTGATCAGTACCAGTCAGAGAGATCAGTTACAGAACCCAGCGCATGGATTACATATTTTTAACAAGGATGAAAATTGTCTCAACTATTTCGATTCTATCAACCAGATCTGGAATTGTTATTGCGCTAAATGTGAGACGAGGATCATAGAAATTTCGGGGTCCTATTGCCATCTGGATTTCTATAAGCAATTTTCCCAGTTTCAACCGGGACATAATTATATTGTAAACATTACCTCCGGCACTATAATCGGAGGATGTACTGCTGGAGACACGGCCCTGTCTTTTGTAAATATTCCCCTTGCCGGAACAACTATTACCATCAATAACCGCGGAGTCATCGCCGGCGGGGGAGGAGCCGGTGGAAAGGGAGGTGAATACCGGAACCAGACTTTTTGCGTCGAACCTT
>JAGQWZ010000347.1 GCA_020436835.1 Saprospiraceae bacterium | reverse complement strand
TGATGAAAACTTCGCCGAGCTTTACAGTAATGAAGAAAGGCAGGGACAAATATTTGGTGTCTTTTCCGGGCTGGCCATTTTCATTGCTTGTCTGGTGTTGATTGGTTTGGCCTCGTTCACTGCGGAACGGCGAAAGAAGGAAGTAGGCGTAAGGAAGGTGCTCGGTGCTTCCAGCTTCAATCTGGTCCTTTTACTATCCAGGGAATTTGCCTGGCTGGTTATTATCGCCTTTGTTATTTCAGCCCCGATAGGATGGATGATCATGCGGAGGTGGCTGGAAGATTTTGCCTATCAGGTTTCGGTTGGACCGGGAATATTTATTCTATCCGGATTATTTGCCTTGATGATTGCCTGGATTACGGTAAGTACTCAAGCGGCCAAAGCTGCTTTCAGTAATCCGGTAAATGTGATTCGAAACGAATAGTCCTTTATTGGAGGTCAATAAATACCCGGCATTTAGATTAATCCGAATTTGATCGCATTTTTCACCATGCCGGCGGTGTTTCTGGCGCCCAACTTGGTGCAAAGGTTCATGCGGTGTGTCTCCACGGTGCTCACGGATAGAAAAAGACTGTCTGCGATCTCCTGGGTAGTTTTCTCCGACAGGATCAGTTCCAGTACTTCTTTTTCTCTCCTGGTTAGTTTAGGTACAAATGAATCATGACGGGAGGAAAAAGCACTCTTCTGTACAATGGCATCCTTTACCTCTTCCGAAAGATACTGGTCCCCGCCCACAACGGTATCTATAGCGGTACAGAGTTGCTCTGCCGTGGTATTTTTAAACAGGTATCCACTTGCACCATTCTTCAACATGGCCTGAATGAAACTCACCTGATGAAAGGTAGTAAGTCCTATAATTTTCGCTTGCGGATTCGACTTTCTGATTGTCTTGCATAATTCGATCCCATCTGTGTCAGGCAGACTTACATCTAACAAAATCACATCAAAGGGATTGCCATCGATCCATTTTAGTGCCTCATATGCGTCCAGTGCAAATCCAACCACCTGAAGATCAGGACGAATCTTCAATGAATCAATGATTCCATTGATCATGATCTGGTGATCATCGATGATAAATATCTTGGTCATTTAATTCCAGTTTTTAGGAATTATCACAGTAAATGTAGTGCCACGACCAGGGTGAGATTCAAAATTCAAACTTGCATCTAACAAATCGACCCTGCTTTTTAAATTATTCATACCCAAGCCCGGTTTCTTTTCAAAATCATCGGGCAATCCGATACCATCGTCTTCCACCATTAATATTAATTGATCATTGCGATCGATTAACTGTACCAGGATCTCCTTTGCCCCTGCATGTTTAATAACGTTCTGCAACAACTCCTGAGCAATGCGGTATATCTGGAATGCCGTATGTTCCGGGATCGGTTCGTCGACATTAAACTGTTGAAATGTCGTAGAGATTTGTCCACTATAATTTATCTCATCACAAAATTCCTCCAGGGCTGCTGCAATACCATATTTTAGCAATGTGCCTGGCATCAGATTGTGGGAAATTCTTCGGAGTTCACCATGCGCTTTGTCGATGAGGGCGAACGTATTTTCTTTGCCCGGGCTCTGCTCGGATGCAGCCTGGGAAAAATTCAGTTTTATGGTGCTTAAAAGTCCCCCCAAGCCATCATGCAGCTCCTTAGCCATTCTTTTTCTCTCCGTATCCTCTCCTTCCAGCATAGATTTCAGGGCAATATTTTCTTGTTCCTGTTTCACCTTCACCAGTTCTTGTTCCGATAGAATAGCCCGTTGTTCATGGATCTTCCGGGTCAGCTTTATTTGCTTTGACAAAAAATAAGTGATAGACAACACAAGAAATCCGCCGATGCCCGTCAGAATAAAAAAGATGTTTCGCTGGCTGGTGGTCTTATAAAGGGCTAACTCCTGGGCTTTAATCTGCCGTTCTTTTTCAGCTGCCTGGTATTTAATTTCCAGATCCCTGATTAACTCCTCCTTATTGATTGAAGCCAGGCTGTCTTTTAGCGCTAAATAATCATTAAGAAACTCGCGACTTCGTTTAAAGTCACCGGTATGCCAATAAATATCGGATAAAGCTTTTTGCACAAGTTGCACCAGATGATGATCATTAATTGATTGTGCCAGGCGATATGCATTGGTCATGTAAGGCAGTGCATGCACGGGATAGTCCAGACGAATCGAAATAAATTCTGCCATATTCTTGTATATACTTGCCAGGCCAACTGTATCCCGCAGACTACTAGCTACTTCCAGGGCAGCATTATAGTAATACCAGGCACTATCCGTATCGAATGTATTCTTATAGACATTGGCGATATTTTCCAGCCGGATCGACATGGCAATGGAATCCTTGAATTGTTCTGCCACAGCAAGACTTTCGTAAAGGGCTTGAAGCGATTCTTCATATCTCCGTAATTCAAAAAGTGCCACTCCGATATTGCCCAATGAGCTGGCCTTCAACCGTTCATCATCCTCATTCTTCTGAAACTCGTAAGCAAGCTGAAAATATTCCAGTGCTTTCTCAGAGTCGCCCATTTTTTGAAATATATTACCCAGGTTATTTTGAATCCGCGCTTTCTCCGCCGGATCATGAGAAGAATCGATGGCCCCAAGAAGACTTTTTATCGCCATGGTAAAATTGCTTTCCGAGTAGTGCGCATAAGCCTCACTCTGGAGCAGTTTGGAAATGGCCGATTGGTTATTGAGATCTTTTGCAATGGGGAGTGCATTCCGTATCGTCCCGAAGGCCTCCTCTATGAGGTGGGTCCGTACCTGGCCCTGGGCAAGTTCAATCAGGAAAATCAAATGAAAGGAATCATTCGAAATTGATTCAGCTGTCTCGACTCCCAACCCGGCAATGTCGCGGTACTTTACCGGATTTCTACGTTCAAAGTATCGGCAGGCCTTTAGCGTCAATTCAAGCATTTCAAGGCCAGGGGGCATTGAATAAAGCTGCTTGAAATTGGTATCAACTAATTCATTCTCCTGAGCATGCGATATTACTGGCACCAGGATGCCACCAAGAAGAATTAATAAGCCGGAAAGACAACCGATTGTCCGCAAATCAATCAAAACTTAAACTATGCTGCGATTTGACAAATAAATATAGCATCATACCCGATAAATCGTACTTGCATACTTCATTCCATTAACAGGAAAAGCATTACCGTATAACCTGGGATCGGTCTCACGAAGGATTACTCAAAATCTCAAGTCGTTTAGGTCCAAAATAACGGATACAGAAACTCTATTTCTTTAAAAATTTACCACAAAAATATGCAGACAAAATAACCCAACCAGCGATAGGGCGTATGGTGGAAAACCACTATTTATTTAATCCACGGTATTCCCTGGGAGACTGGATCAGACAAGTAGATATTTCTTCAGCAAATCAATTCCCTGCTTGATTTCATCTCTCCCACTCGACTCAATACCGTACCATCCCTGGTAACCCGAGTCTTTGGCCATCTTAATCATTTTAGCCGTCAGTTCTTCGGTGGGCTGATTGCGGTAAGACATCCCAAGAGCATAGGGTAACGTTTTCTCAAGATAGACTACATTATCAAAATCATCGGCAGGTCGTCGCCAGTCTGGATAGGTGCCAAAAGATGTACTATTCACTGCTTTCATCAATTTCACCATCCAGTCCGGATCATTTGATACACCTCCATGATTTTCGATCACAATCTTGATTCCCGATGGCTCTGCATAGTCAAGCAGCATCTGGTAGGATTCCGTAGCCCATTTTAGAGCTTCCATGGGATCCGCATCTTTCGGTGCACGACAATTTGTACGTACTGCGTGGCAACCTAAATAGTGGGCAATATCAACCCATTTACGGTGATTAATTTCAAATTGCTTGCGCAACTCTTTGGTCGGTTCCGCGCCATCTCCTTCTGCATCCACCATGATAAGAACCATCTCTACACCATGGTCATCCGCATTTTTCTTAAGTTGATTGAGATAATTGACCGTTGGAACCTCAAATAGGGTATTCACAAATTCAATCCCATTCAGATCAAAGTCTTCTCTGGCAATTCGGGGAAAATCCAGATTTTTCCATTTTCCACCGCGAATTTCATCGACCAGTGCCCATTGGGCTAATGATATATCGTCCTTCATTTTTCCTTTGGTTATGTTATTTGGTAGGTTAGCGAGTGCATTCGGAGTGATCATCCCGGCAGCACCCAGAAAAGTGGAATTTTTAACAAAGTCTCTTCTATCCATTTTTGATTGATTTAAAAATCTCTATAAAGTTATCAAGCTTAACAATCGGTCTTCGGTTTATGGCAAGTACCAATGGGAACCATGAGTACTAGTCTTTGGCTGTTGGTAAGGTACCAGATGTACCAAAGGTACCACGAGTACCAAGCATGACCAACTAAAATCCTTCGACTTCGCCTTATAACAGCTCTGGTTCATTCGAGCTCGTCATTCGTCATTCCTGTCGTTAAGTAAAATATATCGTTTGTAAGTCGGCGGATATCCTTCGACATGCTCAGGATTCGCCTCTCTCCTGGGTTATCAATGCCCATCTTATCTTCTTTAAATTTCCCAGCCGAAGCGATATTCACGGTATAAATGCCCGTTGGCATCCCGGTCATTTGTGATCTTCATATACTGATGATCGTATTTGATTTTCTTTTTTGCCCGTAGAGCTACAGCTGCTAAATTAATTGTTTCTGTGACCGGACCGGCATAAATGAAACTACCAGGTGATTCTTTACCCGCTTTGAAAGCTGAAACCCATTCATTGTTTCCATTTTCCCGTTCACGATCTGCGGTTTTTTTCTCACCCTGGTAAGCCTCCATTCTTTTGGCAGGAATGATTTCAGGTTCTTCACAACGGAAACCCGCCAGGATTTTGCCCTGGTCACCGACGAACATCATCCCTTCATTAGGAATATCCCGGTCATCCATCTCCAGCTCTTCCGGAGCAAATGGTTTCATGCCTCCGTCGTACCAGAATAAATCAAAAGCGGGAATCAATTTCTGCTCCGGAAAGCTCAACTTAATCAAGCAGGAATGAGGGAAGGCAACATCATTATCAATCCACTTACATACTCCGTTATCAGCTTCGCGCAAGGTGGTTCCGTATGCTTTGGCCGTATGGGGTGGTGTTTCTATTTCAAATGCCCTAAACAGAGGGAACAGGCTATAGTGACCCATGTCCGCAACGCTGCCACCGCCAAACTCATACCATCCCCGAAAAACATTGTGTGTATAATTGGGATGATAGGGCCGGTGTGGAACGGGACCTAACCAGAGATCCCAGTTGAAACCTTCCGGAATGGGAGGACGATCCTTAGGAATACCGGTAAATTGAGGCCACACAGGACGATAAGACCAGTTATGAATCTCTTTCAAATTACCAATGACCCCATCCTGTATCCATTTCAACACCATGGCGTATTCGGGACGATGATGCCAGGCAAGCAAATGTGTTTTACGACCGCTACTCTTAGCCATTTCGATGGTTTTTCTTGCCTCGTACATACGATTGGCAATGGGTTTGTGCGTAATTACGTCCAAGCCCTTTCGCATTCCTGCCATTGCAATGGTAGCATGCAGATGATCCGGTGTCATAATTTTTAATACATCGATATCCGATTCTTCCTCCAGCAGTTCACGAAAATCTTCATAAACCGAGCACCCCTGGTAATTTCCCGAAGGTTTGTTCTTACCATAATACTGCTCAATGTATTTTTTAGCCACGTCACGACCGGCTACAATGCCCTCTGTTCCTTCCCCCCAGGAAGGATCATCCAGGACTCTCCGGATACCATCTCTCAATCCATGAGGAGACCAATCGAGATAATTGTTGGTCATTTTATTGGGATCGCAAACAGAGACCACCTGAATCTCATCATGCGTCAGCAAATCTCCCATTTCCCGCAATCCCTGAGTTCCACAACCAATATTTGCCACCGTTATCTTATCCGAGGGAGGTACCTTCCCTGAGCCTGCCATCACATGACTGGGAACAATGGTGAAAGTCGCTGCTGTCGATGCAGCAGAAGAGATAAAATTTCGTCTTGAAATATTTTTCATTTTCTGGAAATCAATTAATGATTATTAGTTTTCGGCCGGTGGAGTGATCATAATATGCGCTCGGTGAGTACCAGGATCCATAATCCAGGGTCCACCGGCTACTAATGGTTTGAGCGGTAAGCCGGTTGATTCAGAGGTGGCCCAGGGGATGTACACGACATAGCGATAATTAGCCTCTTTCACCTCCTGTGTAGCCGCATCAAAAAATCCATCTTTTCCCTCCAGGAGATGCAGTGTGGTGGGTTGTTCGGGCATTTTCAGTGTGCCTTCCTTTGCTTCTTTCTCACGAATATCGAAGATCTCACTACTGCTTTTTCCTTCTTCTCGAAGTTGACGTCCCCTATTCATAAAGGGTTCCAGATCTTTATGGTAGCAAACAGTTTGAAAGCCAGGACGATTTGGATCATCAGCCAGACAAATTAGATTATTATTTCCCGCCCGCAGTTCGACCAAATTGCCTTTGGAATCATATCCGTACACTGCGGCCTCCTGGCGATCTGCCTCCGGAGCGGCCATCGTGGCTGAGGCAATTTGCTCATCCCGGTTGGGAATACTCTCTTGCGCACAACTGACCAGTTGAAAACTGAATGCCATCAAGAATAAAGAGTAAAACCTCATAATTTTTTGCTTTTGGGGAATTTAAGAATTTTTCTCCTCATTACTTCTTTTCCAGGCTTTCTATATGAATAGTTTTCGGGATCTCCGATTTTGGTAAAGTTTTTGTGTTCGAAATTAAAATACCAGTTTTAACTAAAAATCTCCCGGTCCCCCAAAATAATTACAATTGCTTCGTCGTATATTAGTCGTAATTGTAATCTATTCGAACACAGCTCACCTGGTTTTCCCAACCAAAAGACCATTAACGACACATAACGAGGCTATTAATTTTTAAAATTCTATGCCAATGAATAGAGTAGTACTCCTATTGTGCCTGGTGTGCCTGTGTTACATTTCTTTTCTCACTGCTCAAACACCAGCATATTATGGTGGGGGAAATGCAAGTGGAATTACGGTTACCGCCAGTAGCGCATTCAAAGACCCCAATTGGCCGAAATCCTCGGCAGCCGTCAATACGGTAAATAAGCAGGGCATGCTCGCATCCTATTTCGATGCCGCCCGGTTTTTGCACCAGGCCTCGGTCGGATTTGATTCTTCCGAGGTAGAAAGTGTGCTTTCATTAGGGATCACAGGCTGGCTAAATGACCAGTTTAATAAGACATTTGCGAGCAGTGACCGGATGCTTACTGCCACAAGAAATGTATTCGATATTCTGGCTGATTCCCTTACGGCAATGGGATATGCCAGTGAAATTCCCCGCAGACCCACCTGGAGACATTTTAACTATGCCTGGTGGCAGACCAACACCTTTACTGACCACCTCCTTCGTCACCGGGTAGCCTGCGCACTTATCGAGATCCTGGTGATCTCACGAAATTCCGATTTAAGTGAATATGGTGATGGTCTGGCATCATATTATGATGTGATGCTGGAAAATGCATTTGGTAACTACCGCGACATACTCTATGACGTAAGTCTTCACCCCTGCATGGGCTTCTACTTAAGTCATCTTAATAATCCTAAAACCGATCCGATAAACAACGTTCATCCTGATGAAAATTATGCCAGAGAGGTTGAACAGCTATTCAGTATCGGGCTCTATGAACTGAATCTGGATGGTAGCCGGAAACAACAGAATGGAGAAGATATTCCAACCTACGACAATGCAGATATCCAGGAATTTGCCAAGATCTTTACGGGCTTGAGTGTGAGTGCCGTGGTTCCGGAATTGGTAGCCCAGGACATGTACGACAATGGGAATCTTTATTTTGGCCGAGGCATCTGGAATGCAGATGTTACCGTGCCCATGATGATGTATGCGTCTGATCATGAACCAGGGGAAAAATATCTGCTGAACGGGCAGACCGTTCCTTCCGGACAAACCGGCCTACAGGATATCAACAGTGCTATTGATAATCTTTTTAATCACCCCAATATCGGTCCGTTTATCGGATACAGATTAATTCAACGCCTGGTTAAATCGAATCCCTCACCAGCCTATATCCAGCGGGTAGCCACTGCTTTCAATGGCAGCGGGCCCTATGGTACCACACGAGGAGATATGAAATCTGTACTGCGAGCTATCTTACTGGATCCGGAGGCAAGGGAATCAAGCTATCAGCTCGATGAGGTAAACAGCAAGCTTAAAGAACCTATCTTCCGCTACACCCATTTTGTTAAGGCTGTAGACAAATACAATCCCAATGGATTCTACTGGAATATCAACTACAGTTTTTACGAAGATACCAAGCAAGACATCTTTGCTTCTCCAAGTGTATTCAATTTTTACCTCCCAACCGATGCTCCAAATGGAGACATCCATGACATGGGACTAGTGGCACCAGAATATAAACTACACGATGCACGCACCAGTATCGGCTACATTAATAACGTCTATCGCTGGTCTCAGTCCTGGGGTGAACTAATGGGTACCTGGGAAGGTGATATCATGAATCACACCGAAGTGGCATGGGTCATAGATCATTTGCTGACCCTTGCCGAAGACACCGAGACCTTAATAAACTGGTATGACAAGCACCTGCTTTCAGGCCGGATGACCGACAAGACCAGAAGAATCATGCGGCGAGCCCTCAATAGCTATGAATCAACGGTTTCCTGGCATAACCACCCGGAAAACAGAGTAAGGATGGGTTTGTATCTCGCCTTAATCGCTCCGGAATACAGTATTATCAGATAATTCGAATTAACCGACAACTCCTTAATTGATGAAAAAAAATATAGGACGAAGAGATTTCCTGGGACAGGCAAGTTGCGCAGGTCTGGGTTATTTGACCTTCAAGAATGCATTGATCAATTTGAAAGCGCTCAGTTCAGCAGCGATTTCAAATTCAGCCGTTTATGATAATTACAATGATTATAAAGCAATCGTCTGTATCCTGCTCGCGGGTGGAAACGATTCTTTCAACATGCTGATTCCGACTGATACCAGTCGTTACAATCAATACAGTACAGTAAGAAGCCACCTTGCTTTGCCGCTTTCTTCTCTGAATGCCACCCAACTGCAATACAACGGAAGCAATATTAATTATGCGGTGCATCCATCCATGACCAGGGCCCGTGATCTGTTTAACAGCAAGAGACTTTCTTTGATCACCAATGTCGGAACCTTGACTCATCCCAATACCACGAAACCGGAGATTGAGTCAGGGAACTCTCCACTTGGATTGTTTTCTCATTCGGATCAAATCGAGCAGTGGCAGACAGGCTTGCCGGAAGAACGGGGTGCCAAAGGATGGGCAGGAAGGATCGCCGATCTCATCAGTGATTGCAACAGCAATCAGAATATCTCGATGAATATTTCGCTGTCAGGTTCTAATGTGTTTCAGAATGGAAATACGACGGTAGAGTATGCAGTAGATCCGTATTACGGCGCGGTGGGACTGGATGGCTATAATCCTGATGCCATGTACCTGACCGAGCAGATAAGAACCCAGGCCGTCGATAGCCTTTTAGGCCAGACTTACCAGGATATATTCGAGAAGACCTTTATGAACGTGGTGAGGAATGCACGGGATGGATATATTCAATTTAATGAGGCAATGGAAAATTCCCTCACCTTCGCCCAGGAAGTGTTCCCCGACAATTACCTGGGAAATGCCCTGGAAATGATTGCCCGTACCATGACAGTGAGAAATGACCTCGGTTTTAAACGACAGGTCTTCTTCATCACTGTGGGAGGTTGGGATCATCACGACGGATTACTGAATAATCAACAGGCCATGTTAGGAATGGTCAGCAATGCACTCTATAGTTTTCAAGAGTCGCTCAAAGCCACTTTTCAGTATCAGGATTCGAATGGTGCTACCCAAAATCATCAGGGAGTAAATCTGGAAAATAATGTGCTCACTATGATGATTTCTGAGTTCGGCCGCACTCTTCGTCCGAACCAGGACGGGACAGATCATGCCTGGGGTGGAAATACTCTGGTAATGGGGGGACCAAACCTGATTGACGGGGGAAAAGTATTTGGATCGTTTCCGTCGATGGTGCTGGGAAATCAAAATAATCCCATCGAATTGGACTACAGTGGTCGGTTTATTCCCACGACTTCGACCGATGAATACTTTGGTGAAGTTGCTCAATGGTTTGGAGTACCCAGTACCGATATGTCCGTCATATTCCCCAACATCAACAACTTCTATAATCCGGTCACCAACAGTCATCCGATCGGCTTTATAAAATAATACCATTAGATCCATGATAAGAAAAACTCTAACTCTTACTGCATGCCTTGTGGCATTTACATTAAGTCAAATAACCGGACAGGTATTCCCCGACCGACATACTACGAATGGATTTGATGCATGGGTATCATGCACTAAAAGCGCGAATCCCAATCCAGTCAGGGGTCAATCACATTGGATACGGTATCATTTCAACAGCTCAGCTCCTCTGTATGACATGATTATCTGGAATTTAAATCACCCGGAATACATCAAGGATGGATTAAACAGAGTGATTATCGATGTCTCCAATAACAATGGCAGTACCTGGACAATGGTTGATACTTTTACCTTTCCAAAAGCACCCGGATCCGGATTCTATGAAGGTTTTCACGGTCCGGATTTGGGAGGAATATCCGCTACAGATTTACTGATAACCGCCGTAAGTAATCATGGTGGTGGTTGTTATGGGTTAAGCGAAATTAAAGTCTTTACCAGTGACCAAAATAATCCGGAACTTGAGTTTGCCTATGTTGCCTGCGAGAATGACGGTGTACAGCTTAATCTGACCGGAGGAGTGGCATTTGGTGGTACGTACAGTGGTCTCGGGGTCACCGATAATGGAGATGAAACCTTCAATTTTGACGTGGACAAAGTAGGTCCCGGGCTTCATGAAATCAAATACATCTACGGAGCTACAACACTGACCGGTTCTATCACCGTTTTACCTTGCCAGGACCCTATTTGTCAGGAATGTAAGCAATGTAACACCTCGGATGTAGTCACGGTAAATGGACCCATCCCTACTGATATCTATAACGGCTACCAGGTGCTGTCGGGAGGCCAGGTGAATGGAAACGCCGATGTCAAATTCATGGTCAACAATTCCGTTCAATTGAATTCGGGATTTCAAGTCGGGACGTCCAGCAACTTTTTGGTTGATTTCAGAACCTGCTATAATAACGTACTTCAAAATAGCGGTTTTGAAAACGGCACCAGTCCCTGGAGTCTGAGCCAGCATAATGGTGCAACAGCTACATTCACTATTGACAATAGCAATCCTTACGAGGGTACCAGTAGCGCCAGAGTGCAGGTGAATAGTACAAATGGAACTGATTGGCACATTCAATTAAATCAGGGTAATCAATCTCTGGTAGCGGGTAAAACATACCGGGTCAGTTTCGCCTGCCGGGCCAATAATGGCGGAGGACCGATGGCGGTCATTCTCCAGGACAACAGTTCACCCTGGGAAGTTCGTGCCAGCCACGATTTTGTTGTGAGTGAAAACTGGGAAACTTATGCTTTTGAATTTGTTGCACCAGCTACTATTACAAATAATATCGGAATCAGAGCACTGCTTGGAGGCACTCCAAATAAAACATTCTGGATCGACAATTTTAGATATATAAAATTAGACTGAAATCTTTGAAGATGAAAATAATACTCTCTTTCGCTTTCATTTTATTCCTTTTCAATTTTGTCGAAGCTCAAATCGAAGAGGTCGGTGCAACCACCCAGGGAAATGAAAATATCACTGGTTATAAATACAGATTCACCAGCCAGGTGGACGACACGATTTCCATCAAGATCATTGATCCAAGGGGTGAATTGATGAGTGTACCGGTTCAGGACCGAACAATATTAGCAGCCCAGTCTGTCCCGTTTAGGTTCCAAACCAGGTTTTGGCGACCTGGTCAATATCAAATAATTGTCGAATCAAAAAAAGAATCCTCATTCGTAAAACGATTCCAGTTAGATGCCAGTGGTAAAAAAACCAACAATTAATGATGAGTAAAAATGAGACCCAAATATTTTTTTTGACCCTATTTCTGCTTAATTATTTTATTTCCGGTTCGCAGGTTACGCATCCTGATTACAATCTCCCGGTCTTTAAGAGCGGATTTTCTTCCCCGCTGGGAATAGAAAATGCAGGTGATGGCAGTAATCGACTTTTTATCGTTGAACAGGCGGGAAGGATTAAAATCATTAAAAATGGAAATACGTTAGCCACTCCCTTCCTGGATATTTCTTCTATAGTCCTTTCGGGAGGGGAAAGGGGTCTGTTGGGGCTCGCTTTTCATCCGGATTTTGCCAGTAATGGTTACTTCTATGTTAATTATACCAAGGCAGGTGGGCATACCCAGATTTCACGCTTTAGTGTAAGTTCGAATCCTGATGTTGCTGATCCAAATAGTGAAATATCAATTTTATCGGTAAACCAGCCTCAAAGTAACCATAACGGAGGAGACCTTAATTTTGGCCCGGATGGTTATTTATATATTGGCTTTGGTGACGGAGGAGGGTCCGGAGATCCTAACAACCTGGCACAGAATAAAAAGACCTTCCTGGGGAAAATGCTGAGAATTGATGTTGACGCCGGCAGCCCTTATAGTATTCCCGCCAGTAATCCATTCGTAGGTGATACCAGCACGCTGGATGAAATTTGGGCTATTGGTTTACGTAATCCCTGGAGGTTTTCCTTTGACCGGTTGACCGGTGATCTCTGGATTGGTGACGTGGGTCAAAACAAAAGAGAAGAGATCAATTTCCAACCCGCCAGCAGTAGCGGCGGTGAGAATTATGGTTGGAAATGTTATGAGGGAGACATTGCTTTCAATACCACCAATTGTGGTCCGATGAACACCTACACCTTTCCGGTCTTTGCCGAAGTGCATAATGACAATAATCCAAATTCCATAGCAGGTGGAATGGTGTATCGGGGCAGTAATGAATGTTTTCAGGGTGTCTACTTCTGTGGAGAAACCCGGGCTGATACCTTTTTCACCATTATTCCTGACAATGGCGGATGGAGTGTGGAAAGAAAGCTATTTCCCGGGATAAGCAACATTGCCGGATTCGGAGAAGATGAAGCGGGTGAGTTATATGCAGTATCTCTAAATGGAATCATTTACCAGGTCAGGGGTGATGAAGATATGGTGAATGGAACACCGATTAGTCCCGGAGTCTATACCAACAATGGCAGTATACTGGTCTCCGGCACAGTTGAAACGGGAACTGTTGATATCAGAGCTCCAGAATATGTACAGATCAATCCAACTTTTGAAGTGACATCAGGAGCAAATTTCTTTATTACCCTGGGATGTGATCTTTGATCTATTTTAATGGGGCTGAAGAAATACTGTGCTAAATAGTTTTGATCCTGTTTATTTTCCACCATATTGATCCAGGGCAGATTTTTGTCCTTTGATAAATATGTGATAAAATCTTTTTACATCATACCCAAGAAAAAATCGCTGGCGCTGTAATATCTGCCAGGAACCAATTGTATTTATGCTGCGGTAAAATTCAATCCTTTTCTTAAGGATCGTTCTACGATGTTTAAATATCGTGTCCGAGATCGCATTCCATTGTATCTGCAGGTAGGATCTTCTGAGAAACAAAATATTAATAAATGTTAGCAGCGCAATTTTAACAAAAATAAAAGGCATAGAAATCAGGATAGCTCCGGTGGGCATTAGTTTGAAATAGGTGTACCAAATTGACACTTGTATTGATTTTGCATATTTCTTATCGAAGATTTTCCGGATAGATTGGCCTCCTTTGTGATAAATGATGGCGTCAGGAATAAAGACAGACCTATATCCCGCCAGTGTTGCCCTTAATCCCAATTCCGCATCTTCATAACCGGTATTAAAAAAAGAATCAAAGACGCCAATTTCTCTCAACATTTCGGTACTATATAAGGTAGCCCCGGCGCAGCTTCCCAGGTTGGAAAATGATTTCTGATACACTTCTGCTGATTCACCGTGAGCAATGGGCATGATTTCGCCGGTATTTAGCATTTGATGGCCTAAATTATCAATCCTGGTCCTATCATAATAATTCAGCATTTTGGCAGAAATCATTTGAGCATCTTCATTTATTGCCCCTTTCACCATATTTTGAAGCCATTCCGGATGAACAGTTGTATCGTTATTCAGTAAAGCAATAAATCTATATTCTTCTGCATCTAATAAAGATTGAAGGATATAATTGTTGGCACCGGTAAATCCCAAATTCTTTTTTGACTGATAAATGATCACACGATCGTTTGAACGGTAGCGCTCTTCCAGTTCTACTCCCTCTTTATTATCAGACCCGTTGTCAATCAAGTGGATTTCCCACTGTACTTCTTTTGTCTTAAAAACAGAGTCGATGCACTCTACAGTGTCTTGATATCCATTCCAATTGACTATAACCACCGGAACTTTCATTTGATTAAAGGTCCGGATTTATTTGATGATAGACCTGGCCAATCTTTTCAAGCACGTGTTCACTAGAAAATGAACTGCCCCCTACCCTTTCGGCGGCTTCCCGGAATACACTATAATCATTTCTAAGTTGCTCTAAAATAGGAAGCAACGAGGGCAGATCAAATCTTTTCAAAACGAGCCCACAGCCAAAGTTCTTTACATAATCTGACATGGCGATCGTATCAGATATGACAACAGGCTTTGCACACGCAACTGACTCGACCAAAGAGTGGGGAAACGATTTGACAATTTCCCCTGTTTTCGCAAGCAATACCGTCGCATGCACCCTATCCATTACTTCCTGAATATTGACCAGCTCGTCAATGACCTCTACCTGCTCTCGCACATCCTCCTTTTGAATCCTGTTTTGCAATTCTTCCATAAGCCTGCCACGCCAAAGCAGGACGAGTTTTAACCATGGAGCTTCTTTTACCGCTCTTAAGAGCAGGTTGATGCCTTTACTATCGAATTGATTTGCTTCCCAGGGGGCGGACGCCATCAAGAGAATAAATTGCTGCCCATCCGGTACGGGTCCTGGTTTTAAGGATTCTACATTAACGACGGGCGGAACCTGAACGACATTCTCAAAACCTCTATCACTTAGCTTACGCCGATCTCGTTCACTATTGACCAGGATATTAGCCAGAGATCGAAAGCTTGTCAGGGGCCTCTCGAGATCTTCGTCTCTCAGGGTTGCGGTGACGCTATAAACAATGGGTTTTTTCAATATTTTTAGAATAGGGTAATGAAAGAGTCCGGGTGAAAAAACATGGTTGAGGGCAATCTCCTTTTGAAACTTACCTATCTCCAGAAATTTATGCCAGCCATATAAAAACCGCGGTAGGTAACTGGAAGGATTGAGAAAAGGGTATATGACCAATTCGTTTCCCCCAAACCGGGATCGCAGGATTTCAGATTCCTGGAAAACAGCATCTGTGCCGGGTAAATTAGGTTTTGGAGCGGTATGGAGGTAGAGAACTGACACTGGGTAAAATTACTAATTAACTATTCTCCGGATCAATTTTGTGAGATGATGTCGAATACCCCATTCCGGCTTATCATGAGAAAGCAATTGATCCAGCTCGCTGGGATGAACTCTCCGGTGGCGCTGAATTTTTCTTCTGTGCTTCAGTGCATGAGGCAATCGCCTGATAAAACCCCAGTATCCCGCCAGGAAAGCCCTCAGGTGCCCAAAGGCAAGCAGGTAATATATCTGACCATAGACAATCTTGGGAGAGAATTTAACCAGTCTGGAGAGGGGAATATTCTTTACGAACAGGAGAAGCCTGTTTTGGGTCACCAGTCTAATGTAGTATTCATAGTCGATTTGCGAACCATGACTGTAATGCAAAACCACAGACTTAGGTTCAATCCAATATTGATAACCCAACATCCGGCCCCGAAGCCCCAGATCAACATCTTCCAGATAGGCAAAGAATTGGTCATCAAAACCTGAACAATCCCTTAAGAATGATGACCGGTACATCGTAGCTCCAGCGCTGGGGGATAAAACCTCCGAACGTAGAGGAGCTTCAGCTCTGGATGCGCCATGCCCGATCTTAGTGGCTTCACCATACCAGGAAAATGAATCACCGGCATTATCAATTCGATCCTGATCTTGCATCGAAACCATCAAAGGAGTGATAGCTCCCACCGTTTCAGGGGCATTCTGAAAAGCTTCTACCAGATAACGTATCCAATCCCGATCCGCAATGGTATCGGTATTCAGTAAAGCGACAAATTCCGATTCCACCTTAGCGATACCTGCATTGACTGCGCCGGCAAAGCCAATGTTTTTATCTAATTCAATAATAGAAACCTGAGGGAAAGTTTCCCTGACAAATGCAGTTGAATGATCGGTTGAGGCATTGTCTACTAAAATGATTTCCTCCGGAGGATATGACTGACCAGTTACCGCACTTAGACAGTCGCTCAGCCAGCGCATCCCATTCCAGTTGGGAATAACTACAGCCACTTTGGGTCGGCTTTTCACCTTAGAGAAATCTGTCATTACGGTTACCAAAGTTTCCCATTAATCCATCATAAAGAGCCCAAAATACAGCCCGTGCCTTCGTTCGTTTACCCAACCATAGAGCACCCGCAAAGATCCGGATTCCTCGCAATATCCAATGGGCTGCGTAATATCCGTATTTGGAAGTATAATGCTTCCGGGCAAATAGAAAGCGATTACGGAGATTATAGTAAAAATACAACGACTCTCTGAGGGAACTCTTTTCTTCGACTTGATGCATCACTTCCACTTCAGATATGATCCGAAGCCTCATATTGCGCTCCGATGCTCTCCGGCAGAAATCGGCAATTTCCCCGCTAAAGAAATAACCCGGATCTAAAAAACCTACCTGGCGAAATGCCTCCGCCCTGCATAAGAAAACCGTGCCGGGTACATAGTCCGGATTCCCCGGTTCTTGTAGGCGGGTATTAAGATGTCTGGCTATGTCACGTCCACCGTAATATTTCGATTCACCTTCGCAAAGAACGGGTCCAAAAATAGCCGAAGAGTGGTCCTCCTTAGCAGTATTGATGAAAGCTGCAAGTTCTTCTCTCCCGAATCGGATGTCTGTATTTAAGAGAAGTATAAATTCAAAATTTTCCTCCAGAATCTCAGACAAAGCCAGATTAATCCCACCTGCATATCCGAGATTTACCTCACTACGAATCACATGGACAGGCAGATTACCCACTTTGGGAGTATAAGAAGTATCGGAGGCATTATCCGTTATCCAGATCTCAACCCCTGCTGACCGCTCAGAAGTGATTTCTTCTAACGTATTGTCAAGGCGTTCCCGATCGTTCCAGTATAGAAAAACGATAGCAATAAAGCACGGTATATCCTGGAATTTTGCCCCCATATATCCATCATCCAACTGCTAATTTAGGCTAATTATCCGTCGTGCTCGAGTAATAGTCACATTACTAACCAAGTACATATGTCTGAAATCCCGCAATTTTTGATTTTCGTCAGGTTATTTTACGGAATTCATTATCTTTCCTTGGATTCGAAAGAACTGCCTCCCCAAAAAACGATGTTTCGAATCACACGAGCTGCCTATGAGGAAAAAGTTTGGAATTGAGATATCAGCCACTATATGTCTCTTGTTATTCACATATTTTGGCATCAACGCCCAGGACCGGATCAGAGGAGAGATAACTGATGAGGCAAACGGCGATGCACTCATTGGAGCCAGCATCCTGGTTCAGGGAACATCAAAGGGTACTGTGACCGATTTTGATGGTTCATTCGAGCTCCGTGTGGATACCTTTCCCGTTATTTTGCAGGTTTCCTACGTAGGATATGATGACAAGGTGATTAATGTGGAAGCTCCCGACGACAACTTGAAAATTAAATTATCGGCAGGAACAGGTATTACCCTGGCGGTTACCGAAGTTAAGGCACAAAGAATCTCCGACAAGCAGAAAGCAGCCCCCCTCACGGTGGAATCTATGGATATTCTGGCCATAAAGGAGACTCCGTCTGATAATTTTTACGACGGATTGGGCTCGTTGAAGGGCGTGGAT
>JAGQWZ010000346.1 GCA_020436835.1 Saprospiraceae bacterium | reverse complement strand
TGTTGCGGCAATATCAAATGTATTATCGGATGCGACGAATCTTCCACTATTCGCATCGTTATCCGGGGTCGTCACCAGGGGATAGCCAATCGGACCGCCGGTGCCTGCCGGTGCAAAATGAATATGTGCTCCACCAGCCACATTGACTGCCAAAGGACTGGTAAGATCCGCAAAACTTCCTGAGGCCACTGCCGAACCACCTAAAATCTCAAAAACCAGGGAGCCGTGCCCGGGACTAACCACTGCTGCAGTCTGTTGGCTCGCACTGATGAAGGCATTGAGGAAATATTGACTTTCAGGTAAAATCTGACCTCTTAATTCTCCTCCGGGATGTTCCATCGAATGAACATTCATATAGAGTGCTCTGCCCATCAGGGCTGCCAGCGTATCACCGGACACCGTAAAGCTATTACTTGCCGGATCAATGATGGCACTTCGATTGTCAGCTCCGATAGTTAGGGACAAAGGTAAGGCGATAGAACCGTTCCGGCCAGCCATTCCCAGATGAATGTGGGCTCCCCCTGCCAGCGCAACATTAATATCACTCTCCAGGCCAGTAAATGAGCCGGCTGCGGTCAGTGTGTTATCGTTCAGCCACAAAGCCACTTTTCCGGCGGCAAAAGTGGTCACCGGGCTTGGTTCGTTGGCACCAGAGAAATTAACTCTGAACTTGGCATCTGCCATGGGAGTGAGCTGTCCCCGGATCTCACCCGAACCGAAGCGTTCATTATGGACATTGACGTACCAACCTCCCATGCGCAGGGTCATGAGTTGCTCATCTGTTACCTGAAAGGTATTCTGGTCAGCGGGAATGGTCGCAGAAAGGCCATCGTCAGAAAGAACTACATTCAGACTCTGCATGATTCCTCCGTTACGACCAGCTACTGCCTGGTGTATGTGAATTCCGCCCATGATACTGGTGGCCAACGGGGTACTCAAATTGGAGAATGATCCGGAAACGGTGGCTGTATTGCCGGTCACTTCCAGGACGACACTACCATAGGCATCGGACATCACGGAAATTGTGGCATTGCTACCAAAGAGATTCGCAGCATAATATTCATCCGCCTGCGGTAGTATCTGCCCCCTGATCTCACCCCCGCTATGATCTACGGAATGTACATTAATATACATGCTACGGGAATTTAAGGCAGTCTTCATATCCTCATCCAGGATGAACGTATTTGATGCAACATCAAAGGTTCCACTACTAAATCCGTCAGAAAGGACCGGTTTTAGTCCGAAGGTGACTGCCCCATTTCTTCCTGCCATCGCGGTGTGGATATGTGCTCCCCCGGCAATCGCAGTATCGACTCCCGAGATCACTCCCGAAAAAGATCCCGCCACAGTGAGTGTATCACCGTTTAAGGTCAGGTTTACACTGCCGTTGGCTTGTGAAAGAATGGGAAATGGTTCATGATTTCCACTTAGTATTGCCCGGAATTCCTGGGCTTGTAAAGAACAAAGTATAGCCGAAAAGGCTAACACTGTTAGTAGGTAATTTTTCATCATAAGAATTTTCTTAGCTTGTTTTTTTTAAAATGTTGAACAGTGTTATGAGCAGATTCGAATGGAAAGTAAAGTAGTTTTGTAAAGGTCTTATCTTTAAATGCGGATAAGACACATATTGTTCAAACAAATAATATGAAAGACCATTCTCTCAAAAATATTGTTTTTGATCTAGGTGGAGTACTCATCGACTGGAATCCACGTTATCTTTTTTCTGAAGTGTTTGATAATCATGACGAACTAGAACATTTCCTCACTGAAATTTGCTCGCACGAATGGAATGAAGAGCAGGATGGAGGACGAACATTAGAAGAGGGCACCAGCATCCTGGTCAATCAATTTCCCGGATATGAGCGTGAAATCAGGCTTTTTTATGACCAGTGGGAAAAAATGTTGGGCGGTGCCATCGTGCAAAATGTTGAAATTATGAGCTCCCTGGTGCAACAGGGTAGATATCGTGTTTTTGCTCTCACCAATTGGTCGGCAGAGACTTTTCCTATTGCGGTAAAAGAGTACCAATTTCTGGCTCTCTTTGAGGACATACTGGTGTCCGGGGTTGAAAAATTAAGAAAACCCCAACCAGAAATTTATCGGCTAATGTTAGATCGATTCAATATTACTGCCCGGGAGACGCTCTTCATCGATGATAATCTAAGAAATGTCCAGGCGGCTCAGGCACTTGAAATCCCCAGCATCCATCTACCCCCGGGAAAATCGCTTAAAGATGAATTGGGTAAATTCAATATCGGCCTGGAGAAGAATGAACAGCCCGGTGACCCTGGTCAGGGAATCTGATTATTCACCGGCCTTCAGATGACGGCAATCGATCAAATAATTCTTAAATTGGTTTCGGAACAAAACTGCCAACCATGTCGCCTTTTACTGCGGAAGTCATCGGTACGATGATGCTTATCCTCCTGGGAAACGGAGTTGTCGCTAACGTTGTCCTGAACAAGACAAAGGGAAATAGCAGTGGGTGGATTGTAATTACGTTTGGTTGGGGCATGGCTGTATTTACGGGAGTCGTGGTTTCTTCTTCCGTAAGTGGGGCACATCTGAATCCGGCTGTCTCTATTGGGCTGGCCATTGCTGGCAAATTCCCCTGGAATTCCGTACCCATCTATATCGTTGCCCAAATGATCGGGGCAGCTATTGGCACCTCACTGGTATGGCTGATGTACCGGGATCATTACCGGGCCACGGATGATGCAGGCGCAAAACTTGCGACGTTCTGCACTGCTCCTGCTATTCGAGATCCCTGGAATAATTTCTTCTCCGAGGCCGTAGGAACCTTTGTACTGATTTTTGCAGTGCTCTTTATCGAAGGTCCCAACTTCATGCCGGTGGAAGAGTCGGCACCTGCCGGACTGGGTAGTCTGGGAGCCCTGCCTGTTTCGCTGATCGTCCTGGTCATCGGTCTTTCGCTAGGTGGTACGACCGGATATGCGATTAATCCTGCCCGCGATCTCGGCCCCCGGATCATGCATCAAGTACTACCGATTTCGGGAAAAGGCAGCAGTGATTGGGGCTATGCCTGGATTCCGGTATCAGGACCGGTATTTGGAGCTGCCATTGCCGCCCTTCTCTTTCTGGTTTTGGGATAAGCCAAGCCAAAGTCTAAATCAGGCAAATTCCCTGATTTCCTTTTTCTTTTTCCGGATGGCCAATCTCCTCGACGGTCAAAAAATTTCATTCGTCGAAAAAACTGGCTCTATAAAAATAAAAATGATATCATTATGATATTATATAAACATCAAAACGAATACCATGAAAGAGAAAATTGTAAAGCCATTTAGTGGCTATTTAATGTTGTTGCTTGTTGCCCTGCTTATAGCCGCAAGTATCTACCTCTTAAGCCACGAGATGAATCTGGAATTTGTCATCACCCTGTTTTTAACAATTTTACTTCTCCCTGGCTTCTTTTTTATCTATCCCAATGGATCAAAAGTGCTTGCATTGTTTGGTGCGTACAAAGGAACCGTAAAAGCTGATGGCTTATTTTGGGCTAATCCCTTTTACATAAAGAAGAGCATCAGTCTGCGAGCAAGGAATTTCGATAGTGAACGGGTTAAGGTAAATGACAAATTGGGGAATCCGATTCTCATCAGTGTGATTTTGGTGTGGCGTGTTAGGGATACTTTTAAAGCCGCGTTTGAAGTGGATGCCTATGAGAGTTTTGTACGGGTCCAGACAGATGCGGCGGTCAGAAAGTTGGCCAGTCTCTATTCATATGATAATTTCGATGACGATCAAGCGGAGTTGACCCTTCGATCGGCGGTGCAGGAAGTCAATGATGATCTTGAAACCGAATTGTCAGAGCGGCTCGCCATCGCCGGAATAGAGGTTATGGAAGCAAGGGTAGGCTATTTAGCTTATGCTCCTGAAATCGCCAATGCGATGTTAAAAAGACAACAGGCAGAGGCAATCGTTGCCGCAAGATTTAAGATTGTTGAAGGAGCCGTAAGCATGGTCGAGCTGGCTCTGGACCAACTGTCTGAAAGAGATGTAATCAATCTGGATGAAGATAAAAAAGCAGCTATGGTGAGCAATTTAATGGTCATTCTTTGTTCGGATAAGGAAGCTACACCGGTGGTAAACTCGGGGACATTACACCAATAGATTAAAACATGGCTAAAAAGAAATTTGTGTTGCGGATTGAGGAGGATACCATGGAAGCGGTCGAGAAATGGGCCGCTGATGAATTCAGAAGTGTCAATGGCCAGTTGGAATGGATGATCACTTATATTTTGAAAAAAGAAAAGAGACTGAATAAAAATTCGAAACAAAATGAAGATCCTTAATTTGTTGGTATTGGCAACACTTGCCTGCCAGAATGACCTGCCCGTTCATGAAGAAGATATAGATGAAGTTTACAACACATTTACCCGGGCTTACCGGGATCTGGATATTGAACTGGTAAAGCGTATTTATGCCGATTCAACGGTCTATCTTACCCCGGGCAATGTCATTCAGTTTGGCAAAGGTGAATTCATTGGATCGTTTGAAACAATGTTTGCAGGAGCAAAGGCCGATAGCGCTCAACTTGACATCCGGTTTCAAATCCGGAAAAGAGATATCTCTCCAACTCAGGTGACGGATATTGGGTACTATCGCCTGCAACGAATCCGGCAAGATTCCATTCAGTGGACCAGCGTGGGAAAATTCATTACGGTACTAAAACCTCAATCTGATGGCGACTGGAAATTTGTGGTAGATGGATATAGTAACGCCCCAATTGAGGCCTGGGAAAAAACGAAGTAAGTCTACCATCTAAAACGATCGTTGCATAATTTCATTTAGCAAAGTACTATCGTTAGATTTGCGGAAGACGATTTCTCTGCAGCCGTTAAAGAGAGCGAATTCGCTGATCGCTTGCTGATATTTAATAGGTTCTACCTTACTGTAGGTTTTATTTTCAAAATGGAGGTTTTTAATGATTAATAAATTGTTTTTGCGATCAGCTTTTGCATCGATTCTTCCGATAAAAATATCCCGGTAGAGTAAAGGCAAACAGAAATAACCATATATCCGTTTCGGCTCCGGTACATAACACTCGATCTGATAATCAAAGTCAAAGAAATTTTTTAACCGATTCCTTTGAATAGCAACATTATCGAAGGGAGAAAGTATTTTCACCTGGCTGGTCATACGTACCGATTCGTCGAGAATTTTCGGAGAGGTAAAATAAACCTGCCCCTCCAATCCGGAAATGGAAATCTTCTGAAGGGATTTTTCTTCTATTTTTCTATTAAGAACTTCCTTCACTATTTTCCTTCCCTTTTTACGCAGATAAATAATTTCCGGCAAACTCACAATACCATGGAGGCGCAGAGCCCGCTCAATCAAATATTCTGCATACGCCTCATCCGATGGCCGGGATGTGTCAATGTGGCCGGGAATATAGTTCTCGGGGAGGTCATATACTTTTTGAAATCCGCGCCGACCTACGATCACCAGGCTCCCCTGGAAGAACAACCTTTCCAATGCTAATTTAGCTGGTTTCCAATCCCACCAACCTTGCCCCTTCCGCTTTCCGTCCGCTTGAAAATCCCGGGCCATCAGCGGACCTTCATTAGTCACTCGATCCAGGACATTCGTCATCAGGGATTTATCTGATTTCGGCCATCGATCCCTTGAGGCGCCAAAAAACTCCTTGAGGGGCAAGGTGTAACGGAAGTCTTCCATCGGTAAATATGCGGCTGCATGAGCCCAGTATTCCAGTATTTTGCCTTCATGCTGTAAATCAAAGAGCCATTTTTTCCGGTAATTGGGAATACGGCTGGCAAGCACATGATGATGAGCGCGTTCGACGACAGAAATAGTGTCTATTTGCACATAGCCTATGTGATTGATAGCATCATAGACTGCCTGCTTGCCCAAACCAAAAGGTTGCTTTGTATGCAGTCCGGCTGAGCGGACAATGATCCTCCGGGCGTCCTCCTTACTGAGCTTCATTGGGGCACTAAATAAATTACCTGATCCAAAACTGATTCAACCCTTTCTCTCGAATAGAATAAGGGAAAATACCGGTCATTCGCCCAAACCGGGAAGAGGTCATCGTAGTGCCTATTTCCCGGATCACCCGACTGTCCCGGCGCATTGATCGCCAGGCTTCGATCCCAGCTTTCGGTATCGCAAATAATCTTAAAAGTGGCTCCCGATGACTGATTAAGATTGCTCCCGGTATTCCCAACCGTCATATTACTACCCCCTCGGGGTAATGGTCCAACATTTAATTCACTGCGGATTTCTTCACTGACGTAGGAGCCTAATGCATGATTAAATAAGACATGCTTGTACCGCTCCTGTCCGTATTGCCATTTAGTAACATCCGTACCTAACCTTTCCTCCAGCCTGTCAGATGCCCTGGATAAACATTGTATCAAGAGATCGTCTCTCGCCTGTAAAGGATCATCTCCAAAATCTCCATCGGGAAATGTAATGAAGTCCAGTAGTTTTTTTGCCTGAAAGGACCCAAAGTATTTCCAAATAGAGCTGGGAACTTTTATCTCTTTCAAAGCCTGTTTGAGGCTCTTTTCCCACTCATTGTAAATAGTAGCCGCGATCGATTCAATCTCCATCTTATAGTCCCAATCCAAAAGAATTTTTCTCAATTCATCTGTTTTTGAGTCACTGATTTCGATATCTTTTAAATAAGGCACCAGCGATCGGGCTACAATGGAAAGATGATCATTCTGGATCTCCATCATATCGATCATATTCAATTTCTTACGCTGGCCAAAATATTCAGCAATTCGGTCTCCCCGCATGGGATCTGTCCACTCATAACCGATAGCTTCGGGATAGGGGTAGCTTAGGTCGGTCAAATTCTCATTTGCAGTGATAATGATTCCGGATGCGGGATTATACTGGTTCGGTTTCTTTCTTATTTCGAGATAGCCACTCCATTCATGGGTACCATCACCAGGTATAGGCACTAAACCGCTAAAATTAGTACGAACTGGAGCAATCCCAACTGCCTGCCAGCCGATATTGCCACCAGGATCGGCCCATACCATGTTCTCTCCGGGAATATGACTATAGTTACAGGCATCGCGAAAGGATTCAAAATCAAAACTTTGGTCCATTCTCAAGCTGGCGAGATAAGGAGCGCCTCCTGCTTCCATCCATCCACACTTCACTGCATAGCCAATGTTTTCAGTACTGTCTTGAAATACCACCGGACCATGCAACGTATATTTTAGATCTACTGTGACAGGAGACTGTCCTTTGACCGGGATCGTCTCCGGAATCACATCCATCTTGAGCCACCTTCCATTATGCCAGTATTGGTCGGGATCTTCCGGATTGAGCCGGTAAACATAGAGATCTTCCGCATCGGTAGAAAAAACCGTCAGGCCCCAGGCACCATATTCATTGTGCCCGATGGAAATACCAGGGATTTCCGGCTCTCCACCACCAATGACATTCCATCCTGGTCCGACTAAATGGGCCATATATCTCAAGGAGGGCACCGCCAGGGTACGATGGGGATCATTAGCCATCATTGGATAACCGCTTTGGGTATGTTCTCCGGTGATCACCCAATTATTGCTGCCAAGGTTGTCCCTTCCCTCCCAAAACATAGAACGGCGATAATCAGGAGTCTGGTTTTGGTAACCAAAGTCATCTGACCTGAACCTTACTGGTTTACGATAGGCTTTGTACAACTCCAGAATATCATTAAGCAGATGAGCAGTGTTTATTTGATTATCCATCTTCAATACCGGATCGAAGGGATGGAACCACAGAATTTCGCGTACCTTTTGTTCCCCCACCAGATGAATCATACGTCCGATATCCAACTCGTCCTCTATATTTCCCAACAAGCCCTGGTGCCTGGATATCACTACCTCCGGAGTCCATGGCTGTGGCTTGATCTTCAAAAGTCGAAATTCAACCGGCAATTGATCCTGATGTCCATTTATCCAGTCAATATATGCATTCACCCCATCGACAAACGACGAAATGATCATTTTGCCTTTGGGATGGTAATGATTTAACTCTTCATCCAGATTGCCCCGGAATTTAAACAGCCGCGTTCCAATATCTCTTTTAAGCTCCCGTG
>JAGQWZ010000034.1 GCA_020436835.1 Saprospiraceae bacterium | reverse complement strand
CGCCGTATCCACTTGCTGACTGCTCATTTCTGGCATCCAAAATAACAACACTCCCAGAATCAGAATCATCTTCTTCATCACTGGAAAGATACATAATATTGGAATGAAAGGAAACCTTACCTACCTCGTCGATCCACCTTTCAGCCATTAATCTGCTTCGGCAAAAGGCGCTTCAAATCTTAGACTCCTTATATTTGTGTCATGGATCAATGGAACTTGGCGTAAAGTATAATGCGAATTGGATTTGATGCGAAAAGACTTTTTTTTAATCGCACCGGACTCGGAGTATACAGCCGTTTGTTGGTGAAAGGACTTTCACAACTGGATCCCGAAATGCAACTATTGCTGTTCGCCCGGCAAGCAGCAAAAAGTGAATTTTATCGGGATTTTCAGGACTGTAAAATAATATCGTCCTCAGCCTTACTGTGGCGAAGCTGGAGAATGACCAGGGACATCGTAAAGCACAATTGTCAAATATTCCATGGATTAAGTCACGAACTTCCCTTCGGTATTCACCGGACAAACACTAAGACAATTGTGACGATTCACGATGTCATTTTTAGAGTTTATCCGGGATTATATCCACGGCTGGATAGAAAGTTTTATCATCAAAAATGGAAATACAGTAGCCGCGTTTCCGATCTGATCGTTGCCGTTAGTCAACAGACAAAAGATGATCTCTGCCTTTTCTATGATGTCAATCCGGAAAAGGTCAGAATTATTCCACCGCCGGTTAGTCTGACCGGCCATCCTATAGATACTGCTGTTTTTAAACAGGAAGAAAAATTACCGAAGGACTTCTTACTATTTGTGGGGGCATTAAATAAGCGAAAAAATATAGGTGTGATCCTGGAAGCCTACAATATTATGAAGCAAAGTGATCGGATACCGTTGGTGATAGTAGGTACAGGGCCGCAAAAAGATGCCCTCCTTCACTTAATAAAAAGATACAAGCTCAACCAATTTGTCATCTTTAAAGACCACGTTTCTCAAGCTAAGTTATCTTCCTATTACCAATCGGCTATGGCTCTCATCTATCCCTCATTGTATGAAGGGTTTGGGATTCCTATTGTCGAAGCACTAAGAAACAAAACGCCGGTGATTACATCCAACATAAGTTCTATGCCGGAAGCTGCCGGGCCGGGAGGATTGCTGATCGATCCGAGAGATGGCAAGCAACTCTCTGAAGCGATTTTGAAGATCAGAGACGATGAAAATCTACGAAATAAACTCGCCGAGGCTGGATTCAAACATTCCCTGAATTTTTTACCGGAAGAAATCTGTAACCGGCAAAGAAAGCTCTATCAGGAACTGATCGGAAATGAAAAAGCCGGAAAGTGAACTTACCGGCTCTGTAATTCTGGGTGAGGCTTTAAATTTGGTTTCTTTTATTCTTTATGTAACTGCGTTAGGTTTCCAAAACTAGAGCCGCACCTGCTTTGATTGTCTAGCCTGCATCTACTGGCAAAACCAGAGATGCAGGATTAGACATGGGATTCAAAATGGTGTAAACTTTGGCGTTACGTAGCTTACCAGGGTAAACTAACATAATCAGAACAAATATATATTACTTTTTCTAATATGTACAAGAATCTGATAGCTTTTTTAAAGATCTAGTTAATCAGAATCATTTTTCGTGTTGCTGTATATCCCTTTGTATCCAGCTGATAGTACATCACTCCGTAGCTGTTCAATTCGTTTTGAGTAACTACTTCCTCCTGATAGCCTTTAGTATACTGCTTCCTGATTGTCTTAAGCAATTTGCCCCGTACATCAAAAATGCTGAGCTGTGCTTCCATGGCCTCTGGTAAATAAAACCCAATTACAGTTTCGTGACGGAAGGGATTTGGCCTATTCTGGTAGAGCGTAAAGCCAGCTTCTACGAGCGATTGTAAATTGATGGCCGATGCATCCGCAGGTATTCCGATTTCAGGCATTCCTTCCTGTTCCGGAGACTCCTTCATTCTATTGATAGCCTTGCTTGTTTCTGCCTTAAGTTTTCCCCCTGTCGAGATACCGCTGCTCACATCATTGCATATCGAACCTTCGTCTGTCACCAGTAAAAACACATCACAATAATCAAACGTCCCGCTGGGGTCGATCACCCATAGTCGAACCTGCTGCATTCCGATATCACTACATCCAACTTCAAGGTAGGTAGTATCTTCTGCCCAGGTCTCGTCGTCGATGCCATCCACTCTTTCAATCCGGTATTGTAACTGACTGCTATCACTACCACAAGCTGCCTCGCTGCTCGAGTTAGACTCTCTTGCCCAGATAATCGCAATAGCTGTGTCTATATTACCATCCAGATCCACATCCACTCCATTCAGCGTGGCCGTCAGCGAAGTCACGCAAACAGGGCTAGGTTTCTGGCCCGCTTCGACGGTAAATTGATAAGTGCAATAACCCTCATTCTGGCAACCATCCACGATCCGTACTCTTAACTGGTAGTGACCATCTGTCAGATCCGGGCTACTAATCCTGAAAAAACCTGAATCCAAATCCTCCCCACCCAGATCTACGATGTTTTCCTCTTTGCGTAGTTCGTAACTGTAAGACTCTAGGCTGCAGGCATCTTGCACATCTACTTCTACCTCCAGATCATAGCTACATCCAGTCACACTTATCGTTCCTCCATCTTCCACCGGTCCGGTAAGAATACATGCAGGAGATACCGTATCCCTGACAATAATCGTCTGTACACAACTATCCTGTATTTTGCTAGCGTCCAGCCACCAACTGCCTCCGCCTGCTTGATCATCGCACCAGTCGGCAAAATACCAGGTGCGCAACACCTTATAGCAGGCAGCATCTCCTCCCACGATCTTGTACACTTTGTCCTCGTGTCCAATACCAACCTGACGACAATCATCGTCAAACCGGTATTCCGGTGTACCGGTAATGGACGGATCCAAAGCACCTGTCAATGCACCACTGTAATCCGGAGCATAGGTAATGCCGCACGCATCTACAATGGTGTCGGAAGGAATGTCAAACATATATTTATTTAATGTACAATACGTACCGACATAAATGGCCTGAAGACGGGTCACCGTGTCGGGAACAAAACTTATAGGATGTTCCGGATCCGGTGGGCATGCCTGCGTCATCTTCCACTTTCGATAGATAATGCCCGACCCACATTCGTCAAACTCACTCCAGACGGTTTGATCACAATACACATTACTGGCACAATTCACCCCTACCACACCGGTTTGGATCACACTGGAACGCGCCTCATAATAACAGGTATTGACCGTGCTGTCGATCCATTGATATCCCAGATGTTCATCCAATACCCTGATCTGAACCACTTCGGTCGTACAAGTACAACTGGCAACGTCGTCAAACTCAATTTTTTCTGGTATCAATTGTCCCTCGCTATCTACAAATTGACCATAAGGATCTGTCCAGGCTTTTTCATATCCACCGAATAAACTATCCAAAATTATTAACGCCTCGACGTCCCCTTTTTCCGCCAGTTCAACAATTCCATCAATCCCCCGTTCTTTATATGTTTTACAGCTGATTTCCAATGCGGAAGTAAGCTCCCGCCCAATCTGCACCGGACTCTTATCTTCCACCCATACTTCGGTCCACGTCGTATTCCAGTTGCACCAGTAGTCCATCACCAATAGCTCTACTTTGACCGACCCACATGCATCATTGCAATCAAAGGGTACCTGGTCACTCCAGCCACCTCCGATCGCCATGGCAACATTAGCGGTATCCTGTCCGTAGGTGTCGGTAAACCACTGTCGTAGTGATTGCTCATCCTGCATTCCTTTACAATTTAGATTGGCGTACCGGTAGAGTCCGTATTGCCAGGCCCGGGTCAGGATATCTCCACAGATTGATCCATCTTTCTGCCACCAGGATAATAGTCTGGCATAGTGTGCCTCAACGGGCTCGTTTGTATCTGACTCTTCCAGATGTACACTCCAGATTGTATCACCATGAACGGAAACGTCGACCACGTACAAACTATCACAGAGATCGACACAGGCTTCTTCCCAATCAACCCTTCGGGCCAGGAGCAGGCTCAACTCACAATTATCCCAACTACCTCCATCAAATGTCTCCGCTGCCACCCATTCCTTTTTAGTACTGATCGTCACATTCAATCCTTCCGGTGACACCGCAACAGGTCTGGTCTCATCTCTGACTACCGCAAAACAAGTATCATAGCTGACCTGATAGCACAGATCATAAGCTTCGTAGACCAACATTACACCATTGCTCGCAAAGGGTATCTCCAAAACTTCACTCGTGCTCCAGATGCTGGTGTCGTGCGGACTGAGAACATAAGAACCATAACCCGGAACTCGCACTTTAACCAGCGCCAATCCACGACAACTATCTGAAGCCACCGCTGGTGGAATCCTGAGCATTGCACTGCAACTATGGGCCGAAGTTGATACATACACTGTATCTCCACTCACTGCTTCAAAATGACTTAGATCACAGGATAATTGAGGCGCAATAGTATCCAACTCCACCATCCAAAAATCGCAAACAGCATAAAGCTCTTCACCTATTGATCCACTGATGAGAATATCACTATTCCCCACACTACATATGTCTCCGGCATCCGATCCATAACAACTCTGCTTAATCTGTACCTGGTACTTGCTGGTAACGGCACATCCATCGGTTCCGAAGGGAGTTCGCACTACATGCACAGCCAACCCGCAATTGCTTGCGAAGGTGGCTGCAGTGCCATCCGGATTTAGAAAATAAATAGTATCACAATCGCTTTCACCGTCTTCAGGACATACATCCGGTAAGACCATATAAGGTCCGGCACCTGCCATGCTTCCGCAATACACTGTATCAATATTCCGACACCAGGTATTGACTTCGGTCATGGGAGGTGTACGCAACACGATGATCGTATCAAAAGCCGATCTCCTGATTCCATCGCTGGATGTCACGGCCCACTCCCGGTAAATGACCTTGGCGGTATCCTGGTCGCCTGGCGCACAATCATAGACACTGGTCCAATCTCCCACATATTCAACCGCCAGTTCATGCTCGCTACAGCTTTCATAAGCAACCGGCCTGGGGTACATTGGTGATTCGGGAGAAATATTCAGGAAGGGATCTACGCAGTATACCGTCTTTTTAAAGGTGCCATCGATAAAGGGCTCCTTTATTCCTTTGACCTCTATTTCAGACCAGCAGGTTCCTCCGACACATCCTGACGGACCAATCCAGCTGATCGTGGCATTAATTATTCTACCCCGGTGTTGGGACCGAAGGACGTTGTCCGGAATCACCAGTCCATTCCCATATTCAAGAGTCACCTTATAAAGCTCAGGTACAGCTAATGCAATCTGATTTTGTACCAAGAGCAGGTCAGGAGTAATTTCCAATTCACAATCAGGTCCCAGAGAAACACTCAACCTTGCATAGCAGTCAAGGGGCAGACAGGTGATGAATGAAGCGATATCATGATCGTCCTCATCTACAATGCCATCACCATCCGAATCCGTATTTTCCACCACATTGTCCCCGATCACATTATCTGCCAGCGTATCACTATTCAGGGAATCCAAATCGCTATCAAAATCAAGGATCGTGATACCAGCCGTGTCAGTAGCACCATAGATCTCTGCAAAATTGTAAGTATAGGCAGAAATAAAGTGAGTCATAACAAATCGAATCTCAACCGTAATACTGCTATCTGGCATGAGACCTCCAGCTGAAAGTTCATCACCGGTTTCGATCAATCGAATAGCTTTTGCATTCGCATCCATCGTCCAGCCATTCTCTTCCACCAATGTAAGATTTGGAGGATAATAGTCAACCAATCTTATATTATCAGCCGGCAAACCCACATTACCACCATCATTGCCTTGATTATAAATTGTGATTGAATACGCAACAGTATCGCCGGGCACTACGACATAGTCTTCATATGGTGCTAACTCCTTTTTCAGCGCAAGGTCAAAACGTCGCGAGAAGACATCTACATAATCGTTATCGTCTTCATCTCCCGGCATGGTATCCATGACAATATTGGGCATTTGCATATCCACAAACATGTCGTTTGGAGCTTGTCCGGGCCCGTCATCATCATCATAGCCAGTGTCTCCATCAGGCTCACTATCCTCATCAACTACTCCATATAAGTAAGAAGCGTCCTGAGAAATCTCCGCCCAATTCCGGAACTGGAAATCTCTCAATCCCTGACCTACCGGATTTATCCAAACCCGGTACTTGATGGTGTCTGTTGAATAATTGAACTCACCGACTACATCGGGAAGACTGTCACACCATACCACCAGACTATCCATTTGTTCAGCCGGATCAAGACTGGCATCCACGAATTCCATACCGGATGGCAATAAATCCTTAATGGTAAATTTACCGGTAGGGACATTGCCCTGATTGGCCACGATTATTACTAAGGACACGGTATCATCCGGATTCACCAGCATCCCTTGTCCATCATCCAGGTCTTTAACTAAAGCCAGGTCATAACGAGGGGCATAAAATCCGGCGTCAAGTGTAAGGTCAGCGCTCCCGGCCATGATGTATCCTGTGGTATCTGAAAATCCAGAAGCCCTGTCTATGTCGCTATCGCTGCTGTCATCGGTACCCTCATTCTGATAGGTTATCCTCCAATGTTCAGCATTTCCGTCACCGGTTGCTGCCGTAGTGACATCAAAATGGACCAGGTAATTTCCCGGTGGAAGGCTATCGAATAGATAGTAGCCATTTTCATCCGTCAACAAAGGAATCACGGGACTTCCATCGGCATAATAGTCCGCAAGCATGGGTGAACTACTGACATTATCCCACACATAGAGCGTGACCGTTACCCCTTCGAGAGGAAATTCCGATTCATCCTGAATACCATTCTCATTCCGGTCAATCCAGGTGTAATCACCCACTGAAACGGGTTTGAAAAGACCAAAGTCTACCGTGAGATTTGACAGACTGTCAAGCGCTCCACTGTTATCATTATTGATTGATTCTGACTGGGGTTCCTGCTCATTCAGAGATATGGTGTCGGTAACTACGGAACCGGTAAAATCCTGATTGACACCCCGACTTCCATTGTCGTCAGCATCCAGGTCGTCATCCGGGTCCGGAGCAGGCTCATACTGGCCGAATCCCGATATCGCACCTGTACTACTAAAATAATTTTCAAGGACTCTGCCCGGCAAAAAGTTAAGCGCAGTGATTTCACATAAATATTGACCAGCAATCAGACTATCAAACAAATAGGTGCCTAATTCACTGGTGTACTGGGTATCTACCGGAACCCCCATTCCAGTTTCCGGATCCAGAAAGTACAAAACCACTTCCACTCCCACGAGTGGTGATTCACTCTCCTCATTTAAACCATTATTATTGACATCATTCCAGACCAAATTTCCGATTGAGTGCAGAGGCACAAAACCAAAATCAAGAGAGAGGTTGGACAGGCTGTCTAATGCACCACTTATATCGTTGTCAGGAGTTTCCCCCTGTGGTTCATCATTACCGAGGTTTAGCGTATCGCTTACAACACTATGCGGGAAAAATCCCGAGTAGTCCAGGATTCCATTGTCATCGCCAGTCGTTGGATCTAAATCAGGATCAATGGGTTGCAATGGATTTTCGTAAGTTCCCCAACTGAGATCCTCGGCTCCCATACCTGTGCTGCTTACGTATCCCTGAAGGGGGCCTCCCAGACTGAAATTAGAAGCAGATATTTCCACCAAATACTGCCCTTCTATCAAGCTATCGAACAGATATAGTCCCTGGTCATCGGTAAACTGAGTATCTACGGCCAAACATCCTTCGTCCGGATCTACAAAATGAAGTATGATCTCTACCCCGGACAGTAAGGACTCTCCCTGGTCCAACAAACCATTGTTGTCTTTGTCAAGCCAGACTTGATTACCAATAGAATGCATGGGTACAAAGCTGAAATCAACTGTTTGGTTAGATAAACTATCAAGTGCTCCGCTCTCATCATTACCGGGTTGCTCTGCAAGGGGTTCATTTTCATCCAAACATATGGTATCAGTAATTACACTCTCAGGAAATTTTCCCGAGTAGTCCTTCACACCGTTATCATCTCCATCCACATCGTTGTTTGCATCCCATGGATCAGCTGGATTCTCAAAAATACCATGCGTCAGTTGATAGGGTCCGGAGCCGGATGAACTGACGTAGCCGGCTAAGATCTCATTGTCCGCAAAATTATTTGGTACAATTTCAATGATGTACTTACCCGCCAGGAGACTGTCAAATAGATATAGACCAGAAGGATCGGTGTACTGTGTGTCCAGTGATACCTCACCATTGATTGAATCGAGATAATGTAAAACAACCTCGACACCTTCGACCGGTTCGGCACCATCTTCGTAAAGACCGTTATTCTCGATATCGATCCACACTCTGTTGCCAAGGCTATGCATGGGAGCAAAACCGAAATCTATGGCAAGATTTGATAAGTTGTCCAGAGCTGCCGTGGAATCATTGGCAGGGGATTCTCCTACAGCTTCATCGCTTCCCAAATCCAGGGTACCACTAATCACACTGCCTGCCATGGCACCATAATAATCCGAGAGTCCATTATCATCCCCATCATTCATCATAAGATTGGGGTCGATCTGATTTAAAGAGTCTTCAAAAGGACCAAAACCGAGATCGTAGATCCCAGAACCGGTGCTGCTGACACTGCCTCTCAATGGTCCGGGTCCGAAATTGCCTGAAGTGATCTCAACGATATATTGACCCTCAAGAAGGCCACTAAAAAGGTAGAGTCCGGAAGAGTCTGTATAGGTGGTATCATGGCTGACCAGCTCTCCGGCAACGGTATCCACGAAATGAAGCACCACTTCCACTCCCTCTACAGGAGGTTCAACCGAATCAATGCTACCATTATTATTTAAATCCCACCATACCTGATTTCCTATACTATGGGGTGCAAAGAATCCAAAATCCATAGTCATATTTCCTGATAACTCTTCCCCATCATCCTGCATACCGCCGCCGAAAGTTTCTACCGAGTTATCCGGTTCCTGATCAGCGGATAGATAGATTAAAGCGGAATATACGATGCTGCCCGGCCCATCCGGTTGTATACCCTCGTCATCTCCGTCCACATTATTATCCGGGTCAGTCTCTCCAAAAAATCTCCCATATACTGTATCAGAGGATGCAGCGTATTCATGTAGGGGAGCTCCTTCGAGAAAATTGTCCACAGGGATTTCTACTTGATAGGAACCCGGTGCAAGGTTTTCAAAGTAGTAGTTCCCCATTATATCAGACAAGGTGCCACCCGGGTTGTCATCCGGTGTACCAAGTATGCCATCCATCCCTACGGGTACTTCGCTGCCCAGACTGTCCCGTAAAATCAAGCGGACGTCTGATATCCCAGGTTCCAGTGCATCATGATATCCATTATCATTTCGGTCGACAAAGACCGTGCTTCCCAGGCTTACCACCTCCACCTCAATATATTCCGGATCATGGTCATCTTCGCTTCCGATTTCCAATCTTCCATGACTATCCACATCATTGTCCCCCACTTCGCCCGGCAAAACACCATTTTCTTGTGAACTATTGCTATTCGGTTCACTATCTGCATCGGTAGCATGTACCACGGCCAATGTATCAGTGATCCTGGTTATTTCGGCATAATTGTAAAAAGCTCTCTCACTGGTGTCCGGTTGCACAATGAGATAGATCACGGCCGTATCTCTTTCCCCAAAAGAAAGCCTGGCAGGCAGATCTAGCGCTTGTTGAGCGTCCCAACCCTGGCTGACATTTCCACTCAAAGCCGGATCGAATCTCAACCCTGGTCCGCTGTAGTCTCTAATAGACACTACGTCGGAAATGACAGAGCCCTGATTTATTACGATGATATCATATTTGACGGTATCACCATAAACAAAGGGTCCGGGATCGAACTCGGTATCCAATACTTTGTAGAGGGCAAAGTCAACAATTGGAATTTCCGCTGGGTCCGTCGCATCATGATCTGTTGCCGGGTTCTGATCATTGGGCATTCCCGTGCCGTTACCATCAACTGCATTGTCTGACAAAGTGCCAGGAGCTCCACCTGCGTCATTTCCGATCAGGTCATCATAAGGAGAGTCTACATCAAAGGCTTGTACACCATCCTGATCTTTGGCATCGGCAATTGTAGCCCAATTAACATAAGAAGCCTCCGGAGAATACTGTGCCACAAGGTAGATGCTGATTGTCTCAGAATGACCTGGTTCTATCGGACCGCTAATGGTCGCACTCCACTGAGAGGCCGAACCGCTCCAATCTCCATTGAGCCCCGGATCGGCAACAAATATAAAGCCACTGGATAGACTGTCCACAATCACCACATCAAAGGCGGTCATATTGCCCTGATTCAAGACCTCAATATCATACTTCACTGTATCCCCATATTTGTAAGGAGCCGGGGAGTAGATGTCATCCACCTTCTTCGTAAGTGCCAAATCAAAAAACTCGATTTTTGCCGGATCCTCACTATCCTGGTCCGTGATGGCATTTCCACTCTCACCAGATGCGGTCCCATTTCCTGCCAAAGCATTGTCTGCTTCTGAATCTACTCTGCCTCCGACATTGTCCGACGAAATGTTATTCAGTACAAAGTCTGCGTCATCGAAGGACCGGTCAGAATCCATGGCGTCAATAGCCCTGCTGATTTCCGCCCGGTTGATCCACGATTCTGCATTGATTGCAGAGAGTTCTTGTGATTCCAATCTCAAAAAGAGCGATAAGGTATCAGAAGCGCCAAATTCGAGCAGACCGGGCAGTACTTTAGTATAGGTGAATTTATTACCTGATCCTGCTGTCCATCCCGAATTGAGTGCGGACAAGCCGCTGGTGGTGAATCCATCAGGGATATAATCCGTGACATCATACGATTTAATCGGTGCATTTCCCTGATTGACGACGATGATTTCATACTTAATGGTATCTCCATATCCGAGATGATCGAAATCGGTAGCAGTAGAGCCGAGCGTACCGACCGTATCTACCCGTTTTAATAATGCCAGATCGAGTACCTCAACATAGGCCGGATCATGATCATCTTCGTCACCAGATGCAATACCATCTCCAATTGTTCCACTGCCATCCCCATCGATTGCATCGTCAGCCGGCGAAAGTACCAAGCCTCCTGCATCATTGTCACTTATCTCATCCGGTGTAGAGTCCTCATCAAAATCAGAGACGTCGACACCTTCCTGGTTGAAAAAGCGGGAGATCTCAGCCCGGTTGATCCATCCATATGGATCAGAAGTTGCTCGCAGTTTCAGCCTGAGCGTGAGTGTATCCGATTCTCCCGGCAACAAGACACCGGAAAGACTTGATTTAAGGTTGCCTTGCGTGTCAGATCCCCATCCACTATTTTCCGATGGAACAAATCTTAATCCATCAGGGAGGTAATCAGTGACAATGACATTGCCAACCGGCAGACTTCCCTGGTTATAAACAATAATCTCATATTCGACAAGATCATTATACCGATAGGGCGATCCACTAGTTACCCTTTTCTTCAATGCCAGGTCGTATACACAGGAAGCGTAGACCCCCAGTTCCTCCTGATCAGAACAATCCCCAATATCAAAATCAGCAACGACCGTCACTTCCTCCGGAGAATCAAACAAACGGGTCACGGTCAACGTATCTTTACCGGCTACTTCATCAATATCTATCCGGAAATTTTCTCCTAAAAGCTGTATATCCAACGTATCGGATTGGCCGAATTGCTCATAGGCAAAGACATTGCCCTGCCAGGAATATATCACCTGAATCATCCTGACCAGGCCTGAATCCGTCGGCATACATTCAGATACTAAGGAAGTGATCTCCAGAGCACAATCGGGGACAAACCCGGCATCAATGGTTGAATTATATTCTCCGGCGCCCAATACATAAATACCCGTAAATCCCTGCTCATTGATATCGCTATCCAGCTCATCTGCTGAAATATTGGCCGAGGTGCTGACGAATCCTTCCGGAGCATTGAAACTCAAACGATAGGAACCGGGGATAAGATTGGTAAATTGGTAGAAACCATTGGCATCAGTCTTTGTAGAAGAAAGCCAGTTTCCGTTATTTCCATCATACAAATTTACCTGTACATCCTCGATCCCTGGCTCATCGGGATCCTGTAAACCGTCTTTATTGAGGTCAAACCAGACGGTATCTCCCAATGCTGCTGTCGCGGTACCACAGTCCCTGGTTCTTAAATCCACAATGATCAATCCTGTACAACCGGTTTCATCGGTGTATTCCAGACGATAAACCTGATCCATAGATACCATGGGTATTATAGCATAGTCCATGGTCCCATTGGGAAAGGACAGATCATCAGCAGGTGTCCACACAAAATTAGAGCTCCCGGAGGGTGGCGCGGGAAACTGATATGGTAAACCAAGGCAAGCCTGAACCACCAGGCTATCATAAGAGGCTGGAGATAAGGCAATCGTGATCGTGTCCAATGAATAGCAATTCCGGTTGTAGGATCTGATCACATATTGGTATTGTACAATATCATTAGTCAGATTCAATCCTGAAAACTGAACCGGCGTATTTTCTAGATTACTCAATAAGGATGCAGGAGCACCATTGAGACCATACCATTCGTAATCATAATTAATGATCGGCTCAGGACCGATCGAAGCCAACTCCCCACTGCAAAGTGTATACTGAGTCTGCATCTGGATCTTGACCTCCGGATAAAATGGTAATGCAGCTTCTTCATAGCAAGTGCAGGTACTATCCGGATTTAGTACCGCCAGCAGGGAACAAACTCTGCCTGCAGTGAACGTATCCAGTACAGATATCTGCACATTCACTCCGGCAAACAGATCAGAGGTAAGGATCTTTGAGGCACTAAAGAGAAATTCATCTGCTGCTGAATATTCTCCATCCAGATCTGTATCTTCATAGATTCCCACTTTTACCTCATTTCCAGCTTTAGTAAATGCTCCCGAATTACCTACTTTGATCGTCAACATCAGTTCTTCCGTACCCTCCATCGGATTCAGGGTGAGCATTCCATCGATAGACTGTATCACTAATTCAGGTTTAACGATCTCTACCAGTTGCGTTCCTTCTCCGGCAACAATTCCGATGCTGCAATCACTTCCCATGCAACTCTCATTGGTGCGCGAGAAAGCCTGCACAACAAGTTGATATGATGCACAAGTCTGAGCTACATCAATGGCCGACAGGTCCAGCTGAAAATCAACTCTTTCACCTGACGCCAACATAGATGCCATCGGCATAATTAGTCTCTGTACTAAACCGGATTGTCGCACAATGGGCGGATCTGTCGTTGCATTGACCAGAGGCACGTACGATCCTGGGACGTACTGTATGCCGGGAGGAAGGATCATCAGAACGGAGTCGAGGGTGGAAGGTACTCCACTGTTCAGCTGCATACTTACCTGGCTGGTAACGGTATCCTGGTTACAGGTATTGAATGAGATATCAGGCATATTGATGTCCACATCGAATTCAGGAACGGTACTGGTCACCCTCAGTCTTCTCGACGGCTTCGATTTGGTCTTCAGAGGATCTCCACAAGAATTGCTGCCACTCAGGAGGAAATTGATTCGTGATCCAGAGAAATAATCGCAATTCGTGCTGGTACTGAAACGAATATTTAATGTATTTCGGCTCAAATCTTTTGAACCAACCAGACCTACGGTATCCAATAACGGATGCAAGGAAGAAACATCATAGTAGAACCCGCTGCCGGTCATTTCCGGATCCATAATTGGCATAAAGGCACCTGATTGAGTAATGCCGGGCAAGGCAAATTCAAAACTACCGGGAACTACTTCCAGGCCGGGTGGCAGAATAGCTTCGAGGCCAATGTTCCGCAGGAAACCCAGATCTGTACTTCTTATTTCTACCGTCCATTGAGTGGGTTCACAGAGTTGTACCAGCGTATCTTCTACTGGTTGAATGATATCGATATTCATTCCGGTACCGGCAGAAGTAAACATGATGTTGGCCGGATCGGCACAAAATGCTTGTTCAATTACTTCAGGTATTCCGTCACAGTCCCAACCGGCAACGATATCCAACGATTCGGGATCACAGGTATTAGTTGTCAACAGCAATTTGAATCTCCGGCTGGAATTGGCAGGTATATCGGGGATAGCGGTGATACCAAAAGGATTGGGGGTGATCGTCATTTCATTGGTGAGATCCACGATTTTATTTACGATCACTCCTCCTGAAGGACTATTCAGATAAATGAAGGCATTTGGAGCATTCCAGGGTGAAATATTGTCAACCCGAATATTTACAGAATCATTTGGACTGCAAATACGGATGTCAACTTCTTCCGCTAACGTCTGCAAAACGGCTCCACCGTTGTAGGTGACGGACCTGTAAACCTCATTGTCCGCTATTGTATCTGACCCAAAGATTTCGGGATCTACAGAGGTGATGAGTTGGTACGAAAGATTATAATCACCCGCCACCGATTGACAAGTTCCCCGCACTTTAGGGTAATACCAAAACTCATAGCCTTCGTCCGAATTTAACTCGGGGTTCATCAGACTATTAAAATATTGCTCGACCAGGAAAATCAACTTGTCACCGCTCTGGATAAAATAGGTCTCATCCAACATATTGCCTTGATTCACAATATTGTGGGAAGGATTGATGGGTTGTGAAATTCTTACTCCTATGTTCTTTAAGGCAAAGGAAAACTCAGAGGGTTTGGTAAAATAAACTTCCTTGGGAATGCCAAGTGGTCTTATTTCATAAGGAAATTCATCTGTGGAAAGATAACCACAATGCCGCCTGGAGTAGATATTCCAATTTGGTACATCACATGCACCAAATGGACCAAAAGAACTTGAAGCGGTGTTAAATACACCGATTTGATTAAGGGCTCCTCTCCGTTCGTTGCATTGGTACCGGGTACCTAAACCATAGTCTGCATCCGATAAGTAAAATCTCGTATCGTAAAACTGCAATTCCGAAGCTTGGGAAATCGATCGCTTTACTTTAAAGTAAAGGCTAACCCGGATGGTATCCAGGTCATCAAAATCGAAATCCGAGGCGATGCCACATCCAAAATTATTTAAGCTGTTACTGGAAAAATTGACTCTAAGCGAATTATTGTTTGAATTAGTGACCAGCTCAGGATTTGTGCATACAAATTCAGTCATGGCACTCGGATCACTTATTCGCACTTCCGCCGCAACCGGGCTATACTGGCTATGGTCAAAGAATAACTCCGCAAAACCAAATTTCAGATCTAGATCCATCGGATCACGAACAATTCCAAAGTAGGTTGCTTTCAGGGTATCTCCCTGTAAGAACCGATCCAGCTGGATCTTGCTGAGGTCTAACATGCCATCTGCCACCTGGTCGTTATTGCTATCTCCAATTCCAAGAGTCTGCCTCTTCAGCTCAAATTTTTCAAAGACAATACCCTCGCAGTTACATCCACCTTGAGGACAGTAGGTGTATATCTCAAAATCATCTGCCTGCCAGATCTTTTGTCTTGAGCAATCGGCGAGACAGGAAGGATCAATCACCAGTTCGGTGATTTGACTGATGAGAACGGAGAATCTTGGATTGGCACAATCAGGAGGCGTTGGTTTTTCACTGCAATCTGAAATAATGCCAAATGATAATTTGGCATTGGGCCCAAAAACAAAACCAGGGGGTTTGTCAATAGCGCTCCAGCGTAATATGACGGTGTCAATTCCATTTCCGGCCATATCGCTATCCGTATACTGTTCCAACGACAAAGGATAAACCAAGCCGTTACGATCGATTAATTCTGCTGTTCCGGTTTGAAAATCAATTCCGCAATCTATATGTATGGTCGTCTCCATAAAGGCGGATGGAAAAGACGCATCATTAAACCAATCCAATTGCCAGGAAGTGATCGGATATTCCATCGTACCCGATGCCCCCTGATTCAATTCGAAAGGACCTTCAACATAACCATCAATAAAGGCATCGTACGAAGTATTGGAAGCCGACACTATATTATTAATGCGCATATTGCAAGGAGTGGTGTAGCTCCTTACCGAGTAAGTACTCTGGTAGACACCCCTAATATCACAATTATTGCAGGCACAATCTCCCAGAGTGGCATAGGTAATCCGCAGCGTATCTCCCGGCTGCAGATTAACGCCTTTTATGGTATCAGTCACAGTCTGTAATAGTGAACTACCGCATGCATTTGATAAGTTGGCAATCTCGATATTCTGTTCAGGATCCGGACCGCTCAGATATTCAATCTGATATGGGAGCAGGTCGAGATAACCGGAGCTGACGGTGATACGGGTTACTATATCTTCTGCCGGGGCAGTACCCACATTCAGGATTTCCATTTGAGCCATACCAGAAACCTCAGTATAACACGCTGGCCGATTTGCTCCCAGGTTTCTTACATTAAGAATCGGAATAGCTACATCATAGAGCAGCGAGGTACTTATGAAGGCACCCTGCGGCTTTTCCTGACAGTCGTAGTCTCCCTGGCATCCATACTGCAATCTTCTCTTTAGGGGCGATGCAGGCTGAGTACATCCAATTATGGTCCATACTTCTTTGAAGACAATTTGCTCATTTACACCGATAGGGGGTGCAACGAAACAGTCAAATCCAGATCCTATTACCGGAGCCAAAGGCAACGGAGAGCCATTAAATATTATGGCGGATATCATCGCATTGGGATTGTCATTGGAAACACAGTAATAAAAGGAGTCGAGTGCTCCGTTGCCACCATTGGCTACCGTAGTGAAAACCGTGTCGGTCAACCCATCATAAGCATTGATTGCCGCTGGAATGGAAGAAGGAATGGAAAGATCCGCAGACTGAAGTTGTATGGTATTGCTAGTGGCCATTTCAACACTGTCACCATTAGAAGTCACATCATAATAAGCAATGAAATTATACACTGCGGACTGACCCACGACTTCGCAGGTGGTACTCAAATCAACAGAGAAGGATATCTCATCATCAGGAGCGGTCAGATACAGTTCTCCAAATAGAATTGTATCGGAATTGTTGGAATAGCTAACCGAAGCTCCATTTTGTCCCATCAGGTTGGCTACGATCATTCCGGGAGGAAGAATAAAACGACCTCTCAGATTTCTGATCGTATCCGAGTCGGTACTATTCCCAAGGCTAATGGTGATACTGGCAGGAGCCCCACATTGCGACAAGAGAAGGGGTTCCTCCAAAACAATTTCTACTGATTGCGAATGCGCCTGGAGATGAAATAAAAGTAAAATGAATATACCAGTCAGTCCTTTGGGGAAGGGGAATCTCTTTGAGAGATCTGATAGTCGATGTTGCATGTTCGGTTCATTTAGATGCGATCAATCGTCACCTTGAAAGCATCAAAGTACATATGTATGGTTTAAGTAATATCCATACGAATTTCTACCAAAAATCTTACGGACTAAAGTTTGGTGCCAGCAAATTTATATATAAAATATTTATATATGAAAGCAATT
>JAGQWZ010000345.1 GCA_020436835.1 Saprospiraceae bacterium | reverse complement strand
GGATGAAGCGAAGCGAAATCCGGAGTGGACAAATCCATCGCTAGCCCAACCCCGGAAGGGTTGAATATTTGGAGGTAGCTATGCCGTAATTATGTAAAAAGACCGGTCGGGAGACGGGATAAGGTTGTGCCGATAGGTGCTTGGTGGCTGATGTCCGGGAATAAGCAGACTGATGCAAATTGTGGCTAGGAATAAATGGAAGGAATGGAAGCAGTGGAACGCAAGAGTGTCGGATGCCCGGAGGCTGATGTTGTGGAATTGTGGAAGGTGGAATTGAAGGAACGGAGGGAGGAGAACCCCGATGTCGCATGCCCCGTGCACGGTGTCTGATGCTGGCACTTCTGGTACTTTTGGTACACTCACGCTGACCACTGAAAACTGGATACTGACCACTCAAGCATACCGATCTGGCTCTACATGTATCAGAACATCATTTATGTCAGGCATTTTCTCCTGGATGAGATCCTTGAGATTATGGGCGATAGCATGTCCTTCCCGCACCGATAGCTCTCCTCTGACCGTTAAATGCAGATCAATATGATATGATATTCCCGTTTTTCTGACATGACATTTTTCGGTGTCCACAACGCCGTCTACCTGCTGTGCCAAACCTCGAATCTCTTCCACCAAATCATCATACAAATGTTCATCCATAATTTCGCTCAGGGCCGGCCTAAAAATCAGATATGCATTATAAACGATGAAGCCGGATGCAAGCAGGGCTGCCCAGTCATCTGCTGATTCGTACCCCTCCCCCATAAAAACAGCGATGGAAATACCGACAAATGCCAGGAGCGATGTTATCGCATCACTACGGTGATGCCAGGCATCTGCTTTTAGTGCAGTACTACTCGTTTCCTCCCCTCTCTTAAGCACGACCCGGTAAAACAACTCCTTGATCAGAACAATTACTAAAAGAAAAGGCAACGTGTAAAGCTCCGGAGGATCATGGTCGGACCGGATATTCACTATACTCTCTCTGGCAATTATCGTAGCGGATATGACCAAAAAACCAACCACAAGGAAGGTCACCAGCGGCTCTGCCCTGCCATGACCATAGGGATGATTCTCATCTGGAGGCCTGGTCGCGTATTTTAAGCCAAATAATACCAGAATAGAAGCAAATACATCGGTAGTAGATTCGATTGCATCGGCGATGAGTGCATAGGAATTGCCAAAAACACCGACAATCGCCTTGGTAATTGCCATCACTGCATTTCCGGCAATACTGAGATAGGTAGTATTTATCGCCTTGTCTTTATTGCTCATATCGGACTCAGCCACATGGCAATGTTACATCTTTTATTGACATTAAAAGAAGAATGACTTCGAACAATGAAAGGCTAAGGTTTTTTCTCCACGAAGTTATTCCCGTCCAACGGATCTCCTTTTCCAACGTACTTTGCTGTGGAGGGATAAGGGAACACCGGTCTTGTCATTTGGACCTGACCATCTCTGACCTTGGATAAAACCACTTTCCCGGGAGGTTGATCATTCTCCACCCATTTTCGGACAAGTTCCAACCAATCGGCCTGATCGGGTCCCGGTCCTCCACCACAATGTAAAACTCCCGGCAGAAGATATAGTCGCATGAACTCATCCACTCCGGGGTTTTTCTTTCGTACTGCCTCGAAATGCTCGATCGTCGTATAGGCTGAAAGGGCAGGATCATTCCATCCATGATAGAAAATCAACTTGCCTCCTCTCCCTTCAAACGCACTATAATCCGTGGAAGTGGCATCAAGGTAAGCCGCAGCATAACGGGTATCCTCATTATAATGGGAGAAGTCATACGTTGAATAATCCCAGTCCGGATCATTAAATATTAAATATTTACAGAGCTCTGTACCAAATGCATAGTGCAAGTTTGGGAAATTTAATTGCATCGTCCCGGGATCAGGTCCGACAATCCAGGTCATCCAACTACCTTTTTCATTTTCACATCCCAAAGGAAATCCCGGGTAAAAAAGTGTCCCATTAATCTCTGGCCCCGTATAAATCTCCCTTATGATATCTATTTGGTCGGAAGTAAAGCACTGATCCGAATGTTGTCCATCCTCACATTGAGGTAGCTGACTAAAATC
>JAGQWZ010000344.1 GCA_020436835.1 Saprospiraceae bacterium | reverse complement strand
GTAAGCCGCATTTTCCTTTTAGTTTTCTCCTACGCACGAAAAATTACCACGCAGGTGATTTTAATCTTTTTTGGTTGAATGTGAGAGAAAACGTGAAAGCACGAGTTCATTCTTTTCTCATGGAATCGGAGCACTGATTCCTGTTTGTTATCGCAAGGGTAAGATTTTCAAATCGAACTTCCTCATTCAGATTTAGGTAAAAATCACTTCGAATAATTCTTGAGAGAAGAATATGGTTCCTTTCTTTCTTAGAGCAAATAGTGCTCTGAAAAATTATTCCAAATTAGAATTTAGGCGTCGAATAGAAAACGGGAATAAATGCCAATGCAATTTTAGTGGGTAGGGATATTAAATCATTAAATTCATCTTCTACCACCCAATCCCTAAGATCGCCTTCCCAGGCCGTGTAGAGTTTCATGGTTCCGTAACGATCATCGTGGGCGGTCCATTCCTCCAGAATATTTGCCCAACGGCTTTTCACATCCAGCCGGATATCTCCATTTTTGACCTCCCATTGACGCCAATCGTCTTTCCAGACCGTACGTATGGTAATAATTTCATTATCAGACCGCACTTCCCAGAGATTCGGATCATTCTTCCACTTCACTTCGATTGTACCACTGAGCTCACCGATCCGAAAATTCCATTCACTCCAATCCCCTTTGATCGGCCATTTCATCGTGATCTCTCCTTCTACTTCCCCACCTTCGGTATAGACCACCCATTCGGAAAATGAATCATCCCAACGGGTGGAGAGCCCCACCAATTCCTGATTCCACGCCAGATGGTAAGAAAAGAGTAACAGGATCGAACACCATAACCGCATACAAATGTATAAGGCAGTCTGAAGCGGAAAAGTTTGATGCCTGAGGTGAAAATATTTGTTAAAACGGAAGGTCATCGTCATCTTCCGGATTGCCAAATACCGGCTCACTATCTGCATCGGGAAAATCTTCTGCCCCGGGAGGAGGAACAATCACCACATCGTCGCCGGACTTATCAATTTTCCAGGCATTCAGATTGGTAAAATACTTGTCATTCCACTCCCGGCCCCTCAGGTCAAAATGGACTTTGATTCGCTCACCCAAGTCAAAAGGATCGATGACACCGCAACGATCCTGAGTAAGTTGGAATTTGATGTACTGCATGTAATTGTTGGAGTTAACCTCAATTACAAATTCCCGGGTCTGGAAGGTGGGAGTCTTGTTTTCAGTATCGAACTTTCTATGGAGTTTACCTTCTATCTCAAATGACATATCTAAACTTGAGTAATGAGTTCAAAAAGCTCAAATGTAAGAAATGTCATATAAGTAAACTGCATATATCAACATAGAATCAGAGAAATCTCAGTGCGCAGTTTACGGTTCGAGACAAAGAAATGCTACCGCTCGATCGACTGACCGGCGGAAGCGAAATCAGAATGCGGTGTTTTATCTTCCAAATAGCCGATTTATATCACTTGGCGTATTGCACAATACCACTTTACGACCGCTGATCGCAATCGGTACCCTGATCATATCCGGGTTAAATCTCAATATCTTAACCCAACTTTCCTCATCAAATTCACGCCCTCGTATATGATTTTGATAATAGGGATGGGCCTTATTAAGCAAATCTTTTGGATCGCAATTCAATGAATGGATAATGCTGCGCCAACTGGTCTCTGTAGAGGGCGTCTTACCGTAAGCGAAGGTACGCACATGCGAACTGATGCCCTTCGCCAGGGCCACGGTCTGTCGGTCTGAACGACTTTCAGGGTGGTAATAGATCAAAATTTCTCTGCTGTGGGTCTTCATATAATAATGCGGAATTTTACCTAAATTAAGAAATATAATAACATATAACAATAGGTAGACCCACTTTTATTCTAACATTTAACATAATTCCAAATAATGAATAACCACCGGGGATGGGTGAGAATCGGCGACAACGATCACCCCTGACATCAAGTAACCGCTCCTCAAATACCCTGTTTACGACCTGAAGAAAAGAAATCAGTGAACTATGATATAAATTTCTCAGTAAGCCCGTGCAAACAGAACCCGTCCTTTAGAAGGTTTCCCGGTTAGAATACACTGGCCTTCTTCGCCTTCTTGTTCATGCGGTATGCAGCGAATTGTGGCCTTGGTCAGTTCTTTGATCCTGACTTCTGTTTCTGTACTACCGTCCCAATGCGCCAACAGAAATCCGCCTTTCTCATCCAGCACTTTTTCAAATTGATCCCAGGTATCAACCACCGTCGTATGTGCTTCCCTGAAATCCAGTGCCTTCTGCATGAGATTTTCCTGAATTTCATCCAGTAGACGAGATACAAAACCGGTACATTCTTCCAGATTAATATTCATCTTCTCCTTTGTATCCCTCCTCGCTACTTCAACCACTCCTTTTTCCAGATCGCGCTTGCCAATTCCAATACGTACCGGAACACCCTTCATCTCATATTCTGCAAACTTAAAACCCGGACGTTTTTTATCGTCCAGATCGATTTTTACCGAAACACCTCTGGATTCAAGCTCCTTTTTAATATTCTCGCCAATGGCATTCAATTCTGGGTCCGGTTTGGGTATGGGAACAATGACTACCTGAATCGGTGCCAATCTGGGAGGCAATACCAGGCCATCATCATCAGAATGTGTCATAATCAAACCACCCATTAGTCGGGTCGATACACCCCAGGAAGTGGCCCAAACATATTCCTCCTGGTTGCTTTCCGATACATACTTGACATCGAACGCCCTGGCGAAATTTTGTCCCAAAAAGTGAGACGTTCCGGCCTGAAGTGCCTTACCATCCTGCATTAAAGCCTCAATGGCATAGGTCTCCACAGCGCCGGCAAACCGCTCGTTGGCGGATTTCGCCCCTTTTATCACTGGCATGGCCATGTATTCTTCGGCAAACTCGGCATAAACATCTTGCATTCGCAGGGCTTCTTGCATGGCTTCTTCTTTGGTAGCATGCGCGGTGTGCCCTTCTTGCCAGAGAAACTCAGCCGTCCGGAGAAAGAGTCTGGTTCGCATTTCCCATCGTACTACATTGGCCCATTGGTTGATCAGCAAGGGCAGATCGCGATAAGAAGTGATCCAATCCCGGTACGTATTCCAGATGATGGTCTCAGAAGTCGGACGGACAATCAATTCCTCTTCCAAACGTGCTTCGGGGTCCACGACCACCCCCTTTCCGTCATCACTTTGCTTCAAACGGTAATGCGTGACTACTGCACACTCTTTCGCAAAGCCTTCGACATGATCAGCCTCTTTACTCAGAAAGCTCTTCGGTATGAACAAAGGGAAGTAGGCATTCATATGTCCGGTGTCTTTGAACATCTTGTCCAACTGGGCTTGCATCTTTTCCCAAATCGCAAATCCATAGGGTTTGATGACCATGCATCCCCGCACGGCCGAATGCTCTGCCAATCCTGCTTTCTTAACAATATCATTATACCATTGTGAATAGTTTTCCTCTCTGGGAGTTATTTCTTTTGCCATATTCGATAATTTCCGGTCTTAATACCGTCTTAAGTAATCGTTTAAAGTTCTGTTAACATGAAACTTTTAACTCGCTCATAATGTCTTAATTATGACGACTTTTTGGAGATTCCCGGCTTTTAACAGCCTAGTTTTCAAACTTTAAAAGATCATTAACAGAAATAAGGCGCAAAAGTAATAAATTAGAGGTTCAAAGAGCGTCACGGTAATTATAGCTAAAACAACTACACATGAAAAAGTACGTTTTTAAGATTGGTTCTCTGTTCATCATAGCCCTGTTGGCGACATCAGGAGTCCGGGCGCAGTTTGATGACATCTACTTTGATCCGGATGCGGATGAGTACTATGTGGACTCTTACTCGGATGAAGGGGATACCTACGTGACCGAAAATTATTATTACGACGATGACGAATACGATTACTATGATCAAAACGATCAGGACTTCTATTATTCGTCTCGCATAAGAAGGTTTAACCGTCCATTCCGTTCCTCCTTCGGATTTTATGATCCGTTCTTTTATGATCCGTTCTACTATGGTTCAGGTCTAACCATCTCATTCGGAAATCCCTACCGGGGTTGGAACAGATGGAATCGATGGAACCGCTTTAACTATGGGTACGGCGGATTTGGATACTATGATCCTTTCTATAGTCCATTTGGTTATGGTCGTGGCTTCAGCATTTTTGATTCTTACTTTGGCTATTGCCCACCATCTCTGTATTCCAGATCATTTGGATACGGCGGACTATACAATAGCTACTATGTAAATAATTACTACGGGTCAGCCTATGATTATTACCAGCCTGTGTACTCTAATAGCAGCAGGGGTTATCACTATGGCGCCAGAAGAGGTGGATCGGTGAAAGCCTCTCCAGGTACCCCCGTGGGGTCTCCGCGTACTTCCAGTCGTAGTTTTACTACCACCGACGGAAAGTCGGTGACCAGGACTTCGGCAGTAAGAACGAACGATGCACAGCGAAATGCCGTGGTCGGAGGAAAAACCTATCGCACTCCCGACAGCAGGACTACCACTCGTACCATTACAAAGACCTATACGCCTACGAGAACTAACAGTGCACCGAGTAGAGCAACGTACGGATCCAGTCCGAATAGTTCAAGCAGGGCCGTATCACCTTCGAATTCATCAAGAAGGAGTTATTCACCCAGTAGTTCTGGCAATACAAGAAGTTACAGCCCTAACCGGACTCCATCCAGGTCTTACAGTCCGAGTAGTTCGTCCGGGTCTTCCCGTAGCTACTCACCAAGCAAAAGAAGTTATACACCGAGCCGGTCTTCTTCTCCTTCGAGAAGTTACAGCCCAAGCCGGTCAGGAAATTCAAGAAGTTTTTCACCGAGTTCCTCCGGGTCGTCCCGGTCATATTCTCCTTCAAGAAGCTCAGGCAGTAGCAGCAGCAGTTCCAGAAGCAGCAGCAGTAGTAGCCGGTCTTCTTCACCGAGAAGGAACTAGGAAAATAATATAAGAACGTACGAAATCGTGAGGGGTGGGTCGAGACAGCATTTGGCCCACCCTTTTTATATCCTCAAATGAGGTAGCGCTTCATCGAATTGATCGTTACAGCAAACTAATTGAAAATGAAAGATTTAATCAGATCACTATATATAGCACTAATCGTTGCATCCTTAACTCCCTTGCTGTTGCCGGCACAGACAGCCAGTGATATATTGCGTTTCAGCAATACCAGTCCTCAGGGTACGGCCAGAGCAATCGGAATCGGAGGTGCAATCGGAGGATTAGGTGGTGATTTCACTTCGCTGTCGGTAAATCCTGCAGGCATAGGGGGATATTGGAAATCAGAGTTTATGGTCAGTCCGGTTTTTGTTCGCAATAACACCCGATCCTCTCTAAATGGCGGATTGGAAAGTCAGGAGCTAGCGCGAAAGTTCGGTCTCAGCAATGTAGGCATTGTATTCACGAATACGAGTGATCGCGGTGCCTGGAAGGCGGTGAGTCTTGGAATCGGTCTCAATAAGCTGGGAAACTACGAGCAGGAATTCTTTTATCAGAATGAAACACAGGGAAGCATTGTGGACCGGTTTGCCGGTCGTGCTTTCGGACTGACACCTGATCAGTTGGACGGATTCGAGTCAGGCCCCGCATACTCATCCGGAGCTATTTACGATATCGGTAATGACTTGATTTATGAAACTGATTTCGACAATCAGGATCAGGAAGTCTTCCAGAAGAGACAGTTGGTTAAGTCAGAAGGATACAATAATGAACTGGTCATTGGATTTGGAGGAAATCTTAAGAACAAAGTACTCATCGGTGGCAGTGTGGGCATACCCTTTGTTTCTTACAGTTCGGAAAAATCTTACGAAGAGATCGATGACCTGGACGTCATTCCCGCATTTAATTACCTTAATTTCAACGAATATTTGACCACCGAGGGCGGTGGAGTCAACTTGAAATTAGGCGCCATATTTAAATTGAATAACAATTTCCGGTTGGGTGCTGCATTTCATAGTCCTACCTACCTGGCGCTGACTGACCGCTTTACCACCGATTTCACCTATGAATACAATGAAGGGGCTGGCGATGAATCGTTCACGAATGAATCACCGGAAGGAGAATTTGAGTACGGTCTGACTACCCCCTGGAAAGCAGTGGCCAATGCTGCCTGGATTATTGGAAAAAGTGGTTTCATCAGCACCGATATCGAGTACATTGACTACTCATCGGCAAAGTACGATTTCACTACCAACAGTGACAACGTAGAAGATCGGATTTACCAGGACGAAGTGAATGCAGAAATCAAAGAATCCTATAAGGCGGCCGTCAATATCAAATTGGGTGGAGAACTTGCCTATGAAGGTTTCCGCTTTCGTCTGGGAGGCCAATTGGTAGGAAGCCCGTTCGTTGATGACAACTCTTTCGAAAAAGTACTGACAGCAGGTATTGGAGTGCGGGGGAATAAAGCATTTCTTGATCTGGGATTCAGTCACAGCAGTGTCAATGAGTTATATCTTCCCTACCAGATCGAGGGAGCACCATTGCAAAATGTTGAGAACCGCATCGGTAAGAATAATATAGTCCTTACTGTCGGCTTTAAGATTTAGAAGATCGTCGTCTGGAATTGCCCATTCAAAATGAATCAATCAGTGAGATTCACTTTTTAACAAGACGGTAGTTACTCCCCAAAGAGGGGTAGATTAGCTACTGAGTAAGCCTAAGCACCTATTCTCCGTCTGGAATAAAGTGAAGGACCGAAACATATCTTAAAGGCAGGACTATGCATTTATCAATCTGAAAGGCATTTTTGAACCACCGGAAGAATCAGACTCTCCATGAGGGTATAACCGGCGGCATTTGGATGTACGCCATCAGGAGCTACTTCCGGATCCATACCATTTTCTTCATTTTTCAGGGCGGAATGATAGTCCACAAATGGGATATCCCGACTCCTGGCATAGCGCTCAATTCGACGATTGAGATCTATGATCATATCTGACCGGTCACCCACTGCCCGGTTCCACTCAAATTTTGTAGAGGGCACCACCGCAGCCAGAATGACCTTGATGTGATTAGTTTGAGCTATTTCCACCATTGACTCAATATTGTCCATCGTAAATTCCGGGTTGTAAATGCCTGTGTTTTCCGCTATATCATTGGTTCCGATGTGAATTACCACCGCCTCCGGTGACAGGTCAACTACATCCTGCCGAAACCTCAGCAAAAGTTGAGAGGAGGTCTGGCCACTAATACCCCGCCCAATAAAATTATTACGGATGAAGAAAGAAGAATCCGTACGTACCCATCCTTCGGTGATTGAGTTCCCCAGGAAAACCACCCGGGGGCTTGTTTTTTTTACCTTCTCCACCAGGAGATTAAGATCAGCATAGCGATCCAGTTCTGCATAATCCTTCTTCAATCTTTCCCATTTCTCCACCGCACTTCGGGCCACGGCTTCCTCACCGTATAGCTTTTCATATTTGCTGGGGTATAACCTCTTTAAATAACCCTGCAGCTGCAACCACTCTCCTAAGCGTTCATACCAGGAATCGGTTGGGAGATTTTGTTTGCGCATTCCAAATCCGTGCCCTCCTTTCTCATAGATATGGAGTTCAGCCGGTTGGCCCGCCTCAAACCATTTCCGGTAAATATTTACACTGTGCAAAGTCATTCCCAGTTGATCATCACCGGCTACTGCCAGAAATATAGGTGTTTCCGTTTCCGGAACCTGGGTACCAAGTATGGCGGGTTCATAGGCATACACGGGAATCACAAAATCAGGACGTTGCTCATCAGCGGCATTATATACCACAGACATAGTTAAAGTAGCTCCCGCAGAAAAGCCCATAAATCCAATCTTTCCCGGATTAATATCGAACTCCCGGGCATGCTCACGAAGATACCCGACTGCGGTCAGACCATCCTGCATAGCCAATGGTATGATTGCAGCATTCTCATCATCGAGTTTATCGAAATCACTCATCTTCTGTAGCAGTTCTGCCACCGGATCATCGGTCATACTATGTACAAGACGATATTTTAAGACAAATGCTGCGATGCCTTTACTATTCAACCATCGGGCAACTTCAACGCCCTCATTGTCGATACTCAGGGTATGAAAGGCCCCTCCGGGAGCGACGATGATCGCTGTACCAGTGGCCAGATAATACGGAGGTAAGTAAGCAGTTATACTTGGTTCGACTACATTGTAAACTACTTTGGTATTAAAAGCATTCGAGGTGCTGGTCTTCTCACTCCAATTCCACGCTTCTGAACCCTTTGGTTTTCCCTGGTAAAGCATTATTTCTTCCTGACCAATGGCATACTGCAGCATGGGCCAAAAAATCAAAGCGAATAGAATCCTCATCATAGTATTGAAGTTATTTGAAAATGGTGGCAGTTTTTTTAGCTAATCCGGATTTCCCTTCATAGCCTATCTAACTAATGTAGCACATCATTTGCAAATGATTCATATCTCCCCTCCCGATATTAGTGTCTATCAGGAAAAGACTAAAATAATGAAGAACGAAAAATGCTTAGATTCCCAAAACCTAACTGGTGGTCCGATTCACTTCCAGATTTATGGTCACGTCGATTTCTCCCCCGATGGTGGCTGTGGATACATAATCTCCCGAACCGACACCAAATTCATTTCGATCGATCGTAAACTCGGTGGAAAACCCGCCAATGAAGGTTCCCTCGCGCCGAGGATGTTCCATTTCGCCAAGGAACTTTACCGGTAGTTCCACTTCCCGGGTCACATCGCGAATGGTCATATTTCCTCTTACTACATAGTGATCTCCTGCTTTAGAAATATTAGTTGACTCGAATGTCATTTTTGGCCATTTATCAGCATGGAAAAAATCTTCCGATTGCAAGTGATTATCCCTGCGGTCATTTTTCGTATTTACACTGGTTACGCTGACCGAAAAGTTTACATTGCTATTTTCCAGGTCATCCGGATGAAATTTAATGTCCCCCTCAAAATCATCGAAACTTCCCATCACATTGGCGAAAAAATGCCGGACTGAAAATGAAACGGAGCTGTGATTTTTGTCAATATTCCAGGTTGGAGCCTCCGCTACCGGATCAGGATTTTTAAATGCCGTAATTAAGCCAAAACTCAATAATCCCGCTAAGATCAAATTCTTTTTCATAGTATTTCTTTTTAAATTTTGGTCGTCTTAATGTCTTCTTCTTCCTGAAAATTCCATGGCTTCTCCTTTACCAAAACCATAACTAAAACCCAGGGCGATAAAGCGACCTCTTTGACGACGACTATATAAATAAAACGCTTCCTGATCAATAAAACTCTCCCTTATCCTGGAGGCGAAGATATCCCGCACACTTAGATTAACAACTCCTTTCCCCTTCAGCAATTTCTTCCGTATGCCAAAATCGGCGAAAAGATTATCTGATATCTCTCGTTGTACTGTTTGGTAGGCAGATTCATACCTTCCGGTCACTTCAAATTCGAAATCGGCAGGCAATTGTACCTTAGAGATCATTTTACCTGACCACTGATCTGCCTGAAAATCAAAAGAGGTCAGATCGAGCTGTCCCTGACGTTTAAAATAATTATAATTAACATCGCCGGTAAGGGTCAGCCAATCGTTGACGGAATATTTAGCATTAAACTCGATACCTGTAGCCCGGTTCGTTCCTATATTGCGTGGCTTATAAATATTGACATTATTCTCAAAGGTTGATATCCTCTCTACCACATCGGTGGTAAAACGGTGATAGACCACAAAATTTAAGGAGGTTTTTCCTGCTACAAAAATACTGGCAATTTCGTATGAATCGGTAAATTCAGGTTGCAGGTCGGGATTTCCGGTTCGAATGCTATAATTATTTCTAATATTGAAAAAAGGATTCAGGTCCCATAGCCGGGGTCTAAAAATCCGGCGTGAATATCCCGCTTGCAGTGAAACACCTTCCGATATTTTATATGAAGTATGCAGGGTTGGAAAAAAATTCGAATAATTCTGATAATTTTCTTCATCCGTCATAGCCAGTAAGGTCCTGAGATCGGTATTCTCCACTCGCAGACCCAGCTTCAACCCCCACTTGTCTCCTTCATAAGCGGCAGTTCCGTATCCTGCCAACACTTTCTGATCGTACTCAAAAACATTGGTCTGGGCCGGGTCATTTATCCATGTACCATCAACCAGGTTATTCACTTCGTAATCATTACTGACATCATTGATCACATATTGCGCTCCCGTCTCCAGAGTTATTTTTTCAGCAATGGGATTGGTATAATCCAGTTTAAAGGTATTTTCCGATTCCAGGAAATCGGTTCGGGTGCGTTGGGTCGTCCCGGTTTCACTTCCAAAAATGGTATTATTAAAAAATTGAGATGATTGATTTTTTCCGAAATAATTACCCAGTGCACTGAAGAGCAAAGTATGATCCTCATGATTTTTGAAATCTCTTTTATATTCCAGTTCATATTGCCATTTTGGATTGTTGGCTTCCGTTTCCTCCCGTCGATTCCAACTGGATACAATTTGATCGGATCCATCTAATAAATTGAACCGGAAATCGGAGGGTTGATCCTCCACTTCATAGGCAAAATATCCGGATAGGGTCAGCACGTTTCTATCATTAATATGATAATCGGTACCGAGAATTACATTATAGAAAGTCTCATTTCTAAATTCTTCACCAAAGCTTTCCACCGAATTATGGTTAATTAGATCACGGTTGATATTTCTCACTTCATGAGGTAGTTCCCGATACCCTACACCCAATTGACTGAATAGATTAAATTTTTCGGTGCGACGGTTTAAACTGAGACCAAAACTGTGATTATGAGGAACTCCTGTGTTCAAAGAAAATGAACCATTGAGTCCTTTTCTTTCTTCTTTTTTGATCACAATGTTTAATATGCCTGACGTACCTTCCGCATCATATTTAGCGGAGGGATTGGTAATTACCTCCACCTGTTCGATCATATCCGCAGTGATCGTCCCCAGGGCATTACCCCCCTCGGCCGCCAATACTGATGGCTTACCATTGATTAGTATCTGAACTCCCTGACTACCTCTCAGGCTAATTTCACCTTCGATGTTCACATTGACAGAGGGCACATTATTTAGCACTTCCAGCGCACTGGCTCCCGTACTGCTCAGATCTTTACCGACATTAAAAATGCGCTTATCCAGTCTGAACTCGGTTTGAGACTTCTCCGCCCTGACCGTTATTTCATCAAGCATTTCTCCGTCATTGGTGATCAGGATTTCTCCCAGTTCCACCCGGTCATTTTCAATGGAGAAATCGCTGATTCGTTTGGTTGCAAAACCAATAAAGCTGACTTCCACATAAAATGCTCTTTCTGTTGTCTGGATCGTAAAACTTCCATCGTCCAGGGTGGTAGTCCCTGTGATGGGTTTCTCTGTTTTCAGATTACCGACTACCACGGTAGCAAATTCAACCGGAGTTCCACTGCCTTTCTCGATCACTGAGCCGGTGATGGTGACGGTTGCATCTTGTGCAGACAGGTCGGCACCAGGTACCAGTAGGATCACAGCAATGAAAAAGTAAAATATCAGGGCGAAAGGTTTCATAGTATTATTTTAAATGTCTGGACTCAACTGCGAAGGGATTTGAAAGTAGGTCAAAATCCGGAGACGCAGTTAATAGCTGAAGAATCAGAAAGCAACAATGCCAGGCACAGTTATAAAAAAATGGTATGTAAAAATTTAGGATAATCAGGCATTTTACTCAGGTCATGAATGCACAATGGCAAACAAACCGGTGATTCTCTAGTGGTAAAGATAAGACCTAAATTTGATGAAAAATTGAACTGTGAAATCATTTGAATTCATAACGGCCAAATAGTCCATAATTTGCACCAGCTTTTTTAAATGGTCCGGATCGATCTAAATTTGCCCCGACACCAACAACTAAAGCCCCATACTTTAGCCCTAGTCTGAGATAGATGTAACTCTGATTATGAGCGCCAGAGGACAGGCTTACATTGTATACCATCTGCATCCTCGTATAGAGTGCCCAATTGCTGGATATGGGAGGCTTAAACTCATAGAGTCCAAAAAACTTAAAATCTTTATCCCTATTTGTGAAAAATGACAACACGGTTACAATCAGAAATTTCTTCGATACAAAATTATAATGTGGACCGATAATCGGAGAAAATCCCGAAAAAGAATTTATATCCGTACCAGCCATCACACCAAAACCTCTTCCAAGAGAGTAATTAAATTGCACAGGCATTACCATCCGATTTTCTGAAATCACATTACGGTAATTTGCATTATAGGTGGCAACGGTAAAAAAACCAAATCTGCTGTTTTCGCCAAAAGTATTTTTTACAACCAACTGAAAATAAAGACGATTATTCCCGAAAAGAAATTCGATAGGTAAGGGAGGCTTCGGCAATTGGGCAAAGTTCGTCATTGAAATTGCAAAAAAACATACGGCAAAAATAGATCGTAAAGACATGATAATAAATTTAGTCGGTGATTAGATCAGGTATGTTTCAGGGCTACCAATCGAAGGGCAGGGGCATCTTCGTGCAAGAAGTCACGCCAAAATAGCCCTGCTTCAAACCAGACCGAATGATGAAAGGCCCGGTTAAATCCTACCTTGAAAAACGCTGATTTTTGTTAACTATCAGGACAAAAGAAAAAGAAAAATCAAGGGAAATAAGATGCCAAGAACTGCTAATTTCCAACCACGCTTTTTAAAACTAAACTTTCCTTTGTTAACAAACATTCCGGTGATCGCGATCGTTAACATCCCTATTCCAAAGATATCCGAATAGTAGATCCACCAATTATTGGTGGTGACATGCAACTCCGTCATCTGTCCGAGCAAGGGAGTTTGGCGAAACTCGCCGATCTTTCCCTTTCCGGTCTCCAAATCTACTTCTACATTATGATCAGCATAGGTAATTCTCAATATGTTTTCATCCATTGCATATCTCTGTAAGCGGTCTGTGAGCTCAAAATCCTCTGAAAACTTTTTTAGAAAATCATCATCTACCTGATCTGCTTTGACCAACGGAGACAAGGTGATTTCCTTAGAGGCATACTCATAACGCATGGGATGCCAGGCGCGGCGGTGATTCAGGAAAATACCCGATAGTGAAAAAGAAATGATCAAACCTAAGTAAAAATAGGCCAGGTCCCGATGGGTATTTCGTGCAGTCAATTTCATATTCATTAAAGCATTTGATGAAGGAATTGAAGCACAAAGAAATAAGATCTTTCGTTATTACACCAATGATTTCTTTGAACAGCAAAAAAGTCCAGGCAAACAACCAATATTACAGCAAGGATGGTATATCTTGTTGTTTGACCTGAAAAATCTGTCGTTTACCGGAGATAAAGGTTTTGAAAGTCTCTATTTACCTTAGTTTTGGTCCATGGAGCAAAATTTGAGGACTGGCTCGATTGCAACCAAGGAAGTAGTATTCCAACTCATCCTTCATATATTGGTATTTATCTTCTATTGCTTTGACCGAAGAAATCCTCACGTCTCCCAACAGGAAGTGGTATACTTCTTTACCTATGCAGTAGCAGCCCTTATCATAAACTATGGGCTCTTGCCTCATCTGTTTTACCACAGGAGATCCGGATTGTTTATCTTATTCACTGTCTTGGTAATCACGTCAGTGATACTCGTGGAAGAACTTCTGCTGGAACCAATCTACTTTCCAGGCAGAATTGCCCATACTTTCCCGGGAGTATTCTTCAGTTTGGCTCAGATCCTTCCGGTGATTGCGATCCTGGTAGGTTTTAAATTTGCCTGGGACGCCGTCTTTAAACAACGTGAACTTGATAAGTTGAAAGCCGCTGCACAGGAAAGTGAACTCCAGTTTCTAAAATCACAAATCAACCCACATTTCCTGTTTAATAATCTAAATAACCTTTATTCCTATGCGATTGAAAATTCTCCCAAGACTCCTGCAATCATTTTAGAACTGAGTTCTGTATTAAGGTATATGTTATATGAGTGCAAAGAAAAATTCGTGCCTTTGTCAAAAGAGCTGGAACAGTTGGAAAATTTCACCCGATTGAATGAATTGCAGATTGAAGAAAGAGGAAAAATTGATTTTAGAGTCTCTGATTTTCCTTCTGGTTATCAGATAGCACCCCTCATACTGATCGTATTTATTGAAAATGCTTTTAAACACAGCCAATCCAGTCAGTCAACAGATATCGTGATAGATATCCAGATTTTAGTATCGGAGGAAGGTAAACTCCATTTTGTCTGCAGGAATAGTTTTCATCCCAAGACCAATCATGAAAACCTGGCCCATGGCATTGGATTGGAAAATGTAAAAAAGAGATTACAATTGATTTATCCCGGCGAACACACCCTTATCACTAAACTGAAAAACAATGAATTTGTGGCCGATCTTACACTTCAGCTGACCAAAAGATCCTAAAAATGAATTGCATTATCATCGAGGACCAACCTCCAGCACAGCGCATCCTTAAAAAATACATTGAGGACTATGGTCATCTCGAATTAAAAGCTATTTTCCCGGATGCACTTCAAGCTATAAATCTTTTGAAGAGCCAATCTATTGACTTAATATTTCTTGACATTCATTTACCAAAGATCTCAGGTATCGATTTTCTGAAAACCATGCCCCAAAAACCACAGATTATACTTACCACTGCGTTTCCTGATTATGCTTTGGAAAGTTATGAACTTGATGTTGTGGATTATTTACTTAAGCCATTTTCTTTCCCCAGGTTTGTTCAGGCAATAT
>JAGQWZ010000033.1 GCA_020436835.1 Saprospiraceae bacterium | reverse complement strand
CCGGCCTGCTGGTCTACCATAATACGTTTTGTACCAACACTTCTTTTGTCTCTGCCGCCAATGCACACTTCCGCAATAATCTATTTATGAGCACCAATGCCCAGCGGCCCTGGAGTGGTACTTTTCTCACCGGTTATTCCAGTATGGATTATAATGGCTATTCCGACTTACAGAAAGGATTTCGCTGGCGCCAGCCCTCCGACCCCCTCTATAATAATGGAGATGAAAGTGAACTCCCATGGCAGGAAGCGGAGGACCTCACCGGCTTCCGGCAGGCTACCGGCTGGGAAAAGCATGGGTTATCCCTTGATTATTCCATCTTCCAGAATGTGACCGCTCCCGACCCCGGGGAAAGAGGTAAGGTCTACCCAAAAGAAGGGGTCGATTTTCGATTAATTCCCGGAACCGATGCCATTGATGCCGGAGTGATCCTGCCGAATATTAATGATGGGTTTAAAGGGGAGGCTCCCGATCTGGGGGTAATGGAAGCAGGTGGGGAGGAAATAAAATATGGGCGCAGAAAATGATAGGAAATTTTTATCTGAGTTCTTTTCCCCTTTATTTGTCGATACTTTGTCTTGACACAAAGTATCCAAAAGTCAAGGCTTTATTTCTTTTTTAACGCTCGTAAGCACTCCAAATCCTAAAATCTAAAAACTCGCCTTGATGGATCGTTCTTCGTGTCGGGCTATTCTGCCATCCTGGCTCTGTTAATTTAGTCGGATTTCCGTTCAGCTCATACAGTTTAGATTTCTTAACGGATTTCGAGCACTTACTCCCTAAAAGAAATAAGGCCAGTCCTCAAACCCCAAGGACCTGCCCTAGTCAACTACTGGTAGCATTTCAATATACTCAGTAAAAAACTCCGAAGGTCTCAGACAATCTCTAATAGTCCAAACTGGATGAGCCTAAACATTACAAAAACTAGTGATCTCAAGAACCACGAAGTCCAAGGATTGAAATGCTGAGCCAGAAGTGCCAGCCCACCCAACTTTCGCGGTAGGGGCCATATGTCAAAGAAATCACTGCGGACCCATCTTTATAATTTCCGGTGACAAAGTATATTGACAAAACACAAGAACGATCTAAAGCCAAAAGCAGAAACTATCCAAAGACCTTTTATAAAAAGGTTTAATCATCGGCCTTAAGAGATAAGCCGTTAAAAAATGAAAGGGAAAAAGCGTAAGAATTCTAAACTGTATGAGCCAAAACATTACAAAAACCAGTGATTCAAATGACCACGAATCCCAAGCTTGAAATACAACTCTGAAAGCGAGCCCGCCCGGCTGGCACCGTTCGGACGGGTTTTTAGAATTTAGCTTATTCTCTTTCATTTTAGGCTTAGATCTTAAAGCCTTGACTTTTTCGTTCTTTTGTGTCAAGACAAAAGAACAATCAAATAAAAACAATCAATATGTAAATTATTCTAGCACTTGGAGGTGACCTAGCCAATATTAGCACCTACACGAGACTGAATGCCAGGGTCACAGCATCATGGATTGAGGCTAATAACAATCAAATGAATAATAACCAGAAAAAATATTCTTAAATCATTCAAATCGTCAACCATTCCACAATTCCATGCCAATCATAAAACTCATGCTGATTATCATTGAGGATAAATTCAAAATGATCCTTTCCTTTTAATTTCGAAATGATCGCATTGGCATTTTCAACCGGCACAATCTGATCGTTTCTACCATGAATGAGCAATAGCCGGCCCGGATAATTTTCGATAAAATAAAGCGGGGAACTTTTTAACACCTTACTCCTAATTTTGGGAAGCGATTTAGTCCAGCTGAGAAACTGATATTTATATTGGATGCCATACCTCCGGTAAAAATCTTCGGATAAAAAATTCGTAGGTCCAGCTATGGAAACTGCTTTTGCAATGGTGGAGTCCCGCGCTGCCATGAGCAGCGCTACAGTGCCTCCCCGGCTCAATCCGCAGACAGCTATTTGAGCGGCATCAATTCCGGAAAACTCACTCCGTGTCACCGCCAGCAGTCTTAAGGCATCATCGGTGGCTCCGTCGAATGCATCGCCAAAAAATCCATCCGAACAGTAGCGTTTTCCATACGCTACCAGCGCCTGGCCCCGGTAGGAGGGAATCACTATAAAATGTTCAGGCAAATTCCGGATAAGGGTACGGATAATTCCGTTCTTCAAATCCACTGCCGGATTCCTTTGGTCGAGGCCATTTGCCCAGACTAATAGTGGATATTGATTGGTCTCATCATATTCCTCCGGTAAAATAATGGCGCCAAAATGCTTTTCACCTTCGTGGTAATGCACCACGATGAGCAATTTTCTCCCCGGGCTATATTTTATTTCCCTGACAATCTCAAAGCTGTCGGAAATCAGATCAAATTCCTGCCACGCGTTATAAATCTCTTTACATTCAAAGGAATCCACCGGCCGGTAGAGGCTATCCAGATTAATTCCCTGATTTAGATTTATGCCGGAATAGGATACTCTGGCTTTGCATTCACAACGGTTCAGTCGAAGATAAATGAAAACCAGACCCACCAGTGTGGCCAGAATCAGCAGCGCCTTTTTTGAAGCATTCAATGGAATTTGACTTTAACCAAAACATTTAGGTTTAGGCTGTAAGATAATTAATTAGTGGTCCAGGCAATGACCCAATAGCCACTGTTTTTAGCAACTACCTGGTGCGAAGATAAATGAAAAAATATGATGTCACCAGTGAGTATAAAATATCATCATAAGTAACCTGGTTTATGGGATTTTCGTCGTTCGAACAAGCAAAGTTGACTTGTTCATGTATTCGGGTCATATTGTATGATATAGAAAAGTACCCTGAACCATTTGAATAGACACAAGAACCAGGCTCGAAGACAATTAAAAGACCTTTGATTAAAAGGTCTAACCATAGGGCATTAAGAGATAAGCCGTTAAAAAATGAAAGAGAAAAGCTTAAGAATTCTAAACTGTATGAGCCAAAACCTTACCAAAGGTAGTGATCCAATGACCACGAACCCAAGGCTTGAAATACAGCTCTGAAAGCGAGCCCGCCCGGCTGGCACCGTTCGGACGGGTTTTTAGAATTTAGCTTATTCTCTTTCATTTTAGGTTTAGATCTTACAGCCTTGATTTTTTGGTTCTTTTGTATCAAGACAAAAGAACAACTAGTGATTCCGCTAAATCAAAACAAATTAAACACTGACCAAATGACCAAGAACCACATAATTATGACGTAGAGCTTACCGCAACGAAAAATCACCCAAACTGGTCAAGAAGCTTAAAATAGCTCTTTTTAATTTTAGTATTATTCAGTAAAAACCTCAAAAAATAAAATAAAATGTATTATAAAATATTAATCTCCTCTTTTTTATTTATTCTTTCTACCATCCCTTATGCATTGGCAAAACCGGGAGCCAATTTATAATCCAAATGATGGATCAACGAGCTATTCAAATGGTACGGTATCTTCCTTCTGGACATGGCAATAATCAATCAGATTCAGATATTGTGAAAACCCAGGATACCAGGTCATCCAGTGGAGGGCATACCACTGAAGTGCGGACCATCTACTTCAGCGAGGATCCGGATGCTTGTAAGAAAGCACTGGAAGAAGCAAATGATAGTTCCGCAGAGTGGGTCGATGGATCTTCCAATTTCAGCATGGGTACCGGTCAGGAAATTCTCCTGGACGACTGGTTGAATTCAAGAGGCAAATGGCCAAGTTTACTTCCAATCTTCTTTCCAGGACCAAAAGTGCCGGGAATTGCTTTATTAGGTTCAGATATTGCAAGACATACCAGGGCAATAATCAATGGTATAAGATAGTTTAGCACTCTGGATGCTCTGTGCCAGAAGCATAGATAATTTATTAGTCAAGGAGTGCCGCTTCCAGTCCTGCGGTGGGTACGCAAAATTAATACCGGGCAATATTTTGGTTGGAGGTGAATGAAAGATGCTTAGAGTAGATCTGACCAATGATCTAAATCACATTTAAATTATTACTGAATTTTTACCTTTGGCCCTGATGCGATTGTTAATATCAGGGCTATTGGTATGTCTTATTGTAAGCACCTCGTTCAGAGATGCTCTGGTCGTTACTGCCTTCAGGTTGCACCAGGATTACATCGCTGCCAACCTTTGCCTGAATCGCAATCTGGAGGAAAACATGTGCCATGGCTCCTGTCAGTTGAAAATTAAAATGGATAAAAATCATGAAAGCCCGGCTTCCGGATTGATCCTCCTGAGTGAGCAACTACCGATTACATTTTATTTTCAGGCTCAACCTCACCCCTCTTCATATTCAACGCTTTTACAGAAAATCACTCCGCACTTTTCCGGTGGTTTCTATTTCTCCAGTTTTCTATTTAGACTTTTCCGGCCACCTCGATTCTGATTTTTTCGTTTTCCGTTGTTCGATCATTTGAATCGAACCACCTGCTAAAGCTTAGTGAAAATCAGTAAGAGGATTTCTCTCTTTCCAATCATGCAATTTCTAAATAGATAACTAATGAATCATTCTATCCATAATAGCTTGTTCCTACCCCTCCTATCCCTTATTTTACTACCACTTTTTACCAGCCAGGTAATCGCCCAGGACCTGGTGGAATTCCGTTTGGTAGACCAAAATGAGCGGGTCCCCATCGCCGGAGCCTTTTGGAATTACGACGAACAAAAGGGCACTTCGGATCCGGACGGCACCATCCGCTTCCGGTTGGAAGCAGATGCAATAATGTCCATTTCCCATGTCTCTTATGGCCAATGGGATCTAACCTCCCGGGAATTACAAAAAGCCCTGGAAGATAAAATTCTGATGGTTGAAATTCAGCCCCAGGCCCTGTATCCGGTGACCATCATGGCCTTGCGACCCAAAGCCGATGAACGGAAGAGGAGGGATTTAAACTACGAGGAGAAAATGGCCCATGACGCCGGTGCCCTGCTCACGGACATTCCCGGGATCAGCAGCATCCGCAAAAGCGGTGCCTATGGCTTTGATCCGGTGGTCAGAGGTTTTAAATACGACCAGTTGAACGTGGTGATGGATGGGGTTCAGTCCGCCCTTGCTGCCTGTCCAAACCGGATGGATCCCCCTACCAGTCAGATGGCACCTAATATGATCGAGCGGATCGAAGTGCTGAAAGGGCCGCATCAGTTACGCTACGGAAATGCCTTCGGCGCCACGATCAATTTTGCCGGAGTCGACCCTGACTTCACTCCGGAGAAAAATACCTATGGTAGGATTTCCAGTGGATATGAAAGCAACGGCAATATTCTGCGCAGTGAAGGTATGGCCGGATTTTCCGGAGAAACCTATGACCTGGGTGTTTTCGGCTCCTGGTCACAAGGCCAGGATATTAAGTCCGGCAACAAGACAATGGTACCGGCGGACTTTCTCCGGTTAAGTTTTGGAAGTAACCTGGGCTGGAAGTTAAGCGCTGATCAGACGCTTAAAATATCGGGGGTCCGCAATGTGGCCCGGGATGTGGATTTTCCATCGCTCATGATGGATCTGCGGGATGACGACACCTGGTTGCTAAAAGCTCAGCATGAAATTAAATTTCAGCATCCCCACCTCAGGGCCCTCAATTCCGCCCTGTACGGCAGCCTGGTTGACCACCGGATGGATAACGGGCTGAAAATACTGGAGCCCCGGATGATGAATGCAGCAACCAATGCGAAGACCCGGGTGATCGGAGGGCGAACGGAGGCAAATTGGAAATACGCTGCTGCCACCCTCTATGCCGGTGTGGACATCCGGTCCGATCAGGCGGAGGGCGTGCGAATCCGTGAATTCCTTTTGGGGCCCAATGCCGGAAAGAGCGTATCGGACAATGCCTGGCAAAATAGCCGGATTACCAAATCAGCCATCTTCACCGAATATCAGTGGAGAAGATCCGACTTCCAGTGGGTCGTCTCCGGCCGCTTGGAGTACAACCAGGGGCGAATCCTGGACCTTCAACCCGAATTCAACGAAGTCAGCCAGGAAACCGAGGTCGATCAAGTCAATCCCAGCCTCAGCCTGGGGGGAATTAAGAATTTCGACTCCGGCATCGCTACCGGCCTGTGGATTGGAAGAGCCCAACGCAGTGGCAGTCTGATCGAACGCTATATAAATTACCTGACCGTGGGTCTTGATCCCTATGAGCTGGTAGGAAATCCAGCTCTCAAACCGGAGGTGAATAACCAGGTAGATTTTACCTTCCAGTACCGGAATCATCATTTTACGGTCAATGCGGATTTATTTGCCAGTTACTTACAGGATTTTATCACTTCCACTATTGATCCTGATCTGACACCCCGACTGCCCAATAGTCCCGGGGTAAGAAAATTCAGCAATCTGGATGAGGCTATGCTTACCGGCGTGGAAATCGAATTTAATCACACCATCTCCACGCATTGGTCACAGCGGTTCAGCCTCGCCTACACCTATGGCCAGGATATTTCGCGGAGTCAACCGTTGCCGGAAATAGCTCCTCTGGATTTGCGGTATCAACTCCGGGGTAGTTGGTGGCATGACCGGTTGCAGCCGGAAATCAGTCTGCGTCAGGTCGCTACCCAAAACCGGACTTCCGTTGAATATGGCGAAACCGAAACACCGGCATTTTTCCTGGCCGATCTGGGCATAAAATACCAGGTCCTGGAGAACATGAAAATCGCAGCGGGCATCCTCAATATTTTTGACGAGAACTATTACGAACATCTTACCCGCTCAACTGCTGCCAACCGCAGTATCCCGGTTTATGCGCCGGGTAGAAGTTTCTCGATCAGTATTAGCCTTGATTTCCGGTAAAGAGTTTTTATAGTAGTAGTATTTATGGCAGGGAGCAGAGATGCTCCTTGCTATTTTATGCCTTTACTATTTCCTGCCGTTAGGTTCCGTTAAAAATGTGTGATTTGTAAGTCAGGATTCGCCATCTCGAGGGCTAGGAACTTTTGATTTCCGAAAAGTGCCCTTTTGGGTTCCCAACGCCCATAGCATGTGGTGACCAGACGTTCGTTTCTTAGACAAATCCCCCGATCCTGACCATTTACGTCGATAAAAGAAAAAGAACCAAAGAAAACATCTGCTTTCTGGCATAGCAAAAAACGATTTAGAAATTAAAATCACCAAAAGAGGTGACGGTCCAATACAATATCAGCGATAATTTTGATTCCGTTAAAATTGAAATTATTATGGACATTAAAGTAACCTCAGTTATCGTCTTTTTCCTTTTTTTAGTGAATCCATTGTCAGAGGCACAGACCTACAACCCTACCAACGGTGAAACTGCATATCCCAACGGGACCGTCTATAAACCGGCCCAGCACGGGGGTAATCATACGAATTCGGATATCGTCACGACCGTTGAAGCAAAAGCGTCCACTGGTGGAGTTACGGTGGAAAGGAGGATTATTTATTGTGAAGAAGCGCCGGAAGAATGCAAAGAAGCCCTGGAAGCAGCCGCTGCCAGCGCTGAACAAAACAGCAACTACAGTATGGGAACCGGCAAAGACATGACCCTGGACGATTGGATGAATTCACCCAGTCGATGGCCATCTCTACCTCCCATCCACTTTCCCACACCAGGTAAACCGGGCATACCCCTTGAGAACAAGGATATTCAACGTCATACTCAGGTGATCATCCGAAGCATCAGATAAATACAATTGTCAATTGGCAATTGGCAATTATCAATTATTAGAAATGATTAGAAATTGTCAATTATCAAAGATTTTTTAACATGCACCCCTAAATCCCCTAAAGGGGACTTTACCTCATCTGGCCAAAAAAAACAAAACACTATGAGACGTAAACCTCAGTTTTCCACGGACGTAAAGATTTCTGACATGCACCCTTAAATCCCCTAAAGGGGACTTTCATTCCTGCTGACCGAAAAAAAGAAGACACTATAAGACGTAACCTCTTTCTTTCACGGATGTAAGGACTTCTGACATGCACCCCTAAATCCCCTAAAGGGGACTTTACTTTCATCTGGCCAAAAAAAACAAAACACTAAGAGACGTAACCTCCGTTTTTTCACGGACGTAAAGACTTTTGACATGCACCCCTAAATCCCCTAAAGGGGACTTTACTTTCATCTGGCCAAAAAAAAGAAAACACTAAGAGACGTAACCTCCGTTTTTTCACGGACGTAAAGACTCCTGACCTGCACCCCTAAAT
>JAGQWZ010000343.1 GCA_020436835.1 Saprospiraceae bacterium | reverse complement strand
TCGGTCCTGCGTACATCAGTTGATCTGGGAAGACAGGACGAGGGCTACGAGCGATTTGGCTCCTTTCTACTCTCAAGGTCAATTGTCCGTGGTTTCTCTTCTATGGCAATCTACTTCAATGACAAGCTGCCTTCAAAATGGCAGGCATCGGTTGATCGACAGTTTGACCAGAAACCTTTTATCGAAAGGCAGGCAGATCTCGGGGAGGAAGCTCCGGCTTTTGACATGATCCGGGCTTCGGTTACCCTCGTTGTGGCCAGCAGCCTTATTGCCATTGGGACCAATCTAAAATTGCCTTTATCCACTACGTATGTAACTTTTATGGTTTTCATGGGTTCGTCCCTGGCCGATGGCGCCTGGGGAAGAGAGAGTGCCGTCTACCGGGTCACTGGAGTTTTGACAGTCGTGGGTGGGTGGTTTTTTACTGCTTTTTCTGCTTTTATTGTTGCCTTTGTTTTGGCATTGATTTTTAATTACGGAGGTCTGATTGCAATCGCTCTGATGTTGGTGGTCGTCGCATTTCTGATCTATCGGACCCATATTATCCACGATCAAAAGCTGCAGGACCGGCAAGCGCTGGAAAAAACAGTTGAAGAAGGAAGTCTTACCAAGAGCAAGGTTATTAATCTCTGTGCCACGCAACTTAAGTCCTTCCTAAATCAATATGCAGTGCTGACCGACAAATCTATCGAAGCGGTAGGGAAGGAAGATCTCACTGCTCTTAGTAAGGTATACCAGGCATTCAGACCGATCCACGACAAGATCAACAGTTTGAAAAATACGTCCACCCGGGCGCTGGACCGGTTGCCCGAATCAGAGTTGGAAGCCGGACATGTGTACATACTGGTCGTGGATTATCTGGCAGAAATGGCCAAGGATATCTCGACTATCCTGAAAGGAAATCTTGATCATGTAGACAACAATCATAAACCGCTGCTGCCCCAGCAGATAGAAGAGCTGACCTCACTGCATGAAATGCTTAAACAACGTTATCTGGCTATCATTGCGATATTTCAGAATCTTGAGGGAGACGCTATCCAGGGGCTATATGATGATCTGTTGATATTTGTAAGGAAGATCAGGCAGACTCGCAAGACTCAGATAAAACGCATTAAAAATCATGAAGTGGGGACCCGAAACAGTCTCTTATTTTTAAACCATCTCGGTGAATTGCGAAACCTGGCCTTATTTGCAAATCGAATGGTAAGAGTATTTGACGAGTTGATCATCAATCCGGTTGATGAATCTGATTTTGTACCATCTAACATTAAGAAAGAGTTGAAGGTCTTACGCAAAGAGGTGAAGTCCATCACCGGGCCTAAAAAACCAGATCCGGACAATGGGTCCGAATCAAATGGAGACGATGTCAGCGAAAAGATGGATTCCGGTAAAGACTCATCCCGTTCCAAAGAATAGAATTACGGGGACAGTTTAATACTTGAGGATTGCGGTCAGATGGCGGTCCTTGATTTATCATCTACAAGGGTTTTGTTCTCTTGCGAAATAAGAGGTCTTAGGTCAAAATCTGGTAACTGTCTGCCGATACTTTACGATTTTTCATATGTTTATTTTATCTTCACCATGACCAGGACTTAGTATTTTCGACCTATTTGGATAGAAATTTTCAACATTAGACCCGTCAATTGGTTAAGATGAATACAAGTCGAACATATTTGGGGTTCGACAATTCTTAATAATGCTGATTGCCGCCTTGGGGCACAATTTGAAGTGATCTGCGTAGTAGCTAAGATGCATTGTAGAAAATGATAGGTAGATGACAAAATCCTTACTTGCCAAAAATCTTAGGACACTTAGGAAGTTTAATGGTTTCAACCAGGATGCGCTTGCACAGGCTTTAGGAGTGACCCGCAATAAGATTGCTTCTTACGAAACGCAGAACATCGAACCCAAACTCAACCTGCTGGTTAAAATTTCCAATTTGTTTAAGATTACAATCGACGATTTGATCGGTACTGAAGTCAATGAAGATAATTTCGATGATCTGAACAGTACATATCAGGCGATGCAGGAAGGGGTCATCACTGAAGATACGGCCATTACGCCCAAGTTTGTCCTGGATACTCAGGCGATTGATGATTTTGTCAACAAAAATATTATGATTGGGAAAATGGTGGATGGAATGAAGACTTTCTATGATTTTAAAAACAAGAATGCACCATTAAGTGCAGAAAGTCAGCAACTTATGTATATATTAGATCATTTGATGGCAGCAAACAAAGAGTTCTTAGCGGAGCTGGAAAAGATAAAAATTCAACAATAGTAGAAATATTCTACAAAAAATGTAGAAAAATCAAACATATTTGGAAGTTATGACGTTATAAGGGTGTAACTAATCTACAAACGTTATGACAAACCAAAGTTTTTCAAGCGCGCTCACACTCAATTACAACTATTTATTTCATTTTGCCAGGAAACTAACCGGCAATGATAACGATGCCCAGGACTTGGTACAAAATACCTCGCTGAAGGCATTCCGAAATCGGGAGAAATTGGATGATGTCAGGAATTTTAAAGCCTGGATCACTACCATTCTCTACAACATTTTCGTGTCGGATTATCACAAGCGCCGTCGTCGGCAGGAGCTGTTAGCTACTAATGGCAAAAGTGATGCTTACTTCTATAATGTGTCGTCATGTGTAAACAAAGGATATGACAATCTGAAGAGCGAGGACTTGTTATCCCTCGCCCGTAAGGTAGGCAGGAAAAGCTTCGAGGCTTTTGAATTGTATCTCGTCGGATATAGTTATCAGGAAATTGCAGACATGCTGGAAATTGCGATCGGAACGGTGAAAAGCCGGATCAATTTTGTTCGGTCGAAGATCAAGGATCTATACCAGCATCTCAGTTTTGCAGACGGATCAAGGTAAACACGTTCGCTAGTATTCCTCGAATCAAATCAATTTATTAACCTTTAAAATTTAATTCAATCATGTTAAGAGCAGCAATTTGGTTATTCGTTATCGCACTCATTGCCGGAGTACTGGGATTTGGAGGCCTAGCCGCCGCATCAGCCGGTATAGCAAAAATTATATTTTACATTTTTCTGATTCTGGCTGTCATTTCAATCCTCTTTCACCTCGTAGGGGGTAGATCGCCTCGGATATAAGCTATGTGAAAAGTAACTGATAGTCCTAGAACTTATTTATCAATTCAAAAAAAATCGTATATCATGGATAATAAAAGCATTAAAATGAGATTGGAAGGTAACTGGAAGAAAGTGAAAGGAACCTTCAAAGAAAAATATGGTCAACTGACCGAAGATGATTTTCTTGTAGAAGAAGGCCAAACCGAACAATGGATTGGTAAAATGCAAGATAAACTGGGTAAGACCCGGCAAGAAATCGTCAACGAGATCGAGGCGATCACCGCCTGACCATTTCTAAAATCTAAACCTTACAATGAAATTACCCGGTTATGTTTGACCGGGTTTTTTATGTGTGCGTTCACCTGTTTTTGTTCATCGAAACGGCACTGTAAAAGCTGCCGAACAAAACGGCTGATTGTATGCTCTTTGATATGAGACCAATATTACTTAACAATAAAAAGTACTAATGATATGAATTACCTTGGATTAAATAAAGATGAGACACAAAATGTAAGTAAAGAATTAAATACCTTACTCTCTTGTTATCATGTCTATTATCAGACACTGCGAAAATTCCACTGGCATGTGGAAGGTCATAATTTTTTCGATATGCATGAGCTATTTGAAGAAATGTACAATGACGCAAAAATCAAGATTGATGAAATTGCCGAACGAATTCTCACCCTGAGATTTCGGCCGATCGGTGACATGTCCGCCTATCTGGAGAATTCCAAAGTCCAGGAAGCTAAGACCGGTTTGTCAGATGAGGAAATGATCGAAAAAATTCTTAGCGACCATGCACAGATAATTGAATGCATGCGCCGCACATTGCAAGTGGCAGACAAGGCAAATGATGAAGGTACCATCGATTTAATTGGTGGCTACCTAGCTGACCTCGAAAAGCGCAGCTGGATGCTCGACGCCTGGAGAAGCAAAAAGTTTGCAACAGAATTAGCCTAAAAATAACATCAGGAAGCGTAATGAAGATCCTCAGATTCAAATAATTGAGGATCTTCTTTTTTATATCACGAATCGAAGCCAATAAATCTCATGGATCTTCATCCCATCCAGAAAACTTTCTATTTCCTTGCGATTTCCTTTTTGATCGTGCTGGTAATGCACTACGGAAGTTTTCTTTTAATTCCTGTTATTTACGGAATCTTCCTCGCGATCATTATCAATCCGTTCGTCAGCTATTTCATGCGCTACCTCAGATTTCATATACTTTCCTTTATCCTGACTATCGTAGCGCTCCTGTTACTTATTATACTTCCGGTTTCTTTTGTAATTAATCAGGTTGGAAATTTGTTTTCCAAGCTGAATGTAGAATCTATGGATGTTGATACCGTTACAAAATCCATTCAGGATGCCCTGATGAACACCAGTTTGTCCAAAGTCGTCGACTTAAATCTTCTGAAAGATCAGATGGGCAAGATTTTGGGTGTGCTGGGAGATTTTGCGACCACCCTTGTATCCAGCAGCAGTACTATGATGATCAATTTTGCCTTGGCCATTTTATTTAGTTATTTTCTAAGTGCTTATTACGACGATGTACGCAAGATTGTAATGAAGGAACTAGAAGCCGATGAGCGTTCGAAATGGAGGTCTATCGCCGATAAAGCTCCTGATATTATTCGATCATATCTTTCGGGCATGCTAATCGTGATGCTGATTCTAGCCGTTCTTAATGGTCTTGCCTTATTCATAATTGGACTTGATTATGCCTTCGTCTGGGGTTTAATTATTGGTATGCTTGCGATTATTCCATATGCCGGCACTTTTGTCGGATTGATGTTACCTCTTACCTACAGTTTTATATCGACTAATGACTACAAACAACCCCTGATTATATTTATTGTCTACCTGGTCATTCAGCAAATAGAAGGTAATTTACTCACTCCAAAAATTGTTGGCGATAAACTGAAAATCAATCCCTTTATCATAATCCTGATGATCCTGATCTTTGGTAAAATCTGGGGTTTGGACGGGGTAATTATCAGTCTTCCTTTGATCGGAGTCATTAAGACGATCCTTCAGGAATATGAAAAGGGGCAACTTTGGGCTAAGTTAATCTCGAGCAAAAGTTGATTCTAATATTTCCGGCGGAGCTGAATCACAAAAATACAGGTAACAAAAATGATCATTGTAACAAATCTCCGGCGAGTTGCAGCAAAGAGACTTCGATTACTTTTGCATCATATTTTGCATTATTGTAGTTGGTGGCCGCATTCAGTAGATTTAGTTGAGCCTGCCTGAATTCAACCGAGGTAGACTGGCCCAAATTAAATTGTTCTTCGGTTCTTTGAAAATTAAGCTCACTCGTACTTAAATTCTTTCTTTCTGCTTCCAGTACATAAAGCGCATTTTGATAGTTCTCCCAGGTATTAATTAAATCGCGATCCAGTTCCTGCAATAGTTGTTCTTCCTGAAGTTGTAAAGTCTGTAAGTTAATTTCCGTATTCTGTTCACGCAGTTTTCTCAGTCCACCGTCTACCAAGCTCCAGGAAAGGTTTACACCAAGATTAAGTCCGCGATTATTGGAGGAAGTGATAAATGCCCCCGGAGGGTTTTTTTGCTGATTGTAGGAATAAGAACCCGTTGCTGATATCCGGGGTTTTCTTTCCGCTTCGATGATTTTGAGATCATAGCGATTGATGTCAACATTCTTTTCCAGCAATAAAAGATCAACATTTTGTTCTGACATGCCGGCTCTCAGATTTTCCAGTGAGATACCCTGGTAGATGACGCTCGTATCTACATCTATCGGATTTTCGATTGGCACTCCCATAATCACATTCAGGTCCCTCTTGGAATTATCCAGAAGCTGTTGGTTGTTGATCAGGTTGATGCTATCTCTCTGTACGTCAACTTCAGCGTTGAGGATATCCAGACGCAGGCCTTGCCCGTATTCATATTGATACTGCACCCGCTCCAGACGGCGATTGGAGACTTGCAGCGTCTGCTCCAGTACGTCCACCGATGCCGTTAACCGGGCAACTTCATAGTAACGGGAGATCAACTGCAAGACATTGGACTCAATCGTTTGACGGAGTTGCAGATTTGACAGGTTGAGCACTTCTTTTAATTGCTCCAGCGTCGTGGCCCGGGCTTCATCATAAAAGGTGTAGGAACCGCTTAAATTGGCATTTCCGGCAAATGAAACCGCATTATTCACCACATTTTCATTACCATTTCCAAACTTTTGAGTGGAGCTGCCGACATTGGCAGAAGCACCGGCAGTCGCATTGACAGTCGGATTATATCCTACTGCAGTTTTAGTGGCATTGTTGGTGGCGATACTAATATTTTGCCGGGCAATTTTTATCCCGAAATTATTTTCCAGCGTTTTGTTGACGGCTTCCTCCGGAGTCAGGATATCCTGAGAAAATCCGGCTCTGGCCAGGAAAAATATGAAAAACAAGAATCGATGTTTCTTCACCATTTTCATAACTTCTTATAATAATTCTTGGCGTTGATATTTAAATTGATAAAAAGACAAAAAAAAAGAAAAACTATACTTCGACATCAGCCATTTCCTCTTTTTCTGCTTCAATTTCTTTAATCGCATTTTCGACTTCTTCCCGGCTTGGTTTTACTCCGGTGAAAAGCCATTTCCTTCCCACACGATAACTATTATTGATCGATAGCAACAGAGGTAACATATATAATGTAAGCAGGGTGGCCACGGCAATTCCATAAGCAATGGAAATCGCCATCGGTATCAGGAATTGCGCTTGCCGGCTGGTTTCGAAAATCAGTGGTGCCAGACCAGCTATCGTAGTCATTGAGGTTAGAAAGATCGCCCGGAACCGTGAACGTCCGGCAGCGAGTAGCGCCTCATTGAATTTCATCCCTTGCTTCAGGTAGGAATTAAATTTTTCGATCAGGACCAGTCCGTCATTTACCATAATTCCGATCAGGGCAATGATTCCCAACCAGGATAGCATATTGATAGGAAATCCGTGAACCCAATGGCCGAAAGCCACCCCAATTAAGCTAAATGGTACCATGACAAATAGCATCAGGGGCTGACTGTAACTTCGAAAAGTAAAGGCGATGATGGCAAAAATGGCAAATAAAATGGCGGGTAAAACGATTTGCACTGATTTGGTCAATTTCCCGGCTTCCCGGTTTTGTCCTTCAAAGAGAGGCGTTACCGTGGGATGGTGGGCAATGATCTCCGGCATGATGTTGGTCCGGATGCCTTCCAGAATGTCAGTCGCACTTTCATTACGATCCTTCAAATTTGCCTCTACCCGGATCTCTCTCTTTCCGTCCAGGTGATTGATCGATACATCACCTCGCTCAATATTGTAATAGGCAATTTCAGAGAGCGGTACCCGGTCCTGCGTGGGGGTAACGATCCACATGTCATCCAGATTTTTCAGAGAAGAGCGGGTATTGCGGTCATATCGTACCCAAACCCGGATTTCATCTCTACCTCGCTGAAATCGCTGGACCGGCTGACCGAAGAAACCACTCCGCACCTGAGCCATGATTTCATTATGGGTAAGGCCCAGGAGATGGGCATTGTCCTTCAATTCAATTTCGATCTCTTTGATGCCTTCCGGATCATTATCAGAAATATCCTTTAATTGAGTCATATTGGCGAGCTTCTCACGCAAGGCTTCCTTTGCCCCTTTAAGATCCCGTATGTTGTTTCCGGTCAGAGAGACCGAGACTGGCTTTCCCCCAAAGTTCGATCCCGATCCATATTCAACACTTTCGACGCCATAAATCGGGCCTACTTTTTCCTCCACAGCATTTGCGATATCGTCGGATGGGAAGTCACGCTCTTCACCCGGTAATAAATTGATTTCCAGGGTAGCAGTGGAAGTACCCGGTCCCAGCCGGCGCACTGTGTTTTCTACTACCTGTTTATGACCATGCTGTCTTTCCGTGAATTCCTTATTTACTTCCCAGGTAGCTTCCTCAATTTCACTGATTATAGAATCGGTAATAACTTCACTCGTACCTTGTGGCATGTTCAAAGTAACCACAACCCGGTCACTGGCAATGGCTGGAAAGAAGGTTACCCGGACTAAACCTCCGGCGATCGAACCAATGGCTATAATCATTAATCCTATCGGGATGGCAAAAAACAGGAATTTATTTGCCATGAAAAAGCGCATAGTCGGGGCATAAAGCCGATCCCGGCAAAAATCCATGAACTGGTCTCCAAAGCGATTAAAGATAAACCGTCGCCCTCCTTTTTTCATTGCATTAGAATGCGCTATGTGCGCCGGCAGAATGATCAGAGCTTCAAGCAGGGAAACGGACAAAGTGATGATTACCACGGTAGATACCTCGGAGAAAAAGTCACCGATCCGGCTATCGAGAAAAAAGAAAGTAGAAAATGCGACGATGGTGGTCAGAATAGCAGAAATAATCGGTGGCGTGACTTCCAGGGTACCGTCAATGGCGGCACGGATTGGTGTCTTTCCACTTTCATAGTGTTGATAAATATTTTCACCAATGACAATTCCATCATCCACGAGAATACCAACGACGATGATCATTCCAAAAAGAGAAAGTACATTGATGGTAATTAGATTCGGCGCAAAAATAAAGAGTCCAAAAAAGGAGATAGGAATACCTACTGCCACCCAAAATGCGAGACTGGGTCGCAGGAAAATGGATAGCAATATCAGAACCAGCAAAATTCCAATGCCCCCGTTTTCCAGCAGTAATTGAGTACGCTGTTTCAGAACCACCGATGCATTGCGACTCACATTCAATTGAACATTGTCATGCTGCTGATTGAATTTTTCGATATAAGCCAGCGCTGCATCTGCATTTTCAATGAGGTCTTCGTTATTGGTGGTTTGAACCCGTACCTGGATGGCCGGATCTCCATTGTAATAGAGACGGTCAGGGTTCTCAGCCCAGCGATCGGAAACGCTGGCTACATCCTTAAGCAGGATTTGCTGACCATTGGGAAGTGCCCGTACGACAATGTGGTCCAGCTCATCTCCGTAATAAGAGCGGTTACTGGCCCGGATCAGATATTCTTCGGTTTCGGTCTTTATGTTTCCGCCCGTAGTTAAAATATTGGCATTGGCTACGGCTCTGGCAACTTCACTAAAGGTAAGGCTATACGCTCTCAGGTCTTTTTCCCGCACAGCAATCTCAATCTCTTCCTGGGGAAATCCGGTTATTTCAACCTGTGAAATACCGGGGATCGCCCGTAGATCCGTTTCCACATTCCGGGCTATTTGTTTAAGTGCCCGCAGATCAACCCCCTTGCCACTGACGGTGAAGCTGATAGCTTCATTACGCATTTCCATCTTGGAAATGACCGGAGGTTCCATACCAACCGGGAAGGTTGGCACCCGGTCCACGGCATTCTTGACATCCTGCAGGACCACATCGATATCATAGTCCTCAATGGTTTCAATAGTGATTACGGCCGTATTTTCGGAAGAACGTGAAGTGACCCGGTCTATACCTACCAAACCCCGGAGATTGTCTTCGATTTTCAGTACGACCCCTTCTTCCATCTCTTCCGGCGATGCTCCCGGGTAGGCGACAGCAATCGTGATGATGTTGGATTCATTTAAAGGGAAAAATGAGGACTTGGTAGACATGATACCCGCGATGCCAAACAAGACCATCGCGATCATGATTACATTGACCGCTACCGGATATTTGATGAAGTAAGCAACTAGTTTTCTCATTGATTAATTTGTTTGGGTAAGGTCTTCTAAAACTTGAACAGTCATACCATCGGAGGCTCCGGGTACTGGTCTGGCTAATATCTTCATGCCATCCTCCAGACCCTGGACGATAACGCTTTTTTCCTTGAAATATGCCGGATCGATCATAGTCAGACCCAGGGTGGTGTCACGGACATAAAATATCTGATTATTGTTTACCAGCAGTTTGCGATCGATCTCGAAGGCATCATTGATCTCCCTGGCCTCCAGATCCGCTTCCAGGTACATGCCCTCTTTGAGGTCTTTTCCGCTCACAAGAATAAATACCTGAATGCTTTGGGTGGATTGCTCGATAATACTGTTGATCCGGATCACTCTACCGCTCCATTTTTTGGTATTCTCGATATTATGGAGGGAGACATCCTGACCTACCCTGATCAGGTCAGAATACGAGGTATTTACCGGCACTTGCAGTTCATACACATTGGGATTGATGAATTCTCCCAGTTTTTGACCGGAGCGAATCAGTGTTCCGGTGGTTACTAATGCTTCCGTCAAAACCCCGCTGAACGGCGCTCTGATCGTGTATTTTGACATCCGTTCTTCCAGATTTTTGACGGTGTAATAAGGAGTGTAAATATTTCTACCTGTCACAAAAAGCTTTTCCCGCTCCGATTTGGCGGAGGGTAGGGGCTCAATTGGAGATTCCATGTCAAAATTATTTACATATTTTTCCCAATCGGGAAATGATTCCGGGTAATCAAGGCGTAGATCCGGAAGTAAAAGCACTATTTGATTGAAAAGGCTGCTTTTCTGCGCCCGGAGATTTGCCTGGTGCTCATCACTGTTGATCTTCAGAAGTACGCTTCCTTCCTGGTAGTAGGCACCTGGTTTGAAATCCGTGGCACTACTTTCGAAAACTCCCTGCACTTCGCTGTAAAGTTCGACCCGGTACTTGGCAGTCAAAGCGCCATTGGTAGAAACCGTGACGGGCACTTTTCCGTTTTTAACCGTCTGGGTGAACACCGAAGTAATAATTTTCTTTTCCCGGGGAGCCGGTACCTTTCGATTATCCATGATTTTTTTTGCGATGAATAATGCACCGGCTAAAATCACCAGACCAAGAATGAATAAAATTATTTTTCGCATTGAAAGAATTGAATTTGCAACTGTTACTTAATGGTTATTTATTTATGCTAATTGGGATTGACAAATATTGTCTAAGACTTTTTTCAAAACTCGAATTACATCTTCAATCTCACTTTTATCGAGACCTTTCTGAAGATCGGTAAAAGACCGGTTTACAACCGGTAGCGCCTGTTGGAATACTTCTCTGCCTTTTTCACTCAAATAGATGCGGTTAACTCTTTTATCTTCCGGGTCTTGCACTCTTTTTACCAGTTTATTCTTTTCCAGACTGTTGATCAGTCTCACCAGCGATGCCTTATCCCGTTCGGTGATAAGGGCTAATTCATTTTGCGGACGTCCATCGGCTTCATCCAGTATGCGGAGCAAAATCCATTGCTTTGTAGTAAGGGGCAATCCTTCCTCATGTAGCCGCTGATTTAAGAAGCTCGAAAGCATTTTGCCGGTCTTACCGATCCAGGGTACGAGAGACTGTTGATGAATATCTTTTATCAAGATTTATTGAAAATTTGCGCAAAGATAATCGAGATAGTTGTATATGCAACTATCTTCAGAATTTCTTCAGAATTCAGATCATTTTGTCATCTCAGATAATGCACGTCCGTAGCTGGACAAAGATCTGAGACAAAACTTTTCTTGAATAAGATGGCGGAGTTAAGCGGGAATATCACTAGTTTAACCTGATCATGTCCGGTACAGGCCAACCAGACCCGCTACATTAGCTGCGACTGGGCTCAGGAGATCACCGGGATATATTTTTTGGCAAACCGACTTAAATCGCTCATGTCCAGTACACAGAAAGGAAAACTCACCTTATCAATGGCCATTGCGCTGGTCATTGGAAATATGATTGGATCCGGAATATTTTTCCTTCCCTCTTCATTGGGGGCCTATGGAGGTATCAGCATATTCGGATGGTTGTTTACTTCGACCGGGGCACTCTTATTAGCTCTGATCTTCAGTAGATTGAGTCGCTTGTTACCTAATGTCAGTGGTGGCCCCTTTGTGTATTCTCAAGCCGGATTTGGCGACTTTCCCGGCTTCCTGGTGGCCTGGGGATATATTCTATCGATCTGGGCCTCCAATGCGGCAATTACGGTCGCCTTTGTCAGTTATCTCAGCGTCTTTATCCCGGCGTTGGCTACGAATAGCATGGCTGCCGCAATGACCGGACTGGCTGCGATCTGGTTTCTTACCTGGCTAAACACGCAAACAATCCGAACGGCTGGTTCGCTTCAATTGATTACCACCATCTTAAAGCTGGTGCCTCTGATTTTAATATCAGTGGTCGGTATTTTTTATTTAAATCCGGATCATTTCAGTCCCTTTAATGTGAGTACGGAGAGTAGTTTTTCCGCTATCTCGGCTACCGCGGCCATGACCCTATTTGCCTTTCTGGGTTTCGAGTCAGCTACGGTACCAGCGGAAGATGTGGAGAATCCCGCTAAAACCATACCCAGGGCCACCATTATCGGAACGGTTATCACGATTATTGTTTACATTTTAGGCACTGTCTCTGTCATGGGATTAATTAGTCCCGGGAATCTGCAGGTAAGTAATGCTCCCTTTGCCGACGGAGCGCAGGTGATCTGGGGTAGTGCCGGCCGCTATCTGGTTGCTGGCGGGGTGGTGATATCCACTTTTGGTGCACTTAATGGTTGGACGATCTTGCAGGGGCAGGTGCCAATGGCTCCGGCCCGTCAACATTTGTTCCCGAAGATTTTTGCCCGGAGAAATAAGAACGGAAGCCCTTCTGTCAGTTTGGTGATCGGCAGTATTATTGTCTCCACCCTGATGTTGATGAATTTTTCCAAGGGGATGGTCAAAGCTTTTGAGTTCTTAATTCTGGTCACCACTACCACAGTGCTTATTCCCTATATTTTTGCAGCAGCTGCATATGGTGTTTTTACACTGCAAAGGAAATTTGGTATCGGGAAAAATATTGCCGTCCAATTGGTCTTGCCGGTATTGGGATTTGCCTATTCTGTCTGGATGGTAGCCGGTTCAGGATTTGAACCGGTGTATTGGGGTTTTATCATGCTTCTACTGGGAATTCCAATTTATGTCTACATGAAAAGGGAAGGGGATAAATAAAAAATCGGTACTTTCCAGAGAGCGGGAATAGATTTTTATTTTTTGGAATAGTCTTGCCAGGTTCTGTTTCAATGATTGGCATTTTTATTCGAAATATGATTTAGGAGATCTGATCAAGAACTCGATTTATGATATACCAGTGGGTAGATTATTTTGTTTTCTTGCAGAATACCTGATTTGCATTTTTTAAGCATTCTACGTTATTAATTTCCGGATGAACAGTTTGATTTAATGAACCCATTCAAATCATATATTATTTGGTTTACTCCCAGGACCGGCAGTACCTTTCTTTGCGATACATTGGGAAAAATGGGGTTGGCAGGCAAACCACAGGAACTATTTAATAAAGATGAAAACACCCCTTTACTTCAGCTTTATCAACAGAAGGATTATATTGGGTTGAGAAAATATCTGTGGAAACAGGGAAGCACGGATAATGGAGTTATGGCAATTAAATATTCATTTTATACCTCTAGTGGACTGTAACATTCAAATCGAGTGCATAAATTGGCTTCTTTAGCACCAGCTCTGCATCATCAACAGCCTTACGTAGCCAGGGCTATGTGCGGTGTTGCTTCTTTGATCTGCTACAAAATAATTCCAATTTATGCTACTCATCTAAATATTACAGTCCACTAGTTTCCGGAGTATAAGTAATGAAATTGCTATACTTCGAAAACAAAATCCAAATAGTTTTCTTGATTGGGGAATTTTATCAGATCTTTTTCCCAATTGTAAACATATTTTTTTAAGTCGGCGAAATAAAGTCGCATTGGTTGTGAGTTGGTGGAAGGCGATTCAGGATGGCCAGTGGCATGTGAAAGATCATAATCCGGCCAGTAAATCCTTACAGGTATATAAGGGTAGATATGATTTTAATGCGTTGGTTCATTTGCTGCACGATCATTGTTTACGGGAAACAGCTGCTCAGGCTTTTTTTGAACATAATCAAATTACACCATACAGTATTTTTTATGAAGATCTTTTGCTGGATCTATCCGGCACGATAAGCGGAATTCTTCGTTATCTCAATATTGAGCTGGAAGAAGGGCAGGGAATACCCCTTTCGGATTTTAAGAGCACTTCTGACCAGATAAATAGCGAATGGATTGATAGGTTGAGAAATGATCTGCAAAAGGATAGCGATAAAGTGATCTGGTAATTTTTCTAAAACAATCACAATACGCTGAAACTGGCAGCATTTTCGTCCCATTATAAGTTTCAATAGATATTGTCTTGTTACTTTTCCCTATCATTGGTAATTGATCTGAGAAAACTTTTAAAACCTTCAAACAATTAAATATGCGATTAAAATTTCTACTTACTTTATGTTTTTCCCTGGGTTTGCTCTTATCGGGATATGCTCAGGAACGGATTTTTTTACCGGGAAAGACGTTCCAGGTAAAGCAGCAACATGCCCGGGCAACGGATATTGTATCTTATCC